>NZ_JBWKAJ010000013.1:194739-229899 GCF_056437585.1 Streptomyces sp. NPDC042364 | reverse complement strand
CCGCCCCCGCCCCCCCCCCGGCCCGCGCGCCCCCCCCCCCCCGCCCCGGGGGGGGGGGGGGGGGGGGGGGGGGGCGCGGGGGGGTGTCCGTCCTCGGAACGGCGCGGAATCGGTCTCCGAGAAGCTGGACGAGTCGACGCGCCAACCGCTGCGGGCGGACACCCCCCGACACACCCCCTTACGCCCGTACGCGACTCACCCGCCGTCCCGACCGACGCCCGGACCGGCCTCCTACTTGGCTGCGGGCAGTCGTGCCGCTGGGGCGGCACGGGTGGGCGCAGCGGCAATGCGGCGTTGGAGGCTGCGTGGCCTCCCCCGGTCGGCACCAGGGCCGGGTGCCTGTGGTTGCCATGGACGGTGGGGGTGGGCGCCGCCCTCGCGGGTGCTACGCGGCGGCCTTTTGGGGGGTGCGGGCGGGCTTCTCCGGCGTGGGGGTGGGGGCAGGGGTCCGCCGCGGTATCGCCAGGGCAGCCGCTCCCGCGAGGGCCACCACCGCGGCGCCCACGACCAGGGCGGGCCGGAGGCCGTCCACGAAGGTCTGGGGCGTCTCGTAGCCGCCCTGCGCCGCGAAGATGGAGGACATGACCGCGATGCCGAGGGCACCGCCCACCTCGCGGAGGGCGTTGTTCGCGCCGGAGGCGATGCCCTGCTCGGTGGTGCGGACGCTGGACATCACCAGGTGGGAGGCGGGGGCGAAGAAGAGGGCCATACCGATGCCGCTGACGATGAGGCCCGGCAGCTGGGCGGCGTAGGAGACATCGGTGGTGACCACGTACGCCAGGTAGCCGAGTCCGGCGGCCTGGAGGAAGAGCCCCGTGGCGACGACCGGGCGGCCGCCGATCCGGTCGGCGAGGATCCCGGCGATGGGCGCGACGAGCATCGGCATCCCGGTCCAGGGCAGCATCCGCAGTCCCGC
Organism: Streptomyces sp. NPDC042364; assembly: GCF_056437585.1. Lineage (NCBI taxonomy): Bacteria > Bacillati > Actinomycetota > Actinomycetes > Kitasatosporales > Streptomycetaceae > Streptomyces > Streptomyces sp. NPDC042364. The sequence continues at coordinate 228,983 of NZ_JBWKAJ010000013.1, read as the reverse complement.
CTCGGTGGGCGAGTATCCGAGGACGCCCTGCATGTACTGGCTGAGCAGGAAGATCGAGCCGAACATCCCCAGGAACATCAGCATGCTCGCCGCGTTGATGCCGGCGAAGGCGCGGGACCGGAACAGCCGCATCGGGAGCATGGGGTTCGCAGCCCGGATGCCGTGGAGCACGAAGCCGGTCAGCAGCGCGGTGCCCGTGACGAGGCCCAGCAGCACCGGGCCGGCCGTCCACCCGTCGGCGGGGCCGCGGACCAGGCCGTAGACGATGCCGAAGAGGCCGCCGCTGGCCAGCAGGGTGCCGGTGATGTCGAGCGGGGCGCCGGTGCCGTGGGACTCGCGGAGGCGGAGTCGGGCGAGCGGGAGCAGGGCGAGGCCCAGCGGAACGTTCAGCCAGAAGATCCACTGCCAGGAGATGTGCTCGGTGAGGCTGCCGCCGATGAGCGGCCCGGAGGCGACGGCGAGGCCGTTGACGGCGCCCCAGACGCCGTACGCCATCCCGCGTTTCGCGGGCGGGACCGCCGCCGTGAGCAGGGTGAGCGTCAGCGGCATCATGATCGCGGCGCCGACGCCCTGGACCGCGCGGGCCGCGATCAGCGAGTCGATGCCGGGTGCCACGGCCGCCGCGGCGGAGGCCGCCGTGAACACCGTGATCCCCACGAGGAAGAGCCGCCGCCGCCCGAACCGGTCGCCCAGGGCCGCGCCGAACATCAGCAGGACGGCGAAGGTGAGCGTGTACGCGCTGACGGTCCACTCGAGGTCGTGCAGCTCTCCCCCGAGATCCTCCCGGATGGAGGGCAGCGCGGTCGTCACGACCAGGTTGTCCAGGGACGCCATGAATCCGGCGACGCTGGTCACGATGAGCGCCCAGGCGGCCCCTGAGCGGGTGGGTGTGGCGGGTGCTGTTTCCTTTGGCATTTCTCCCCCAGCGCGTGTTGGTTAGCTATTGATCAATAACTTTCGAGGGCATGCGGTGACTGCGACATCCGCCGTCACCGGCCGTCACTTCTCCAGCCGGCCCTTGGCGCGCGCCGACGGGTACATCCCTTCCCAGACCCGGTGTTCGGGCGGGAAGCCCATGGCCACCAGGCAGTTGACGAGCATGCCGTAGGCCAGGAAGAGCGTCGTCTCGCCGGCGTCCGCACCCAGGGGCAGGTGGACCGTGTCCCACAGGCGCATCCAGCCCGCCCGTACCGCCTCGCCGAACTCGTGGTCGCCCGCCTGCTCGGCCGCTCCCACGGCGACGTACGTCTGCATCTGCATCATCAGGCGTTCGGGGTGTTCGGCGATGACCTTGGTGTACGCGTCGGCCATGGCGTGCAGGGCCTCTTCGCCCTCCAGGCCCTCGGAGGCTTCGGCGAACGTGCGGATGGTGTCCTCCACGCACCGCTCCGCGGCCGCGAGGAAGATCGCCTTCTTGCCCGGGAAGAGCCGGAAGAGATAGGGCTGCGACACTCCGACCCGCTTGGCGATGGCCTCCGTCGACGTGCCGTGGTAGCCACCGCGGGCGAACTCGCTCATCGCCGCCCGGATGACGCTCTCGCGCCTCTCCTCCGCGCTCATCCTGACCATGCAAGAAAGTTAGTACTCAATCACTAACTAGGTCAAGGGGGCTTGGGACATGCGTAAGGGGCGCCTCCCGGGAGAGCGCCCCTCGCATCGCTTCCGGGCACCCGTCAGGCGAGGCGTACGACCGCGCGGGACATGCCCAGCACCTTCTGGCCCGCACTCATCGCGGTGAGGTCGACGCGGACGGTGTTGTCGTCGAGCTTGGCGCCGACCTTGGCGGTGACCTCGATGGTCGCGCCCTGGTCGTCGTTGGGGACGACGACGGGCTTGGTGAAGCGCACACCGTACTCGACGACCGCGCCGGGGTCGCCGGTCCAGTCGGTGACGACGCGGATCGCCTCGGCCATGGTGAACATGCCGTGCGCGATGACGTCGGGGAGGCCGACCTCCTTGGCGAACTTCTCGTTCCAGTGGATCGGGTTGAAGTCGCCGGAGGCCCCCGCGTACTGGACGAGGGTGGCGCGGGTCACGCCGAAGGTCTGGGTGGGCAGTTCGGTGCCGACCTCGACATCGTCGTAGGAGATCTTCGCGGTCATCGTGTGCTCACGCCCCTTCGGCCGCACGGGCCACGAGCTTGGTCCAGGCGGTGACGACGTGCTCGCCCGCCTCGTCGTGGACCTCGCCGCGGACGTCCAGGATGTCGTTGCCCGCCAGGGACTTGACGCCCTCGATGGTCGAGGTGACGGTGAGCCGGTCACCGGCCCGGACGGGGCGCCGGTACGCGAACTTCTGGTCGCCGTGCACGACGCGGCTGTAGTCGAGCCCCAGCTGGGGGTCCTGGACGACCTGCCGCGCGGCCTTGAACGTGATCGAGAACACGAACGTCGGCGGGGCGATCACATCGGGGTATCCGAGCGCCTTGGCCGCGCCCGGGTCCGTGTACGCCGGGTTGGCGTCCCCCACGGCCTCCGCGAACTCACGGATCTTCTCCCGGCCGACCTCGTACGGGTCGGTGGGCGGGTAGGACCGCCCCACGAAGGACTGGTCGAGCGCCATGGGCTCGGCACCTCCTGGTTGCTCAGCGGGAACGACGGCCGCCGGCCGGGGCTCGGCGGGCGACCGCGGGCCTGGCCCGTACCGGTCGGCAGTACCGGCCGGTACGGGTCACTCAACGACGCGAGGCCGTCCCCGATCTCTCGGGAACGGCCTCGTGTACGAGCCTTGTTTATCGCGTCTCGCGGTGCGCGGTGTGCGCGTTGCAACGCGGGCAGTGCTTCTTCATCTCAAGACGGTCCGGGTTGTTACGCCGGTTCTTCTTGGTGATGTAGTTCCGCTCCTTGCACTCCACGCAGGCCAGCGTGATCTTCGGGCGGACGTCGGTGGCAGCCACGTGAGTGCTCCTTGACGAACGGATGGGACAGGTTTAACGCATAGAAGAGTAGCCGATCGAAGGACCGACCCCACAATCGGCTACTGTCAGTAGCGGTGACCGGACTTGAACCGGTGACACAGCGATTATGAGCCGCTTGCTCTACCGACTGAGCTACACCGCTGTGATGCGATCGGACCCCGCCTGACGGCGGGAACCTTTCACACCAGAGCCCCAATACGGAATCGAACCGTAGACCTTCTCCTTACCATGGAGACGCTCTGCCGACTGAGCTATTGGGGCGAGCGATGAAGACATTACACGCCCCACCGCCGTTCGCCCAAATCCGTTTCCGGGCCCCGCTTCGCCGGGCTGCGCGGGGATCTTCCGGGAGGTGGGCCGGGGCTTCCGCCGCCCCTGTCCCGGTGCCCCGGGGGCCGCGGACGGAGCCCGTTCTCCCGGTGCTCGCGGTGGCGCCCCGGCGCAGAAACGACACCGGTACCGCACATGAACCACACCGGTACGACTATTGCGCTCCTCCGCGCCGAGGCCGGGCGGCCCGCCTAGGCTCGTCTCACTCTGCGTGATCTTGTGTCCCCTGCCTGCCGTCCCGTACGTCCCCGCAGCCCCCTCCGTCCCGGCCCTACCGTCCCCGTCCAGTTCGACCGTCCCTGTCCGCCTCCGCCGTCATGTGCAGCCGTCGCCGAGCCCCTGGGAGCGCGATGCCCGACAGCCAGCCGCAGCCGTCCCCCTCCTCGTCCGACCCGCCCTCGGGCCCGGACGAACCCGGCGCCCTGCTGCTGTGCGGTGCGCGGCTCACGGACGGCCGGGTCGTGGACGTCCGGCTGAGCGGCGGCCGTATCGAGGCGGTCGGCACGGCGGGGAGCCTGGGGACGGGGCGTACGGCCGTGTCCCGCGCCCCCGTCACGCGTGTGGATCTCGCCGGTCATCTGCTCCTCCCCGCCCCCGTCGAACCGCACGCCCACGGCGACACGGCCCTGTCGGCCGAGGTCGAGGGCCCGGTCCCGTACGACGGTCAGGACGTCCAGCGGCGGTTCACCGAGGCCGCACTGCTCCAGCTCGGGCATGGGGCCACGGCATTGCGCTCGCATGTGCACGTGGGGGACGTCCAGGGTCTCGGAGCGCTGGCGGCGGTGCTGCGGGCACGGCGTGCGCTGCGCGGGCTCGTCGAGGTCACGGCGGTGGCGATGCCACGGGTGCTGACCGGGGTGGCGGGGGCGGACGGGCTCGCGATGCTCCGGGACGCGGTGAAGATGGGCGCCTCCGTGGTGGGAGGGTGTCCCGACCTGGACCCGGACCCCACCGGGTACGTCGAGGCGGTGCTCGGCATCGCCTCCGAGCACGGTTGTCCCGTCGATCTGCACACCGACGCCGACGACCCGGCACGGCTCGCCCGGCTGGCGGCCATGGCGGGCGGGCTGCGCCCCGGAGTGGCCCTCGGCCCGTGCGCCGGTCTCGCGCGCCTTCCCGCCCCGGCCGCGTCCCGCGCCGCGGACCAGCTCGCGGCCGCCGGCGTGACCGTCGTCTCTCTGCCTCAGGGCGGCTGCGGCACTGTGGACGGCCTGGGGACCGCCCCCGTACGGCTGTTGCGGGCGGCCGGGGTGCGGGTCGCGGCGGGGAGCGGAGCGCTGCGGGACGTGTCCAACCCCGTGGGGCGCGGCGATCCGCTGGAGGCCGCCTATCTGCTGGCCTCGCGGGACGGGCTGCGCGTGGAGGACGCGTACGACGCGGTGAGCGGGGCGGCGCGGGCGGCCCTGGGCCTGCCCGAGGTACGTGTGGAGGCCGGCTTCCCCGCCGAGCTGCTGGCCGTGCGCGGCGACCGGCTCGCCGGCGTGCTCTCCCTGGCGTACAGCCGGATCGTCGTGCACCGGGGGCGTGTGGTGGCGCGCACCAGCGCGGTGAGGGAGTTCTGCGGGTCGGCGGCCGGGGTGGTGACGGATCTGCCTCGGCAGGGACGGGGGAAGCCGTTTTCGGGGGCGTAGGGGGTGTGGGTGTGCGGGGTGTGGGTGTGCGGGGTGTGGGTGTGCGGGGTGTGGACATGAGTGCGGGCACGCGCGCGTGGGTGCTTCGTGTGCTCCACGCGTGCGTGCCCGGTGTTGCCGAGTGGGCTCAACGGATGCCGGATACGGGGCCGGTGCTGGTGACCGGCACCGAAGTCGGTCGGCCGGCAGGCCCGTTGGGGGCGCCCGGCCCCCGGCGGGCCGGGCGTCGCCGTGGCGGCCCAGGGCGGGCGAGTGCGCGTCAGACGCCCAGCATGCCGCCGCCGAAGGGGCCGCCGAAGTCGTCGACCGGGATCTCGGAGGCGCCCTTGGGGGCGCTGATCCCGCCGGCCTTGCCGAAGGTGAGGACCAGGGGGGCCTTGGCGCCCTTCGGGTCGTCGGCGAGGACGGCGAGGTCGGTCTCGATCCGGGTCAGGTCGCCGTTCTTGATGGTGAAGTCGACGGCGACCTTCTTGTTCGGCGCGTCCTTCAGGTCCTTCGCCGTGGGGAGTTCGGCGCCCGGCGGCAGGTCGTCCTCGATCGGCTGGAGCTTGTCGAAGACTCCGGTGAGCAGTTCGCGGAAGTTGGCCTTGGCCGTGATGACCTCGGCGCCGTCCTTGCCGTCCTTGCTCTTGAAGTCGACCTCGCGGGCGATGACTCCGCGTACGGCGTCCAGGATCTTCTTCTGCGTCTTGGCGTCGAGTTCGCCCGGACCGCCGGAGCCGCCCGCCTTCTCACCGGCCTTCTCCAGGTCGGCGGTGTTGATCTTGACCCAACCGCCCTCGAAGAGCGGCTTCAGGTGCTGCTCGCTCTCGGGGAGTTCGTCGAGGTCCTGGGGCGACGGGACCGGCATGCCCATCGCATCGCCCATGGCCTCCATGTCGAGTCGGTAGTACATGTAGTCGCCGACGAGCCGGTATTCGGTGAAGACCCCTTCGTCGCCCGAGATCTTCATGCCGACACCGACGAGGTCCTTCTCCCCGGACTCCGCCAGCGGCTTCTTCGACCTGACCGTCACGTCGATGTTCAGCCCGGTGAAGAACTCCGCCATCTCCGGCGGCATTTCCTCGCCGTCCTCGCCCATCAGCGCGGTGAGGTCGTCCTGGTCGGCGTCGAGCCGCATGCCGAACGCCAGCGACTTCTGTTCGCCGAGCCGCTCGACGGCGGCGTCCACCTTCTGGCCCGCGCTGAGGTTCTGGACGGTGCCGCACGCGGCGACCGTCACGAGCACGGCGGCGGCGCAGCCGACGCCGGTGAAGGCGCGGCGGAAGACGGGCGCCCCGGCGGCGGATGCGCGCGCCACGGACGTACGTACGACGGATGTGTGCATGACGGTGATGACTTCCCCCTATGTTTCCGGCGCTCGCCGACACGGCGAACATTGTTGAGACGCCTGGGGCACCCGGATGGTTGCGCGGCAAACACATTCGTTCGGGCGTACGGTCGAGAGCATGCGCATTGTCATCGCTGGAGGACATGGTCAGATCGCGCTGCGGCTGGAGCGGCTGCTCGTCGCGCGCGGGTACGAGGTCGCGGGGCTCATCCGCCGCGCCGAGCACGCCGACGATCTGCGCGCGGCCGGCGCCGAGCCGGTGCTCTGCGATCTGGAGTCGGCCTCGGTGGAGGAGGTCGCCGCGCATCTGCGGGGTGCGGACGCCGCCGTGTTCGCGGCGGGCGCCGGCCCCGGCAGCGGCGCGGCCCGCAAGGACACGGTGGACCGGGGCGCGGCGGTCCTGTTCGCGGACGCGGCGGTGCGGGCGGGGGTACGACGTCATCTGGTCGTTTCGTCGATGGGCGCGGACCCGGACCACGAGGGCGACGAGGTCTTCGACGTGTACCAGCGGGCGAAGGGCGAGGCCGACGCGTACGTCCGGGGCCTGGACGCCCTGGACTGGACGATCCTGCGCCCGGGTCAGCTGACGGACGACGCCGGCACCGGTCTCGTACGCCTGGAGGCGTCCACGGGGCGCGGTCCCATCCCGCGCGACGACGTGGCCGCGGTCCTGGCGGAGCTCCTGGAGACCCCGGCCACGGCCGGTCTGGTCCTGGAGACGATCAGCGGTTCGACACCGGTCTCCGTGGCCGTGAAGTCGGTGGCGGGCAACTGAGGGCTCGGCGGAGCAGGTCAGAAGAGGGGCAGCTGACCGGGGAACTCGGGGACGGCGTATCCGTCGAGCGCGGGCTGGGCCGCCCCGATCTGGGCCGGTCTGCGCGATCCGTGGCAGGACACGAGTTCCCCGCTCGCACCCGGCGGGTCGTGCCGCGCGAACCGTCCGGCCACGACGGCGATCTCACGACGGCACTCGGGGCAGTTCCTGCGACGCGACGACATGGGGCCAGTGTGCCCGGTGACCGCGCGCGGAGCGGCACGGCTGTCCGCGCCACGTCACGGACGTGAGTGACGCGCCGCGGGCACCCCCAACCGGCCACGCCGCGGGCACCCCCAACCGGCCCTGCCCGCCCCCGCGTTCGCAGCGGCATGCGATCGCGCGCCGAGGCCACCGGCCGGCGCTTCCACGACGGGCCGCTGCCCGGCCGTGACCGGCGGCGTCGACATCGGCCGGGACCGCGTGAGACACGTCACCTCGCCCGGGTCACACCCGAGCGGGGGCGATCCCACAACGAAGAGACCCCCTTCGATCCGCTTCTCAACGGATCGAAGAGGGTCTCCCTCCACGTGGCGGCGCCAGGATTCGAACCTGGGTAGGCTAAGCCGACGGATTTACAGTCCGTCCGGCGATCACGCTGTGACCTGGGGTTTGCGCCTGTCAGTAACCTGCCTACCCCACAACCACCCCATATGGCCGCACTACAAGTGGCAAATCGCCTACATATCAGGGGAGGGCCGGTATGCCGACGGCACGACGTATGTGCCAGGTGGCGGGCTGACCGACGAAAGGCGGGTCTCTGGGAGCGGGACGCCGCATTCAAGGTCGGTAAACTCTGAAAATCGCGCGGCCCGCCGGTCCGTCAGCAAGTCGAAAGACCCTGATGTCCGATTGAGGCTAACTAGCCTTTGTGATGATACCGCCGCTCACGGCAAAGGTGAGTGGCGGGCAGGCGACGTGGGAAACTCCTGTGGACTTCCAAACCGAGGGATAGCGCACGATCCCCTTGCCGCCCCCGTCGGGGACGCACGTCACGGTCGCCTTGTAGTGCCCGCCATTGCTGTTGCGGCAGTGAGCCTGCCAGCCATCGTCCCACCGACTGTTGGAGCACCCTGTCGGCCAGGCCCTGATGGCTGCGTCGACCGATGCCGACGCGTACCCCACAGGGGCCGCATTGGCTGTTCCTTGAAGTCCGAGAGTGAAACAGGCCGCTATTCCCGCGGCGACGAGAAGGCTCGAATGCTTCTTCTTCATTACACAACTCCTCTCTCTGGGTGATCCGGTCACTTTATTAGACCCGGGTCTCGATTCCTGCAGAAATGGGCCTGGAGTCCCCCTGACAGTAAGCCCGGGAGTCTCCCGTCTGCTTCCAAGGGCCCACCATGACGTGCACCTTCCCTTCCGGGTACTTGCACCTGGCGAGGGCTCGGTAAGAGCCCCCATTGTCATCCCGGCAACTGGCGACGCTTCCCCACCTTTCCCAGACTTGATAGTGGCAACCGGTGGGTCGCGCCAGGATGTCAGCGCCAGAAGCTGATGCAGGCGCTGCAATACCGATCGAAAACATTCCGACCAGCAACATCCCAAAGGCCCGAGTGGCGACAGTCCGCCGATTGAGAACGGTCTTCAGCAACTTCTCCACCTACTCTCACTGCGATAAATGTCCATAATTTTGCCCGACGAGAATGCAGGAGGGATGGCGTTGCTCTTGATATCGCCCCCGCATGACCATGACCATTTCATGGCCAATGAGGCCCAGACAAGCATGGAGCAATATTCTGAGGATTATTTGAGCTTCGTGTCGCCGAATGCCGAACAGGAGTAGAGGGTTGGTTTTTGGCCACATGATGACTTGAATTCGCGCGGGTCATTTCGTCCGTGCTTACTGTCCGCCCGGCAACCACGCCACGACCTGGGAATTTCCCCCTGTCGGCGCCCTACTGCCTCGTAAGCACCCCGCATGGCCGCCATCGTGAGCGAGCGACCCGCCTACGGGGCCTCCCCAAGCCCGTTCCGTCAGCCGCGGAACCGGAGCCCTAGCCGAACGGGTCCCGCGCCGACCGCCATCAGGCCCGATCTGCCGTTTCGGGCACGAGACGGGTCGTGAAGCCTTCGCCGCACAGTCGCTCGTAAGCGGCTAGAACATCGTCGGGAATCTCTTGCTCGATCATGAACCCTTGCTGGGGGTACACCATGAGTCGCTGCTGAGCGCCGACAAGCATGTCAATAACGAGACGCGCGTCCCCGATCGAGTCGACGTAGTCGGGGAGCGTCATGGGGGTGGACGCGCTCACCCATTCGATCTCGGGCCAAAGCTTCCGGGCTGTGGCGTACGCGCGCCGTTCCTCATACGGCTTGCTGACTAGTAGGGCGGATGAGACGGGGATGCGCCGCTCTTCGAGCAGGGCCCGGGAGAAGCGGATGTTCTCGCCCGTATTCCGAGCGTTCGGCTCGACGAGGATGACGCTCGCGGGAACACCCAGCTCCACCGCGCGGTCCCGGTAGTGCTCGGCTTCGCCCCGGGGCATCCGGTCGCGGGTTGTCCGACTGGTCGCTCCGGTGAGGAGAACGACCGGCGCCATGCCCCGGTGGAAGAGATCTGCAGTGGCGTCGGCCACCCCAAGGTCATGGCTGCCGAGTCCTATGGCCACCGAGCACGGGCGCGGCTCATGGCCCATCAGCTGGAAGTCCCAGAGCCGCTGAGCGTCCGCCCATGCCTGAGCCGAGATCACTTGCTCTTGCCCTCCGTTGCAGCCGAGTCGGGGACCTTAAAGTCGTACGACCACGCGAAGCGCGTTGCCGCGTGGACTCCGACGGCGAACTCTACGACCGTCCCGTCCGCTGTGTACGTGGTGCGGTGCAGTTCTACCACCCACTCACCCGGTGACAGTTGGAGTAGCTGAGCCTCTTCGGCGGTGGGCACGCGTGCGAACAGTTCCTCGCGCATGTGGTCGATCTCGTACCCGGCGTCATAGAGGACACGGAAGCCGCCGCCGCGACCCGCCGGGCCAGGGGTCGGGTCGACGATGCGCGTGCCTTCCACGTGCTCGGGGCGGTAGTAGCTGGTCAGTGTGTGGGTGGGTTGGGTGCCCTCCTTCACGAGCCGTGCGCGCGCGTAGACGTCCGCGCCCTCGGGGAGTCCGTGGGCTTCGGCCACGGCCGCCGGCGCCTTCACCCGGCTGACGCTCTGGGTCTGCTCGTTCCGGCTGTAGGTGCGGCCGGACGCCACGCGGTCCGCGATGAAGGCGACTTCGTCGCCGTCCCGCCACTTCGCCTTGTCGTACCGGGCGATACCAAGCCGCTTGAGCGGCGACTTCTGGCGTACGACGGTGCCGTGACCGCGAGTCATGGTCACCAGGCCCTCAGCTTCGAGTGCCTTGTACGCACGGTGGACCGTCTCCTTAGAACCTTCGCCTGCATCCACAAGCTCCCGAATTTGCGGAAGCTGCTGGCCAGACTCGTACTCGCCGTTCCTGATCTGCTCGCCGAAGCGGTCGGCCAGGTCCCGCCACTTCGGTGCCTTGGGTGCCACGCAGAACTCCTCTCGACATGTCCCAGTGAAGCACACAGTCCTAGGACTGTTGACAGTCCTAGGACTGCGATGCATTCTCTTCCCAGGTTGCTCGCAGTCCTAGGACAGCGAGTCGAAGGGGTCCTTCTTTGGGCTTCCTTCGGTGCCTTGTCGGTTCGGGATTGCTCGTGCAGTTGGGGCCCTGAGCTGGTCGTTCTTTGAGAACTCAACAGGGAGTCAAGTTCGACGGGGCCTGAGTCCCCGTCCCCGTGACGGCCGGGTGAGGACCGTCGACGGCCGCTCGCGGTCGTTCTGCTGGCGCCGAGCAGTGCGAATAGGGCGCCCCGACACCTTCGAGGCTCGGGACCGGACGGCCGTGGCGACGGCACCGGTGAAGCCCTCGGATTCCCCTTCGTCTCCGATCGGAGGTCCCCGTGACCCGTCGAAGACCCTCGGGGCCGCCCCGCTGGACCGGCGCGGCGGTATACCCCACGCGTCACCTGACCACTTCCGCCGCGCGGTGAATGCGGCGGCCGGTTGCCTGCCTCGCCCGTCCGGGCCCGCGTGCTGCGCGGGGCTCGTACGGGCGGGGTCGAGGGGAGCCGGACATCCAACTCCAACGGCGCGCGGCCCCGGTGCGGGAACACCGGGGCCGCTGTTCGGGCCGTTCACCCCTGCGAGAGGAACACGACCCAATGAAGCACATCGTGACTGTTCAGGACGCTGTTACGGCGTTCGCCGACTGGATGGAGCCGACCAGCGCGGAGCTGGACGCGATCGAGCTGGAGGCCCCGCTGATCCTGGCGGAGGTGGACCTGTTGGACTCGCAGATCAAGGCCATGGACCGCCCCGCGAACGAGGTCGACGCCCGCCGCATCCGCCGGGCCCGGAACCGGGTGCTGGCCGCGCGGCGGGACGTGGCCAACCGCACCGTCGGCGCGATGCTGCCGGGGGGTGTCGCGTGAGCGCCCCGCACACGAAGCTGACCGCCGCGCATGCCGAAGTGAAGGCGGAGATCACACGGACGGACACCAAGACCGGGCTATTGCTCGCGTTCGTCGGTGCGGTGCTCGCCGGCACGTGGACCGTGGCCCGTGACCTGCCCCTGAACCTTCCCGCCTATGTCGCGGGCGGGTTGGGGGTGGTGCTGCTGGTCGGGGCGGCCGGGCTGCTGCTGCGCTCGAGCCGCCCGAACCTGCGCGGTCGGCACGGGTTCCCGCTGTGGGCGGCGCTGACCGCCGAGGAGATCACCGCCGCCGTCAGCAGCAGGGATCTCGGGGCGGACGTCGCCGGACTGTCCCGGCTCGCGGTGGTGAAGTTCACCGCCCTGCGCCGCGCGGTCGACCTCACCATGACCGGCGGCGCCCTGCTCATCCTCGCGGCCCTGCTCACGGCGGGGGGTGCGCTGTGAAGGCCCGGACGGTTCTGCCCGCCGTCGCGATGACGGCGGTGTCCATGGTGCTCGCCCTCGCGGTGGTGGTGATGTGGCTCGGTGCCGTGATGCCGTGGCCCGTCGCCCTGGTCGTCGGTCTCGGGATCGACGGCGGATGGCTCGCCACCCTCGCCTACGAACGCCGCCTCGCTGCGCAGGGCGACCACAGCCGTCCGGTGACCGCCGTTGGCTGGACGTTCGGCCTGCTCGCCACGGGCGTGCTGGTCGCGCACGCGCTGACCGCTGACCAGTCGCGCGGTGCGTGGCTGGCCGTGGCGTGGCTGCCGGTAGCGGCCAAGGCGTTGTGGCTGGTGCACGGGTTGTGGGAGCGCACCGCGCTGACCCCTGTCGCGCTGGAGGCCATCGCGGGCATCCAGCAGGAAGCCCGCGACGAAGCGGCCGTAGCTCGGGCCCGACTGCGGGCGGAAGCGGCCACCGAGGAGACCCGGCTGACGGCCGTGACGGCCGCCGGGGCGCGCGTCGCACGCGTCCAGGCCAAGACCGCCGAAGCCCTCGCGGGGGCGTGGTCGACCTTGGAGGCGGCGCGGCGCGGTGAGGACACAGGCAGGGCGCTGACCAGCGTGACGGCCCGCGTCACGCCCGACGTCACACCCGCGTGGGAGCTGCCCGTGTGGGGCCCCACAGAGCCTGTTGCCGCGCTTCCGCCGGGGGACGGCAACGCTCTGTCCGATGCGGCGCTTGACGCGCTGGTGGACGAGATCCGGCACAGCGAGACCCCGGCCCTGTCCTACCGCGAGATGGCCATCCGCTTCCGCGCGGCCGGCCACTCCGCATCGGAGATGCGCCTGCGCGCCGCATGGAAGCGCGTCGTGGCCCACCCCTCCCGCTCCGCACCGTGACCCTCTGAGGAGTCCCGAATCATGGGTAAGCCCGACACCCGCAGCATTGACCGCGAGATCCGCCAGACGAACCGCAAGTTGGAGGCGGTCCGCCGGGGCGAGATGTGGCCCCTGAACAGTGCCGAGCGGCGCGCAGTCCTCGGTGCGCTCGCCGGGGGCTCGTACCGGGTCCTGCGCGGCAAGAGCGCCACCCGGCAGGAGAACCGGCTGGAGTCCGTCTCCGAGCAGGCCGTCACCCGGCTGACGGCCGAGATCACCGCCCTGCACATCGAACGTCAGCGGATCGTGCGCGAGCACGCCGCCGACAAGGTCGCCAAGAAGGCGTCCCGGTGGTGGTGAACCCGCGCCCCGCGAGCGGCCGTTGCCCGTCCGCGCACCCCGAAGACCCTACCCCGTGCGGCGGTGAGGTCGTGGTGACCGTGCTCGACCGCTTTAATGCCGGGGCGGGCGGATGCGAGCACCACGCCGCCCGCCTGCTCGCTTCCCTCGACCGGGGCCGCGTCTGCGCCCTGCCCGACGCCCTGCCCGGTGCGGCCGTCCGCGTGTTCCAGGCCGCCGACGGCATCCGCCCGTTCTGCTGGCTCGACGGGCCGCGCACCGAGCCGTCCCAGCTCAGCCACGCGGAGAACCGCGCCCGCCACAGCCGCTGAGCCATCCCCGCCCCGCCCGCCCCGGTTGCCGGGCGGGGCGCCTTTCGCCGACCCCCTCGCCGACTTCCCGCCCCGCTTGGGGCAGTCAGGAGTGCTCCCGTCATGGGTGACAACGTCGTTCACCTGCACAAGAACCTCGAAACGTCGACCGACCCTGTCCCTGTGACCACGCTGACCGTGGTCCCCGACCCTGCACCGCCCGCCCCCGTCCCGCTGTGGGTGCGTTCCGGCCGCGCGGTGAAGACCGCCGTCACCCACGAGAACACCCGCACCGCTGCCCGCGCGGTGGTCCGGCACGGCCTCTACACGTTCAACGGCGGGCGGATCGTGGCCCGCCGCACCTGGGACGGCCGCACCGGTTCCCGCTACGAGCGGATGATCCGCGCGGCGGAAGCCGCGGGGAACCTGGAAGCGGCCGAGGAGTGGGAGGAGCGGTTGCAGCGCTTCCGCGACGCCCGCCACCGCCGCCGCATGGACCTGCTCCACTCACCCGTGGACGCGGCCAAGGGCGCGCTGGTCGGCACCGGCATGGGCATCGGCGGACTGGTCGCCCTCGGGGTCGTCCTGGCCATCGCCAACAAGGACGTCACCGACGTCGTCACGCCGCTCATGGCGGTCATCGAGTTCATCGGCCTGCTCATCACCATCGTCCAGGTGGTGTGGGGCCCGCTCATCTCGATCGGCCCGTTCCTCGCCCTGCTCGCCCTGTGGGCGGTCGGCAGCAAGCAGCAGGCCGCGCCCCAGTGGGCTCTCCCCGCCCACGTCCGCAACGGTGAGGGCGAGCCGATCACCCCGTCCATCGTCGTCAAGGCGCTGCGCGACCTGGGTATCCCCGCCCTGCGCAACGCCATCAAGGACATGGGTGACGCCGGCGCCTCGATGCTCTCCCCGATCGTGATCGCCGGATGCGGGGTCGAGGTCGACGTCACGCTTCCGTCCGGGGTGTCCACCATCGAGGTGCAGCAGCGGCGCCGCAAGCTCGCCGAGAACCTCTCCCGGCACGAGCACGAGGTGTTCATCACCATCCCCGAAGCGGCCCGCACCGTCCGGCTGTGGGTCGCCGACTCCGGGGCGCTCGATGAGCCGATCGGCCCGTCCCCCCTGGTCACCGACGAGACGATGACCGCCGACTACGCCAAGGGCCGTGCCCCCTGGGGACAGGACCTGCGCGGCGACGCCGCTTCCTTGAGCCTGTATCAGCGGCATCTGCTGATCACCGGTCTGTCGAACCAGGGCAAGACCGCCTCGCTTCGGGCGCTCGCGTTGTGGGCGGCGCTGGACAAGCGGGTTGAGTTCCGGATCGCCGACCTCAAGGGCGTGGGCGACTGGGCCATGTTCGACGGCCTGGCCACCGTGCTCATCCAGGGCCCGACCGATGAGCACGTGATCGAGGCGACCGAGATGGTGGAGGACGTCCTGGAGGAGATGAACCGCCGGATTGAGGCGCGGCGGCTCGACCCCGGCGCGGTGTTCGACCCGCTGATCTGTGTCGTGGACGAAGCGCAGGTGGCGTTCATGTGCCCGGCCGTCGACGACGACAAGCGCCCCTATGGCGGGTCCAAGGCCACGTCCCGGTACTTCATGGGCGTCCGCAAGATCCACAACCAGGGGCGTGCGGTGGATGTGCTGATGTGGCAGGGCACCCAGGACCCAACGGACCAGAATCTTCCCAAGCTGGTCCGCGAGGGTGCCCACACCCGCGCTTCCCTCGCGCTGGGCACCGAGTCGCAGGCCGTCATGGCGCTCGGTGAGAAGGCCGTCAACGGCGGCGCCGCCCCGCACCTGCTCCGTCAGGGGCTGGACAAGGGAACCCTGGTCGTCGCCTCCGACGGGATCACCATCCCCAAGGGCCAGTCGTCGCTGACGGTGCGGACGCACTACATCGACGACGACGAGGCCAAGGCCATCACCGACCGGGCCAAGGCCATCCGCGACGGCGTCACCACCCTGCACAGCATCGACCGGGGCGAGGAGCGGGACCCGCTCGCGGATGTCGCCGGCGTCATGGGCGACGCCGAACGCTCCTACACCCAGGACGTCCTCAAGCGGCTTGCGGTCCTCAGCGAGGACGCCTACGGCGGGTGGACCTTCGGCGACCTCAAGCGCGTCCTGGAGGCCGCCGGGGTGGAGGCGTACAAGTCGCACGGCCGCATGACCGTCCGCCGCGACGACGTCGCCCGCGCCCTCGCCGACCGCGACACCAAGGCTTCCGCTTCCGCCGACGGGTAGCGGGGAGGCGCACCCTCCCGCGCCGGGGAGGCGGGGAGAACTCCCCAACCGCCTCCCCACCCTGCCTCCCCCACGTTGATCAGCGAAAACGCCGCTTCGGGGAGGCGGGGAGGCACCCCAGGTCACACCCCTGAAACCCCCTCCACAGCCACCCCGACAGGGGGTGTCCCTGCCTCCCCAACCGAGCACCGGAAGGGATTCCGCATGTACCCCGAGCACACCGACACGGCGCCCGCCGTCCGGGCCCCGAACGTCCACCACCCCACCCCGATCACCCCCGCCATCGCCCCCTACTCGCCGCCCCTCGCCCCCGTCCAACCGCACACCGTGCCGACCGTCGCGAGCGTCGTTCTCCCCGACGGGCGGGTCGTCACCGGCTACGCCATCGAGCCCGCCAAGACCGAACCGGCCGCGGCCAAGCCGCCCGTCTCCCGCGCGGCCGTGAACGTCGCGCTCGGAGGCGTCGGGTTCCTCGCCGTGTGCGGCGGACTGCTCATGCTCACCACATTCATCACGGCCCTGACCGCGTTCGTCACCCAGCTCGTCACCCTCGCCGCCGTGCTGTTCGGCGGATACATCGCGGTGCAGGTCTTCAAGCCCACCGACGCCAAGAGCGGCAACACCTTCCACATCCGCAAAGCGATCTTCAAGCGCAACCACTTCAACGGCTGACAGGGAGCCCCTACATGTTCGAAATCCGCGTCATCTGCGACCCCGCCGACACCAACCGCATCACCACCACGCTCACCACCGCGTTCACGACCGGCGACGTACGCAGGTACCCGACCCGCGACGGCAAGCGCACCCGCCTCTACCTCACCGCCGACCACCGCCCCACCCCCGCCGACTGGCCCACCCCCGAGCAGGCATACGCGAACGCCCCCAGCATCAACAGCGAAATCGGCTGGACCGCCCGCTTCCTCGCCGACGCCGAGTGCTACACCGATCTCGGCCGGGAGTTCTACCTCCGCAAGGCCGCCCTACTCGACCGCATCGCCCTGCTCGACGAACCCACCGCCAAGGGCAACGCCACCACAACCGCCGAAGCCGCGGCCGCGTTCCTGCTCGACATGGACCAACCCGGCGTCATCTGCGACCCGCGCGCCTACGTCCGCCAGCAGTACGCCCACACCCTGACCGACCACCAGTAGCTACGCCAAGGGCGGCCCCCGTCTCGCCAAAGTCCGGGGCCGCCCTTGCCCACCAGCACCCGTTCAAGGAACTGGAGACATCCAGCATGACCCAACCGACCCACATCCGGCGAGCCCTCGCCCTCGCCGCGCACGGCGTCCCCGTGCTGCCCCTGCGGGCAGGGAAGGTGCCGTTCGGCAACTGCCCCGACTGCGCCGACAACGCGTGCGGCGGCCGGCCGAACATGAAGACCGCCGGCCCCTGCGCCTGCCCGCGCCCGTGCCACGGGTGGGCCGCCGCGACCACCGACCCCCGTATCCTCGCCTCCCCACCATGGGCGTCGGCGTGGTGCAGGGCCGCCGCTGTCGCCTACCACCCCGGTGGCGCCGGGGTAACCGTGGTCGACCTCGACAACGCCGCCGCCGTCGACTGGGCCCGCGCCACCCTGCCCACTACTCGCACCGTGCCGACCACGCGGGGCGAGCACTGGATCTACAAGGGCGCCATGCGATCCGTGAACGGCGTCCGCGACGGCGTCGACATCAAGTCCACGATGTCGTACGCCCGTTGGCTCGGTTACGGCGTCGGCGTCACAGTCGCTCTCCCCGACGCTGTGCGGACCCTGGCAGTAAGGGAGCCGTCCACCTCTCGCAGGGCGCCACACACGCTCACAGTGCCTCTGGGGGGCGGACAGGGGAAATGCCCGCACCGCACGCCCGTCTATCTGGACCGTGGCATTGCCATGGCCGTACAGCGCATCAGCGAGGCACGCAGCGCCGTCCACGCCACCGTCTACCGGACGTTCCTCGCCGTGCTGTCCACTCATGGCCGGTGTGGGTGCCTCGCCGACGCCCATGTCACCACGCTGTTCACGGCCGCGCAGGCCAAGGGCGAATCGGCGCGGCACTGCACCGAGGCGTGGACCAACGCCCGCACGACGTTGGGACTGTGACCGTGTCCGACGACGACAAGACTCCAGCACGCGAGGTCATCACCGAGTACGCGCAAGCGCACTTCCGCTACTTCCGCACCGCCGACGGGACCGTATACGCGCAGCGCAACGGCCACCCCGTGGCCCGCCCGATCCGCTCCCAGGGCACGACCGGCAGCCACCGGCAGGAACTCATGGTCGGACTGTTCAAGGACGGCGTCGGCGTGTTCAACGGCACCGCGCTCAAGGAGGCACTTGACTTGATCGAAGCCCTCGCGCTGACTGAAGACGTCCAACCCGTACACATCCGCGTGGCCCCCGGATACGACGGGGCGACGTGGCTGGACCTGGGCCGCGACGACGGCAAGTCCGTCCGTATCCATCCCACCGGGTGGGACATTCGTACCCCCGACCCCCGCGAAGTCTGCTGGCGCCGCACGCAGCTCACTGGGGAACTGCCCCTGCCAGTCAAGGACACCGACGGCAAGGGCATCGACCTGCTGATGCGGCTGTGCAACTTCGCCAACGCCGAGACCGAATGCCTGGCCATCGCGTGGCTCATCGGCTGTCTCGGTCCGTCCGTGCCCGTCCCCGCCCCGTTCCTCACCGGCCCGCAGGGCGCCGGGAAGTCCACCGGCGGGCGGATGCTCGTGCGGATCATCGAGGGCATGAGCGGTGACCTGCGCCGGGCCCCGAAGGATGAAGAGAACCTGATCGCGGCCGTAGCGGCCGGATGGGTCACCGCCCTGGACAACCTCTCCCACATGACCCCCGACCTGTCCGACGCGATGTGCTGCGTCGTGACCGGCGCCGAGAGCGTCAAGCGGGCCCTCTTCACCGACGGAGACGTGTTCCGCGTCGGCTACCGCCGCCCCCTCCTGCTCACCGGCATCGACGTCGGCGTCATCCGCCCTGACCTCGCCGAACGGCTCCTCCCTCTGCGGCTGGAACGCCCTAGCGTCCGGCGCACCGAGGCGGAGCTGTGGGCGGAGTACGCCGAGGTGCTGCCTGTCGTCCTCGGCTCGCTCCTGGACCTCACGGTCAAGGTCCGCGCGGTGGAGGCGGAGACCCCCACCGATCTACGGATGGCGGACTTCGCGCACCTGTGCGCGCAGCTCGACGCGGCCACTGGTCTCGGAGCGCTCACCGCCTACCGGGCCAGCCTGGATGACCTCAACGACGACGTCATCGAGGGTGACCTCCTCGCGCAGACTGTGCTCCAGCACGCCGAGACCATCGAGCCGGGCGCAGCGCAGCGGATGACGTCCACGGAGTGGCTGCACCACCTAAGTCGCCTCTACAGCGGCGACGACTGCCGCCCGTTGCCCAAGGGATGGCCGACCACCGGGAAAGTTCTCTCCGACCGGCTCAAGCGTCTACAGCCCACCCTTGCCGCTCGCGGCCTGCTCATCGACACGGGCCGCACCAGCGAGGGCCGCTACCTCGAAATGGCCCGCCCGGTCACCCGGCCCTCACACGAGCAGCAGCGCGTTCTCTGACCGCGCCGCCGCTCGCATGGACAAGCAAGAGGAGCACCGGCGCGGGGCGTGCTCCTCTTGCTGTTCGGCGCTTGCGCCGCCCAAAGGTCGCGCCGCGACGCGGCTCCATCTTTCACGCTGTGAGGCACACCAGACGACAACAGACACCCCCTCGGTTGTCCTAAGAGGGGAAACGCTGCGTCATCTGCGTCATACGGGCGGAGAAACAGCCCCTGGCCTGCGGCGACAAGGATGACGCAGGCGGCCGTGCCTGCGTCATCCTGCGTCATCTGCGTCACCCGATGACGCAGGCCATGACGCTGCGATGACGCACCCCCTAGCTACTGCGTCACACAAACCCCCAGGTCAGAAGCCCGAATGACGCTGATGACGCAATGACGCAGAAATCCGCACCTCGGACAGGCGCAGGCTCCCCGCCAAGCCCAAGCCCGTCGCTCTCCCCACAGATCGAAGCCCTGAAGGAGTCACCGCCTTGGCTGGCACCAAGATGCTCAAGCTCCCCGAAGTCCTCGAAGAGATCGAGATGAGCCGCGCCGCCTTCTACCGCATGCGCGCCCGCGGCAAGGCTCCCAAGCTCGTCAAGCTGCCCAACGGCCAGATCCGTTGCCGCCGTGCCGACCTTGACGAGTGGTGGGACAACCTTGAACGCCCCGCCTACTGACCGCCCCTGACCAACGACAGCTCGACCACGGGCCCGCCTCACGGCGGGCCCGTTCTCATGGAAGGACCCGCGTGGGCACCACGTACGACGTTCGAATCTGGGCCGTCCGTCAGCGCAAGGACCGGGGCCAGTCCTCAGCCGAACTGCGCTGGAAAGTGGGCGACACCCCGCACTCGCAGACGTTCGCCACCAAGACCCTCGCCGACAGTCGTCGCGCCGAACTCCTGACCGCCGTCAACGGCGGTGAGCCCTTCGACGAGGCGACCGGCGTGCCGGTCAGGGAGATCCGGCAGCGCAACGATGTGACGTGCTACCAGCACGCACGCGACTACATCGAGATGAAGTGGCCGACCGCGCCCGCGAAGACCCGTACGGGACTCGCCGACACCATGGCCACAGCCATGCCGGTACTGGTGACCAGTCGTCGCGGCATGCCCGATCCGCGGGTCCTGCGTCAGGCCCTGTACAGCTGGGCGTTCAACTTCAACCGCTGGACCGAGGACCCGCCGGCCGAAGTCGCGCGCGTCCTCGCGTGGGTGGAGCGCAACGCGATGCCCGTCAGCGCCCTGGACGACCCCCTCGTGATGCGCAAGGTGCTGACCGCCTTCACTCAGCGCCTGGACGGCAAGAAAGCCGCCGCATCGACCGTGAAGCGCAAGCGCGCCGTCTTCCACAACGCGCTGGGGTTCGCGGTCGAGGCCCGGCGCCTGCCCCACAACCCACTCACCCAGGTTCAGTGGGTGATCCCACCGACCACCGACGGGATCGACCCCGGCTGTGTGGTCAACCCTCGCCAAGCGCGCACGCTGCTCGATGCGGTCGCCGCGCAGGGCGCCCGCGGTGAGCGCCTAAGGGCGTTCTTCGGGTGCCTCTACCACGCGGCCCTGCGCCCCGCTGAGGCCGTCTGGCTGCGCCATGAGAACTGCGAGTTGCCCGCGTCGGGGTGGGGCACGCTGCACCTGGACGGTTCCCGTCCCCGCGTCGGTCGCGGCTGGACCGACTCCGGCGACCCGCACGACACGCGAGGGCTGAAGTGGCGCCCGGAACGGGAGATCCGACACGTTCCCATCCCGCCGCACTTCACCGCCATGCTCCGCGAGCACATCCAGGCCCACGGCGTCGCGCCTGACGGTCGACTGTTCCGCACGGCGCGCGGCGGACTCGTACAGGAGAGCGGCTACGGCGAGGTGTGGGCCCGCGCCCGCCGGAAGGCGCTCACGCCGCAGCAGCACGCCTCACCGCTCGCCGCACGCCCATATGATCTTCGTCACGCGTGCGTGTCCCTTTGGCTGAACTCCGGGGTCGACCCGGTGGAGGTCGCACGGCGCGCCGGCCACTCGGTGGCCGTCCTGTTGAAGGTCTACGCGAAGTGCCTGGACGGAGCTACGGCCATGGCGAACGCCCGAATTGACGCGGCGCTGGAGCATTGGGCGTGACGACGTGCCCCACAGATGCCCCACACGCACTGGTCAACAGGCGAATCAGGGTGAGACAAGGCGGGGCAAAGCTGTAGAAAGCGCCCCACAGCCAACCTGAACAGCAGAAGGGCCCGTGATCAGCATTCCTGCTGGTCACGGGCCCTTCTATCCACGTGGCGGCGCCAGGATTCGAACCTGGGTAGGCTAAGCCGACGGATTTACAGTCCGCTCCCATTGGCCACTCGGGCACACCGCCTGGGATTTGCCGCCCTTCGAACCGCTTTTCGGCGGTGCTCCGTGGCGACGACGTAAACGATACCTGATGCCCGGGGGTGCTTCGCCACCTGATTGATCAGCACTCGGAGGGGGCTGGGTGGCTAGGCTTGTCCGGATGCGGCGCGGGACCTGACACCGGGCTCGGCGGGCGCCTTTGCGTGCGCGCCGACACGTACCCGATGGTCCCGGCACGCCCCCGAAACCCCGATACAAGGAGCCACAGGACATGGCCGACTCCAGTTTCGACATCGTCTCGAAGGTCGAGCGGCAGGAGGTCGACAACGCCCTCAACCAGGCCGCCAAGGAGATCTCGCAGCGCTACGACTTCAAGGGCGTCGGCGCCTCGATCTCGTGGTCCGGCGAGAAGATCCTGATGGAGGCGAACTCCGAGGACCGGGTGAAGGCCGTCCTCGACGTCTTCCAGTCCAAGCTGATCAAGCGGGGGATCTCGCTGAAGGCGCTGGAGGCGGGTGAGCCCCAGCTGTCCGGCAAGGAGTACAAGATCTTCGCGGAGATCCAGGAGGGCATCTCCCAGGAGAACGCCAAGAAGGTGGCGAAGATCATCCGCGACGAGGGCCCCAAGGGCGTCAAGGCCCAGGTCCAGGGCGACGAGCTCCGGGTGAGCTCCAAGAGCCGTGACGACCTGCAGTCCGTGATCGCCCTCCTCAAGGGCAAGGACTTCGACTTCGCGATCCAGTTCGTCAACTACCGGTAGCAGTACCAGCAGGAGTCGCAGGGCGGGTACCGCGTGGCGAGTGGGCACTCGGCCGGAGCCGAGGGCCCACCCGTTCTCCGTGCGGTGGTCCTCAGCGCCGGGAGTGGCCGAACAGCAGGCGGTAGGCGATCAGCAGGACCAGGGAACCGCCTATCGCGGCCGCCCAGGTGGCGCCGTCGTAGAAGTCCTTGGTGATCGGGTGGTCCAGCCAGCGGGCGGAGATCCAGCCGCCGGTGAACGCTCCCGCGACGCCGATAAGGGTCGTGCCGATGAAGCCGCCGGGGTCTCGGCCGGGCAGCAGGAATTTGGCGATGGCGCCGGCCAACAGCCCCAGAACGATCCAGCCGATGATGCTCATGCCGTGAACCTGCCCCTTCGTGCCGTGCCTGTCCCGCGCCCGGGGTGTCGTCTCCGTCACGTGGTCCCGGGAGGGCCCGTACGTGGCCCTGGGGCGGTTCCTCGCGCCGGACACCCGGTCGTCGTGCTCTGTTGTCCTGGAGGACGCCTCCGCGATGTCCGCCGGTTGCGCCGGTCAGTAGGGTGCGGCTCATGACACAGCCGGTTTCGGAGGCCCGACTGCCGCGCACGCTCGGGGTCGGTGACGCGGTGGTCATCGGCCTCGGCTCGATGATCGGCGCGGGCGTCTTCGCGGCCCTGGGGCCCGCGGCGCACGCCGCCGGATCGGGGCTGCTGCTCGGTCTCGCGCTCGCGGCCGTCGTCGCCTACTGCAACGCCATGTCCTCCGCGCGGCTCGCGGCCGTGTACCCCGCCTCGGGCGGCACCTATGTGTACGGGCGTGAGCGGCTCGGCGCCTTCTGGGGGTATCTGGCCGGCTGGTCCTTCGTCGTCGGCAAGACCGCCTCGTGCGCGGCGATGGCGCTCACCGTGGGGGCGTACGTCTGGCCCGAGCAGGCGCACGCCGTGGCCGTGGCCGCCGTGGTCGCGCTGACCGCCGTGAACTACGGCGGCGTCCAGAAGTCGGCCTGGCTGACGCGGGCGATCGTCGCCGTGGTGCTGGCGGTCCTCGCCGCCGTGGTGGTCGTGTGCCTCACGTCCGCCCGGTCCGACGCGGGGCGGCTGGACATCGGGGCGTCGGGCGGCGTGGGCGGGGTGCTCCAGGCGGCGGGCCTGCTGTTCTTCGCGTTCGCCGGGTACGCGCGGATCGCGACCCTGGGCGAGGAGGTACGGGACCCCGCGCGCACCATCCCGCGCGCCATCCCCCTCGCGCTCGGCATCACGCTCGTGGTGTACGCGGCTGTCGCCGTGGCCGTGCTGTCCGTGCTGGGGCCGGGCGGGCTCGGGCAGGCGTCGGCCCCGCTGGCCGATGCGGTGCGGGCGGCCGGGGTGCCGGGGCTGGTGCCGGTGGTGCGGGTCGGTGCGGCGGTGGCCGCGCTGGGGTCGCTGCTGGCGCTGATCCTGGGGGTCTCGCGGACGACGCTCGCCATGGCACGGGACCGGCATCTGCCGGGGGCCCTGGCCGCCGTGCATCCGCGGTTCCAGGTGCCGCACCGGGCGGAACTGGCCGTCGGCGCGGTGGTCGCCGTCCTGGCCGCGACCGTCGACGTCCGGGGCGCGATCGGCTTCTCCTCGTTCGGCGTGCTCGCGTACTACGCGGTCGCCAACGCGTCCGCCTGGACGCTGAGTTCCGCGCCGGTCTCGCGGATCGTGCCGGTGGTGGGGCTCGTCGGCTGTGTCGTCGTGGCGTTCGCGCTGCCCGGGGTGTCGGTGGCGGTGGGCGCCGCCGTGCTGGGTGCGGGGGCGGCGGCGTACTTCGTGCGGTGGTGGTGGGCGCGCCGTTGAGGGCGCGGCCGCCTATGTCGTACGGCGGCGGGGCGCGGCGCGGTTGAGGGGGCGGCTCACGGAGGTCGGGCGATGACCGAGCCCGGCGGCCGCACCGCCCCGCTCGGCCGTCTACCAGCGTCCGGCGAAGGGCTGGTCCGTGGAGACGATCTCGCGGCCCAGGGGCATCAGGGAGAGCGGGACGAGCTTGAAGTTGGCGATGCCGAACGGGATGCCGATGATCGTGAGGCAGAGCGCCAGGCCCGTGAGGATGTGGGTCAGCGCGAGCCACCAGCCCGCCAGGATCAGCCACAGGACGTTGCCGAGGAACGAGGGCGCGCCCGCGTCGCGGCGCTCGATCGCCGTGTACCCGAAGGGCCACAGGGCGTAGACGCCGATGCGGAACGCCGCGATCCCGAAGGGGATGCCGATGATCGTGATGCAGAGGAGGAGTCCGGCGGCCACGTAGCCGAGGAAGAGCCAGAAGCCGCTGAGGATGAGCCAGATGATGTTGAGGATCGTCTTCACTGGGGGCGACCTGCCATCTTCTCGAGTCGGGAGATGCGTTCGGCCATGGGCGGGTGCGTGGAGAACATCTTCGAGAGCCCCTGACCGGGGCGGAACGGGTTCGCGATCATCATGTGGCTCGCCGTCTCGATGCGGGGTTCCGGAGGCAGCGGGAGCCGCTTGGTGCCCGCTTCGAGCTTGCGCAGGGCGCTGGCGAGGGCCAGCGGATCGCCGGTGAGGTGGGCGCCGGAGGCGTCCGCCTCGTACTCCCGGGAGCGGCTTATCGCGAGCTGGATGAGGCTTGCCGCGAGCGGACCCAGGATCAGGATCAGCAGCATGCCGAGGAGCCCGGGGCCGTCGTCGTCGTCGGAGCGGCCGATGGGGATCAGCCAGGCGAAGTTGACCAGGAACATGATCACGGAGGCGAGGGCGCCGGCGACCGAGGAGATCAGGATGTCGCGGTTGTAGACATGGCTCAGCTCGTGGCCGATGACGCCGCGCAGCTCCCGTTCGTCGAGCAGGCGGAGGATGCCGTCCGTGCAGCACACGGCCGCGTTGCGCGGGTTGCGGCCGGTCGCGAACGCGTTGGGGGCGTCGGTCGGGGAGATGTAGAGGCGGGGCATGGGCTGCCGGGCCTGGGTGGAGAGCTCGCGGACCATGCGGTAGAGGGCGGGGGCTTCGAACTCGCTCACCGGGCGGGCGCGCATCGCGCGTAGAGCCAGCTTGTCGCTGTTCCAGTAGGCGTACGCGTTCGTGCCGAGGGCGAGGACGACCGCGATGATCAGGCCGGTCCGGCCGAAGAGGCTTCCTATGACGATGATGAGTGCGGACAGTCCCCCGAGGAGTACGGCGGTCCTGAGCCCGTTGTGCCGGCGGTGCACGGTACGCCCTCCAAGTCGTGCGGCAGGGGAACCCTTTGTCTGCTGTCGCTGTTGACTCCACTTCTCAGTGGACCCTCCCGTACTGGTCAACGCGAGGCGGAGAGCACTAGTTCCCTTGTGCGCGCGGGCCGGGGCGGGGCCGTCCGAGTGACGGCCGGACGCCTCGGCACGCACGCGTGTACGGGGCGTCGGGGCATCGGGTGCCCACGCGTGCGTGCCGGATGCCAGAGGGGGGTGGCTGTGCCCGTCGGCCGGTCGGCTTGCCCGTCGGTCGGCCGGCTCTAGAAGAGGCCGGTGTCGGCGAAGCGCAGGATCAGCTGGGGGGCTCCGGAGAGGGCGATGCCGATGATTCCGGTGAGGGCGATCGCGAGGGTGAGCGGGGGCGGGACGCGGTGTGTCCCGGGTTCGCCCTCGGGGGCGCGGAACAGCAGGGCGGTCCACTGGAGGTAGTAGAAGAGCGCGATCACCACGTTGACGGCCATGACGACGGCGAGCCAGCCGAGGCCCGCGTCCACGGCCACCGAGAAGACGGCGACCTTGGCGAACAGGCCGATGATGCCCGGCGGCAGTCCGGCGAGGCAGAGCAGGAAGAAGGCCAGCAGCAGGGCGGTCAGGGGGCTCGACGCGTACAGGCCGCGGTAGTCGCTGACGCGGTTGAGGGTCCTGGTGCGGCCGACGAGGGCGGCCACGGCGAAGGCGCCGAGGTTCACGGCCGCGTACATCAGGGCGTAGGCGACCGTGGAGCCGATGGCCTGCTCGGCGTCGTCGGAGTAGGCGGCGGCCGCGATCGGCACCAGGAGGTAGCCGGCCTGGCCGACGGAGGACCAGGCGAGCAGCCGGACGGCGCTGTACGCGCGCGTGGGCTGCTGTCTGAGGGCGCCGACGTTGCCGACGGTCATGGTGAGGGCGGCCAGCGCGGCGAGGGCGGGGCCCCAGACGTCGGCGTACGACGGGAGGGCGACGACGGTGACGAGGACGAGCCCGGAGAATCCGACCGCCTTGCCGACGACCGACAGATAGGCGGCCACCGGGAGGGGGGCTCCCACATAGGTGTCGGGGACCCAGAAGTGGAACGGTACGGCGGCCGTCTTGAAGGCGAAGCCGATGAGGGTGAGGACGACGCCGGTCTGGGTGAGGGTGTGGAGCTGGCCGTCGACGTTCTGGACGCGGTCGGCGATCTGGGTGAGGTAGAGGGTGCCGGTGGTGGCGTAGACGAAGCTGATGCCGAGGAGGCTGACGGCGGTCGCGGTGACGGACGACAGGAAGAACTTCAGGGCCGCTTCGGAGGACCGCTTGTCGCCGTGGCGGATGCCGACGAGGGCGAAGGCGGGCAGCGAGGCGACCTCCAGGGCGACGACGAGGGTCGCGAGGTCGCGGGAGGCGGGCAGGAGGGCGGCGCCCGCGGCGGAGGACAGCAGCAGGAACCAGAACTCCCCCGGGGGCAGTTCCCTCTCGGCGTCCTTGAGGGCCGTCATCGACAGCAGGGCGGCGAGGAGGGCGCCGCCGAGCACCATGAACTGGATGACGAGGGTGAAGCGGTCCGCGGTGTAGCTGCACACGTCCGGGCTGCCGCTGAGGCAGAAGGTGGCGCGGTCGCCGTCCAGGAGGGGCACCAGGGCCAGTAGGGACAGGGCGAGGCCCCCGACCGACACCCAGCCGAGCAGGGCCTTCTTCGTGTCGTTCACGAAGAGGTCGGTGACGAGCACGGCGAGGCCGACGACGGCGGCGATCGTGGGCGGCGCGATGGCGAGCCAGTCGACGGACTGGACGACGGACTCGGCCAGCGGCTGGGCCGCCGTCGGCGCCGTCGTGGGGGCCGTCAGCGGGGCCGTCAGCGGGGCCAGGGAGCTCATCGGGTGCCTCCTGCGAGGAGCTGCTGCACGGCCGGGTCGGTCAGGCCGAGGAGGGCCGCGGGCCAGAGGCCGGCGAGGACGGTGAGGGCGACGAGCGGGGTCCAGGCCGCGAACTCGTACGTCTGGACGTCGGCGAGCCGTGGCCCCTCGTGCGGGGCGCCGCCCATGCAGACGCGGCGGACCACGATCAGCATGTACGCGGCGGTGAGGAGCGTGCCGAACGCGCCGATCGCCATGAAGGTGAGGAAGGCCGGGCGGCTGAGGTCGTCGGCGGGGCGGAACGCGCCGAACAGGGCGAGCATCTCGCCCCAGAACCCGGCGAGGCCGGGCAGTCCGAGGGAGGCGACGGCGCCGAAGGCGAGCAGGCCGCCGAGGCGCGGCGCCCTGCCGTAGAGGGCGGCGCCGGTCCCCTGGGCCAGGGTGTCGAGGTCGGTGGTGCCGGTGCGGTCCTTGAGGGCGCCGACGAGGAAGAACAGCAGGCCGGTGATGAGGCCGTGGGCGATGTTGGCGAACAGGGCGCCGTTCACGCCGGTCGGGGTCATGGTCGCGATGCCGAGGAGCACGAAGCCCATGTGGCCGACGGAGGAGTACGCGATGAGGCGCTTGAGGTCGCCCTTCGCGCCCGGCCGGGCCAGGGCGAGGCAGGCGAGCGAACCGTAGATGATCCCGACCACCGCGAAGGCGGCGAGGTACGGCGCGAAGGTGCGGAAGCCGTCGGGGGTGATCGGCAGCAGGATGCGGACGAACCCGTAGGTGCCCATCTTCAGCAGGACGCCGGCCAGCAGGACCGAGCCGACGGTGGGGGCGGCGGTGTGGGCGTCCGGCAGCCAGCTGTGCAGCGGCCACATCGGGGTCTTCACCGCGAGCCCGATCCCGATCGTCAGAACGGCGATGACCTGCACGGATGTGGTCAGTTCGGGGTGATTGTCAGTGGCGAGTGCCACCATGTCGAATGTGCCCGCCCTGAGTCCGATCAGGAGCAGGCCGAGCAGCATGACCACGGAACCGAGCAGGGTGTAGAGGATGAACTTCCAAGCGGCCTGCGTGCGTTGCTCACCGCCCCAGCGGGCGATGAGGAAGTACATCGGGATGAGCACCGTCTCGAACGCGAGGAAGAACAGCAGCAGGTCGAGGACGGCGAAGGTCGCGAGGGTGCCGGACTCGAGGACGAGCAGCAGGGCGACGAACGCCTTCGGGGACGGGCCCGACGGCAGCTTGAAGTAGGAGTAGAGCGCGCAGAGGAAGGTCAGCAGCGCGGTCAGGACCAGGAGGGGGAGGGAGATGCCGTCGATGCCGAGGTGGATGCGCACGTCGAGTGCGGGGATCCAGCTGATGTCGGTGCTCGCCTGCATCTTCGACGGATGGTCGTGGTCGAAGCCGACCGCGAGGACGATCGCGGCGATGAGCACCGCGCCGGTCACGGTGATCCCGTGGCGGAGCACGGCCTGCTCGGGTGACTTCCCCTTCAGCCCCGGCGGGGCGGGCAGGAGAGCGGCGGCGGCGCCGATGAGCGGGCCGACGACGACGAACGCCAGAAGGAACTGCATCACGGACTCGTTGATATCGATCACGCCTGCTCACGCTCCCGTGGCGACGAGAAGGGCGGCGACCACCAGGACGACGGTGCCGGCGAGCAGCGCGCTCACATAGGTCTGCACATTGCCGGTCTGCGCCCGTCGTACGGCCGCGCCGAGCAGGCGGGGCAGGGCGCCCGCGCCGTGTACGTAGGTGTCGACGACCTCGCGGTCGAGGAACCGGACGAGACTCGCGCCGGCCTGGACCGGGCGGACGAAGAGGGCCGTGTACGCGGCGTCGAGGTGGAAGCCGACGGCTGCGTGGCGGTGCAGCGGGCCGAGCAGGACCCGGGAGGGGTCCGTCGGGTCGGGTGCCGAGGCCATGTCTCCGTAGGCGGGCGCGTGGCTGGCGATGGCCTCCGCCTCGACGGTCGCGGCGTCCGCCTCCGGGTGGGCCGCGACGGCGCCCAGCGGGGTGCGGGCCAGGGCCGTGGTGTACCGCCAGGCCGCGTATGTCACGAGGCCGCCGGTGAGGGCGAGGCCGGTGCCGAGGACGGACGTGGTGAGGGTCGGGGCCAGGTCGTCGCCGTCGAACCAGTCGGGGAGCGTGCCGTAGGCGAGTCCGCCGAGGGCGAGGGACGGGACGGCGAGCACCCAGAGGACCGCCGTCATGCTGAGCGGCTGGCGGCCGTGGTCGGGGGCCTCGTCGCCCTGGCCGCGGAAGGTGCGCAGCCACAGGCGGGTGGCGTAGGCGGCGGTGAGGAGGGCCGTGAGCAGGCCGGCGACGAGGACGGTCCAGCCGGCGGCGCCGGGGATGTGCTCGGTGTGGCCCTCGGCGGCGTTCTCGGCGGCGCCGAGGACGGACTCCTTGGAGAAGAAGCCGCTGAAGGGCGGGATCGCGGCGAGGGCGAGGAGCGCCACGGTCATCGTCCAGTAGGCGTCGGGGACGCGGGCGCGGAGGTTGCTCATGCGGGACATGGCGGCCAGGGAGTTGGTGCCGGCGGCGTGGATGATCACGCCCGCGGCGAGGAACAGCAGCGCCTTGAAGGCGCCGTGGGAGATGAGGTGGAAGACGGCGGCACCGCGGTCGCCGACGGCCAGGGCGCCGGTCATGTAGCCGAGCTGGCCGATCGTCGAGTAGGCGAGGACGCGCTTGATGTCGTCCTGGGCGAGGGCGGCGAGGGCCGAGCCCGCCATGGTGACGGCGGCCATCACTGCCAGGACGACCAGGGCCGCCGCGGAGGCGGCGAAGACCGGGAGGAGACGGGCGACGAAGTAGACACCGGCGGCGACCATCGTCGCGGCGTGGATCAGCGCGGAGACGGGCGTCGGGCCGGCCATCGCGTCGGGCAGCCAGGTGTGGAGGGGGAACTGCGCCGACTTGCCCGCCACACCGGCGAGGAGCAGCAGGGCGATCAGTGTCGGGTGGTCGAGGCCGCCGTCGGCGACGGTGCCGAGGATCCGGGTGATGCGGAACGACCCGGCGTCCGCGGCGAGGGCGAACAGGCCGATCAGGAAGGGGACGTCGCCGAGCTTGGTGACCAGGAAGGCCTTGAGGGAGGCGGCGCGGGCCTCCGGGGTCTCCCAGTAGTGGCCGACCAGGAAGTAGGAGCAGATGCCCATGATCTCCCAGCCGACCAGCAGCACCATCAGGTCGCCGGAGTAGACGACGAGGAGCATCGCGGAGGTGAAGAGGGAGACGAGGGCGGCGTACGAGGGGTAGCGCGGGTCGTCGCGCAGATAGCCCGTGGAGTAGATCTGCACACAGGTGGCGACCAGGCCGACCACCACGGCGACGAGGGCGGCGAAGCCGTCGATGTACAGGGCGAGGTCGATGGGGACCGAGCCGGTCGGGGTGAGTCGGGTGGCCGCGACGACGGGGCTGTCGCCGCCCTGGCGTACGGCGACCAGCACGGCCAGGGCGAACGCGGTGAGGGTCGGGAGTACGGCGAGGGGGCGGACGAAGCCGGGGGCGGTGCGGCCGAGGAGCAGGCCGGCGGCGGCGCCGAGGAAGGGGAGGAGGGGGACGAGGACGGCGAGGGTGGTCGTGGTCACGCGCTGGCCTCGGCCTTCTCGCTCCGCTCGGGTCGTTCGGCGGTGTCGCGGAGCTTGTCGATGTCGGCGGTGCCGCGGTTGCGGTGGACGGCGAGCACGATGGCCAGGCCGATGCCGATCTCCGCGGCGGCGATGGTGATGGTGAACAGGGTGAGGGCCTGCCCGGAGTGGAGGGTCTCCTCGGCGGCCTTGCTGAGCCAGACGTCGAAGGCGACGAGGTTGAGGTTGACGGCGTTGAGCATCAGCTCGACGGACATCAGGACCAGGATCGCGTTGCGGCGGGCGAGGACGCCGTACAGGCCCGTGCAGAAGAGGAGGGCGGAGAGCACGACGGGATAGGCGAGGTGCATCAGCGGGCCCCTCCCTCGGACGGGTCGGGGGCGGAGCCGGGCGTCTCGTCCGGGGCGGGTGCCGGTTTCGGCACGGCGGCGTCGGCCGGGGCGGGTGCCTCGGCCGCGGTGGCGGGCTTCGGTTCGCCGGGGTCCGGCTTGGCCTTGCGGGAGAGGACGATCGCGCCGACCAGGGCGGCGAGGAGGAGGACGGAGAGGGCCTCGAAGGGGAGGACCCAGTTCTGGAAGAGGCTTTCGCCGGTGGCCTTGGTCGAGCCGGCGGCGGGGCCGTCGAGGTCGATCCACGTGGTGCGGAAGGCGTCGACGACGACCCAGACGAGGGCGGCGGCAGCGGCGACGGCGACGGTGAGGGCGGCCCAGCGGTTTCCGGAGTCGGCGTCCGGGGAGCGGCCGATCGGGGCCCTGGTGAGCATCAGGCCGAACAGGAGGAGCACGACGACGGAACCGACGTAGATGAGGACCTGGACCCAGGCGATGAACTCGGCGGTCAGGAGCAGGTACTCGACGGCGAGACCGCCGAGCGCCACGACCAGCCACAGAGCGGCGTGCACCAGCTGGCGGGTGGTGACGGTGACGAGGGCGGCGCCGAGGGTGACCAGGCCGACGAGGAGGAAGGCGATCTCGACACCGGTCGGCGAGAGGAAGCCCCGGGTCTCGACGGCGGCCAGCGCGGGGTGGTGGTGCGTGGCGGCGAGGGCGACGGCGGCGGTGGGGCTCATGCGGTCCCCTCCCCCGGCCGGGTCTGCTCGGCCTGCTCGGCCTGCTCTGCTTGCGCGGCCTGCTCGGCCTGCTCGGCCTGCGCGGTCTGCTCGGCCTGCCGGGTGGCGGCGAGTTTCTCGGCGGTCTTGCGGGCGGCGGTGAGTTCCTTGGGTTCCTCGGCGGCGGGGTCGAGGGCCGGCGGGGCCGGGACGGTCCACATCCACTCGCGGAGTTTGTCGCGCTCGTGGGTGAGTTCGCGGATGTCGGTCTCGGCGTACTCGAACTCCGGGGACCAGAAGAGGGCGTCGAAGGGGCAGACCTCGATGCAGATACCGCAGTACATGCAGAGGGAGAAGTCGATGGCGAAGCGGTCGAGGACGTTGCGGCTGCGCTCGCGGCCGCCGGGGGCGGCGGGCGGGACGGTCTCCTTGTGGGAGTCGATGTAGATGCACCAGTCCGGGCACTCCCGGGCGCAGAGCATGCAGACGGTGCAGTTCTCCTCGAAGAGGCCGATGACACCGCGGGTGCGGGGCGGGAGTTCGGGCTGGGCGTCCGGGTACTGCTCGGTGACCGTCTTCCGCGTCATCGTGCGGAGGGTGACGGCCAGCCCCTTGGCGAGGCCGGAACCGGGGATGCGGGGCCGGGTGGGCGGGCGAGACTCAGCCATGGCTACTGGATCACCACCTTGACGACGCCGGTGAGGGCGATCTGGGCGAGGGACAGGGGGACGAGGAGGGTCCAGGAGAGCTTCTGCAGCTGGTCCTCGCGCAGGCGGGGGTAGGTGACGCGGAGCCAGATGACGACGAAGGCGAGGACGGCGGTCTTCAGCAGGGTCCAGACCCAGCCGAGGCCGTCGGCGCCCCAGGGGCCGTGCCAGCCGCCGAGGAAGAGGACGGTGGTCAGTCCGCACAGGACGACGATCCCGGCGTACTCGGCGAGGAGGAACAGGGCGAAGCGGAGGCCGGTGTACTCGGTGTAGGCGCCGAAGATGATCTCCGAGTCGGCGACGGGCATGTCGAAGGGCGGGCGCTGGAGTTCGGCGAGGCCGGCGACGAAGAAGACGATCGCGCCGACGATCTGCCAGGGGAGCCACCACCACTCGAACGCGTCGACGATGCCGACGAGGGAGACCGTGCCGGCCGCCATCGCCACCGAGGCGGCCGTCAGGAGCATGGGGAGTTCATAGGCGAGGAGCTGGGCGGCGGTGCGGAGGCCGCCGAGGAGGGAGAACTTGTTCGCGGAGGCCCAGCCGGCCATGAGGGAGCCGAGGACGCCCACGCCCATCACGGCGAGGACGAAGAAGATGCCCGCGTCGATGACCTCGCCGACGGCGCCCTCGCCGGGGCCGATGGGGATGGCGAGGAGGACGAGGAGGTAGGGCAGGAGGGCCACGGCCGGGGCGAGCTGGAAGATACGGCGGTCCGCGCCGGCCGGGACGACGTCTTCCTTCTGGGCGAACTTCACGCCGTCGGCGACGAGCTGGGCCCAGCCGTGGAAGCCGCCGGCGTACATGGGGCCGAGGCGGCCCTGCATGTGGGCCATCACCTTGTGTTCCGTCTGACCGATGATCAGGGGGAACGTGAGGAAGACGACGAAGACGAGCAGGAGTCGCAGGGCGACGTCGAGGGCGTCGTTCACCGCGGGCCTCCTGCGGGGGGTTCGGGCGTGGTGGGCGGTTCGGGGGCGGGCGGTTCGTCGGGGTCCTCGTCGCCGGGCGTCGTGCTCTCGTTCCCGGTCGCGCCGCCGTCGGAGGTGCCGGGCGACTCGGACCGGTCCGCCGCCGGTTCGGCCGTCGCCGGCGGTTCGACTGTCGTCGGCGGTTCGGCCGCCGCCGGATCGGCCGTCGGCTCGGGCTGAGCGTCCGGCGCGGGCTTGGCCTCCGGCTGGGGCTGGGGGGCGGGCTGCACCCCCGGCTCAGGCTGGGGCCGGGGCACGGGCTCCACCCCCGGCCGGGGCTCAGACTGTGGCGCGGGCTTGGCCTCCGGGTCGGCACCGGCCTCATCGGCACCGGCCTCAGGCGTGGGCTTCGGCTCCCGGGCGCCTTCCGGCTTCGGCTCCTCGAAGGCCGGGCGGGCGTGGTGCCAGGGGGCGTCGCTGCTGCGTGGGGCGGGGCGTGCGGGGCGGCGCTCCGCCGGGGGCTCGGCGCCGCCGGGGGCCTCGGTCGACCGGGTGCGCTGACTCGCCGAGCCACCGGAGGCGGTACGGCTGCGGCGCGGGGTCACGGGAGCGGGCGCTGCCTCGGGCGCCGACGCGGCGGGCGCCTGGCTCGCCGAACCCTCGGCCGCCGTGCGGGTACGGCGCGGGGGTGCC
>NZ_JBWKAJ010000013.1:0-194643 GCF_056437585.1 Streptomyces sp. NPDC042364 | reverse complement strand
CGCCGACGGAGCAGGTGCGCCCGGAGCACCCGGCGCTTCCGCAGGCGCCGACGGAGCAGGTGCGCCCGGAGCACCCGGCGCTTCCGCAGGCGCCGACGGAGCAGGTGCGCCCGGAGCACCCGGCGCTTCCGCAGGCGCCGACGCGGCGGGCGCCTGGCTCGCCGAACCCTCGGCCGCCGTGCGGGTACGGCGCGGGGGTGTCGCAGGGGCCGGGGTGCCCGGCGTTTCCGGGGGCGACGCCGCGGGCGTCTGGCTCGCGGAGCCGGCGGAGGCGGTGCGGGCGCGGCGTACGGGGCGGTCGCCGGCGGCGGCTCGGGCGGGGCGCTCGCCGGGGGCGCGGGTGGGGCGGGCGGGGGCCGGGGGGAGCTGGCCCTTGAGGGGGCCCCACTCGTTGGGGTCGGGGACGCCGGGCGGGAGCATCTGGCGGCGCTTGGGGCCGCCGTGCTCGGACTCGCCGGGTTCCTTGGCGCCGGGCCATGCCTTGGCGACACGGGCGGCCAGGACGAAGTCCTTGCGCAGGGGGTGGCCCTCGAAGTTCTCGGGGAGGAGGAGGTGGTCCAGCCCGGGGTGGCCCTCGAAGCGGACGCCGAACATCTCGTGGGTCTCGCGTTCGTGCCAGGCGGCACCGGCGTAGACGTCCACGGCGGTGGGCAGCACCGGGGACTCGTGCGGGACCGTGGTGCGCACGAGGAGCCGGCGGACCGGGGCCAGGGCCACGACATGGGCCGACACCCGGAATCCGGTGCCGGGTTCGTCGACGGCGCTCAGCCAGTCGAAGTAGGTGCAGCCCAGGGTGGTGCGGGCGGTGCTCAGGGCCTGGATCCAGGAGCCGGAGGGGACGTCCACGGTGAGGACGTCGTACGACTCCTCGGCGGTGGCGTCCGCGCCGAAGAGTTCCTCGGCGGGGGCGGGAAGCCAGCCGGTCACCGCTCCCCCTCCCCGGTGGAGCCGTCGTTCCCGCCGGTGGTGGTCGGCGGGGCCGGCGGCTTCACCAGGTCGCTCTGGAGGGCCGCCGGTGACGGGCGGGCGGGGGCCGGGGTCTCGGCCGGCGCCGAGGACGCGGTGGTCCCGCCGGCCGCGGTGCCCGTTCCGTTGCCGTACCGCTCGCCCAGGGACTCCTTCGCGATCTTCTCCTGGAGTTTCAGGATGCCCTGGAGGAGGGCCTCGGGGCGGGGCGGGCAGCCGGGGACGTAGACGTCGACGGGGATGATCTGGTCGACGCCCTTGGTCACCGAGTAGGAGTCCCAGTAGGGGCCGCCGCAGTTGGAGCAGGCGCCGAAGGAGATGACGTACTTCGGTTCCGGCATCTGCTCGTAGAGGCGCTTGACGGCCGGGGCCATCTTGTCCGTGACCGTGCCGGACACGACCATCAGGTCGGCCTGGCGGGGGCCCGGCGCGAAGGGGATGACGCCGAGGCGGATGAAGTCGTGGCGGGCCATCGACGCGGCGATGAACTCGATCGCGCAGCAGGCCAGGCCGAAGTTGAAGACCCAGAGGGAATAGCGGCGACCCCAGTTGAGGATCACCTTCATCGGCTCGGGGGCGAGGCGGGCGAGGGCGCCCAGCCGCTTCGGCTCGGGGAGGGACACGGGCTGCGGGGTGGACCGTTCGGCGGGCCGCGGAGCGGACTGCGCGGCGGCGGTCGTTTCTGGCGTCACGTCCATGCCAGGACGCCCTTCTTGTATGCGTAGAGCAGGCCGACGGCGA
This sequence comes from Streptomyces sp. NPDC042364, assembly GCF_056437585.1. Taxonomy (NCBI): domain Bacteria; kingdom Bacillati; phylum Actinomycetota; class Actinomycetes; order Kitasatosporales; family Streptomycetaceae; genus Streptomyces; species Streptomyces sp. NPDC042364. The sequence continues at coordinate 192,936 of NZ_JBWKAJ010000013.1, read as the reverse complement.
GGAAGCCGAGGAAGACGAACATCTCCACCAGCGTGGTCGCGCCGTAGCCGTCGTCGGCGAACACGGTCGCCCAGGGGAAGAGGAAGATCGAGTCGATGGCGAAGATGACGTAGAGGAAGGCGTACACGTAGTAGCGGACCTGGGTGTGGGCCCAGTGCTCGCCGACGGGGTCGACGCCGCACTCGTACGTCAGGAGCTTCTCCCGGGTGGGGACCTCGGGGCGCAGCAGGCGTCCCGCGCCGAAGGCGATGGCCACGAAGAGCACGCCCACGGCGGCGAGCAGTCCGACCACCGAGTAGGACTGGAAGTAGTCCGCCGCCACGACGTACTCCGCCGCGACGGCGACGGTCGGTTCCGGCACGTCCGCCCCTCGCTCCCTCACCTGGCGACCTGTACGTACGCGCTCCGTACGCCATACATACGTCGCTGTTCGACGATCTGTACGCACGGGAGTCTAGGCCCTGCTAAAGAGACCGTAAGCAGCCCGTCACAGCTCGGCATGCGCAGGGCCGTGACCTGGGGTCCGGTCGCCGGGCCGGGGTGACGGCCAGGCGGAGCGAAGAGGGCGGCCGGGCCGGGGCGAAGGGTGCGGCCGGGGCGACGGGGCGGGCGGGCGGAGGGGCGGTGGGGCGGGGAGGACGCCTGCGGCGACGGGTGGGGTTTTCCCCAGGGGGGCCGGGCGGTCCGCCTCATGGCGCCGGCGGGTCGGGGGCGGGCAGGCTGGGGCCATGACCGAGCCCCTTTCCCCCTCGACCGGCCGTGGACGGCCGTCCGGGCGGCCGTTGCCCTCCAGCCACACGCCCTCCGAACCGTTGCCGCCGGCGCGCCTCGCGTTCGAGGCGCACACGTGGAAGGAGATCGCGCATCTGCTGACCAATCTCCCGCTGGCGCTGATCGGCTTCACCTTCGTGACGACGGTGCTGTTCACGAGTGTCTTCCTGACGCTGACGGTGATCGGTTTCCCGCTGCTCGCGGCCGCGCTGCTGGGGGCGCGGCAGCTGGGCAAGCTGGAGCGGATACGGGCGCGGGCGCTGCTGGGGGTGCGGGTGGACGAGCCGAGTCCGCTGCCGTTGCGGGGCGGCGCGGACGGGTTCGTCGCGCAGGTGTGGATGAGCGTGAAGGACCCGGTCGGCTGGCGCTCGATGCTGTACGAGCTGATCCGGCTGCCGTGGGGGATCGCCACCTTCACGATCACTCTCACGGGGTTGTTCGTGGTGTGGCCGGTGCTGCCGTACATCGTGCGGGGGCTGGCCAACGCGGACCGGGCGATGGTGCGTGCGCTGTTGTCGCCGTCGGACGAGCTGGAGCGGCGGATCGCGGAGCTGGAGTCGGACCGGGGGGTCGTGGTGGACACGGCGGCGGCCGATCTGCGGCGCATCGAGCGGGATCTGCACGACGGGGCGCAGGCCCGGCTGGTGAACCTGGCGATGGGGCTCGGCCTGGCGAAGGAGAAGTTGCTGGAGGGCCGGGCCGACGACGCCGTCGCCTCGATGGTGGCGGAGGCGCACGGCGAGGTGAAGCTGGCGCTTCAGGAGCTGAGGGATCTGGCGCGGGGCATCCATCCGGCGGTGCTGACCGACCGGGGGCTGGACGCGGCGCTGTCGGCGGTGGCCTCGCGGTGCACCGCTCCGGTGAAGGTGTCGGTCGATCTGCCGGCGCGGCCCGCGGCGGCGATCGAGGGGATCGCGTACTTCACCGTCTCGGAGCTGCTCCAGAACGTCAGCAAGCACAGCGGGGCGAGGTCGGCGGCCGTGGACGTCTGGCGGTCCGACGACCGGCTGCTGATCCAGGTGTGGGACGACGGGCGCGGCGGCGCGAGTGTCGACGGCGGCACGGGGATCGCCGGTCTCGCGGAGCGGCTCGGCGCGGTCGACGGCCTCTTCGTGATCGATTCACCGGTGGGCGGGCCGACGACGATCACGGCGGAGCTGCCCTGGCGGGGGCGGTAGGCGGGGTGGGGATATCCCCCGGAGCGGGACGCCGACGGGCTGGATGGTTCGGCGGGCCGGGGGCGTGGAGGGTGGGTGTACGCCGGGTCGTGGTGCGCTCCGGTCGGAGTGCGGGTGAGGAGGAGGAGCGGCTGTGGAAACCGCGTATGGACAGGGGTACGGCGGCTGGGACGACACGGCCGGGGCGGGGCGGCTGCGTCGGTTGCCGGCGGGGCTGCGGGCGCCGTTGGAGGGGCGTAGCTGGCGGGAGTTCGGCTATGTGCTGCTGGGGCTCCCCGTCGGGGTGCTGATGTTCACGTACGCGGTGACGATGCTGTCGCTCGGGGTGGGCCTGCTGATCACGTTCCTCGGTGTGCCGGTGCTGGCGGCGGGGCTCGCCGGGTGCCGGGGGCTGGGGGCGCTGGAGCGGGCGCGGGCGCGGGCGCTGCTCGGGGTGGAGGTCGCCGCGCCGGAGCCGTTGCGGGTGCGCAAGCGCGGGGCGCTCGCGTGGATGGGCGCCGTACTGCGCAGCGGGTCGTCGTGGCGGCAGTCGCTGTACGCCGTCGTGCAGTTCCCGTGGTCGGTGTTCTCCTTCGTCGTCGCCCTGAGCTTCTGGGCGTACGGGTGGGCGATGCTGACGTATCCGCTGTGGTTCTGGGTCTTCCCGATGTGGGTCGGGCAGGACGGAGTGCAGCTGTACGGGGACGAGCGGCACTCCGTGTATCTCGACAACCCGTTCGAGGTGACGGTGACCGCGCTGGTGGGGCTGATGTTCACCATGGCCACGCCGTGGATCGTGCGGGGGCTGACGACGGTGGACCGGGTGCTGGTGACCGCGCTGCTCGGACCGTCCCGGCTGGGGGCGCGCGTGGTGGAGCTGGAGTCGGACCGGGGGGTCGTGGTGGACACGGCGGCGGCCGATCTGCGGCGCATCGAGCGGGATCTGCACGACGGGGCGCAGGCCCGGCTGGTCGCGCTGGCCGTGGATCTGGGCGTGGCGAGGGAGAAGCTGACCGAGGATCCGCAGACGGCGGCACGGCTGGTGGACTCCGCGCACGGGGAGGTGAAGACGGCGCTGCGGGAGCTGCGGGACCTGGCGCGGGGCATCCATCCGGCGGTGCTGACCGACCGGGGGCTGGACGCGGCGCTGTCGGCGGTCGCCGCTCGGTGCCCGGTGCCGGTGGTGGTGGATGTGGATCTGCCGGGGCGGCCGGTGCCGGCGATCGAGGGGATCGTCTACTTCACGGTGTCCGAGCTGCTGCAGAACGTCAGCAAGCACGCGGGGGCGTCCCGGGCCGTGGTGGATGTGTGGAAGGTCGAGGGGCGGCTGCTGCTCCAGGTCGTCGATGACGGGATGGGCGGTGCCGACGTCGGGGCCGGGTCCGGGCTCGCCGGGCTGGCGGAGCGGCTCGGGGCCGTCGACGGGGTGCTGGTCGTGGATTCACCGGCCGGCGGGCCCACCCGGGTGACCGCGGAACTGCCCTGGCGGGCGTGATCCCCGCAGCCGGGCCGTGAGGGACCGGCGTACGGCCGCCCGCTCCGGCGGGTGTCGCGGAAGGACCAGGGCGCGTCCGGAGCTCGAGGCTCCGGGCGCGCTTCTGCGTGTCGTGGCCCTTCTGACGGATCTCCGCGGCGGCGCGGCCCCCGGCACGGCGGGAGCACGCACCGGACGCCGCTCCTTCTCCCCCGGAGGTCCGCCGGAGGGGCCCTAACCGGCCAAGACCCGGCGGGGTTCTTGCGGTCAGGGTGTCGGGGTGGCGGGGCGGGGCGGGAATGCTGGGATGCTGGGGCGGTCGGGTGGGTGGGCCAGGATGAGGGCCGGCTCCGGTGCTGCGGGGGGATGGGTTCGTGGAGGACAGGGTGCGGGTGGTCATCGCCGAGGATTCGGTGCTGTTGCGGGAGGGGCTCACCCGGCTGTTGACCGACCGGGGGCATGACGTCGTCGCGGGGGTCGGGGACGGCAACGCGTTGATCAAGACGATCGGTGAGTTCGCGGCGCAGGGGGAGCTGCCCGATGTCGTCGTCGCCGATGTGCGGATGCCGCCGACCCATACCGACGAGGGCGTGCGGGCCGCCGTACAGCTGCGGAAGCAGCACCCGCGGCTCGGGGTGCTCGTGCTGTCGCAGTATGTGGAGGAGCGGTACGCCACCGAGCTGCTCGCCGCGTCCAGCCGGGGCGTCGGGTATCTGCTGAAGGACCGGGTGGCGGACGTGCGGGAGTTCGTCGACGCGGTGGTGCGGGTGGCGGGCGGGGGGACCGCGCTCGACCCCGAGGTGGTGGCCCAGTTGCTCGGGCGCAGCCGCAAGCAGGACGTGCTCGCGGGGCTCACGCCGAGGGAGCGCGAGGTGCTGGGGCTGATGGCGGAGGGGCGGACCAACTCCGCGATCGCCCGCCAGCTGGTGGTGAGCGACGGCGCCGTGGAGAAGCACGTCAGCAATATCTTCCTGAAGCTCGGGCTGTCCCCGAGCGACGGGGACCACCGGCGTGTGCTGGCGGTCCTCACGTATCTGAACTCCTGACCGGTCACCCCCTGCCCGTCCCCCACCACCCCCGGTCACCCCCGGAACGGCGGATGTCCGCCCCCTGTCCCCCTGAGCGCCGGGTCCGTCAGTACTAGAACCGTCGCTTCCGGGGGAGCGTCTCCTGTGGCGGTTCAGCGGGTGTGCGGGGTGGGACGGGTCAGGATCGGCGGGGGGCGAAAAATGCGCGTCGAACAGTCGAACGGTCCAGGAAGGTCCGCAGCACCGACGTAGGGTTGGTCTCGGGAGGGCCGCTGGGACGGTCGTTCCCGGACAGCCGCCTCAAGGGAGGTCAAGTTCAGTGACCAGCCAGGTCAGCAGCCCAGCGGAGCAGGCCGACGAGGCCGTTCTGGGAGAACAGCGCAAACCGACGGGGAGCAAGGACGTCCGGCGCCTCGATCGGGTGATCATTCGGTTCGCCGGGGACTCCGGTGACGGTATGCAGCTCACGGGTGACCGTTTCACCTCCGAGACCGCGTCGTTCGGCAACGATCTGTCGACGCTGCCGAACTTCCCCGCGGAGATCCGCGCCCCTGCCGGCACCCTGCCCGGCGTCTCCAGCTTCCAGCTGCACTTCGCCGACCACGACATCCTCACGCCCGGCGACGCGCCCAACGTGCTGGTCGCCATGAACCCCGCCGCGCTGAAGGCCAACATCGCCGACGTGCCCCGCGGCGCGGAGATCATCGTCAACACCGACGAGTTCACCAGACGGGCGATGCAGAAGGTCGGCTACACCACCAGCCCGCTGGAGGACGGCTCCCTGGACGGCTACAGCGTCCACCCCGTCCCCCTGACCACGCTGACGGTCGAGGCACTCAAGGACTTCGACCTCACCCGCAAAGAGGCCGAACGCAGCAAGAACATGTTCGCCCTCGGCCTGCTGTCCTGGATGTACCACCGGCCCACCGAGGGCACCGAGAAGTTCCTGACCACCAAGTTCGCCAAGAAGCCCGACATCGCCGCCGCGAACATCGCCGCCTTCCGGGCCGGCTGGAACTTCGGCGAGACCACCGAGGACTTCGCCGTCTCCTACGAGGTCGCACCCGCCGCCACCGCGTTCCCGCCCGGCCTCTACCGCAACATCTCCGGCAACCTCGCCCTGTCCTACGGACTGATCGCCGCCTCCCGGCAGGCCGACCTGCCCCTCTACCTCGGTTCCTACCCGATCACCCCCGCCTCCGACATCCTCCACGAACTCAGCCGCCACAAGAACTTCGGCGTACGCACCTTCCAGGCCGAGGACGAGATCGCCGGAATCGGCGCCGCCCTGGGCGCCGCCTTCGGCGGCTCCCTCGCCGTCACCACCACCTCCGGCCCCGGCGTGGCACTGAAGTCCGAGACCATCGGCCTGGCGGTCTCCCTGGAACTGCCCCTGCTCATCGTCGACATCCAGCGCGGCGGCCCCTCCACCGGCCTGCCCACCAAGACCGAACAGGCCGACCTGCTCCAGGCCATGTTCGGCCGCAACGGCGAGGCCCCCGTCCCCGTGATCGCCCCGCGCACCCCCGCCGACTGCTTCCACGCCGCCCTCGAGGCCGCCCGCATCGCCCTCACCTACCGCACCCCGGTCTTCCTGCTCTCCGACGGCTACCTCGCCAACGGCTCCGAACCCTGGCGCATCCCCGAACCCGACGAACTGCCCGACCTGACCGTGCAGTTCGCCCAGGGCCCCAACCACACCCTCGACGACGGCACCGACGTCTTCTGGCCCTACAAACGCGACCCGCACACCCTCGCCCGTCCCTGGGCGATCCCCGGCACACCCGGCCTGGAACACCGCATCGGCGGCATCGAGAAACAGGACGGCACCGGCAACATCTCCTACGACCCCGCCAACCACGACTTCATGGTCCGCACCCGCCAGGCCAAGATCGACGGCATCGACATCCCCGACCTCGACGTCGACGACCCGCACCACGCACGGACCCTCGTCCTCGGCTGGGGATCCACCTACGGACCCATCACCGCCGCCGTCAGACGGCTGCGGACCGCCGGGGAGTCGATCGCGCAGGCGCATCTGCGGCACCTCAACCCCTTCCCGCGGAATCTGGGTGCCGTGCTGAAGCGTTATGACAAGGTGATGATTCCCGAGATGAACCTCGGGCAGCTCGCCACGCTCATCCGGGCGAAGTACCTGGTCGACGCCCACTCGTACAACCAGGTGAACGGCATGCCGTTCAAGGCGGAGCAGCTCGCCGCGGCTCTCAAGGAGGCCATCGATGGCTGAGACGACGACCGGTGCGTCCGGCTCGTCCGGGGAAGGCACGGGCACGATCGAGGCGCTCTCGCTCGTCCCCAAGGCCGAGGCCAGGCAGTCCATGAAGGACTTCAAGTCCGATCAGGAAGTGCGCTGGTGCCCCGGCTGCGGTGACTACGCGATCCTGGCCGCCGTCCAGGGCTTCATGCCCGAACTCGGCCTGGCCAGGGAGAACATCGTCTTCGTCTCCGGCATCGGCTGCTCCTCCCGCTTCCCGTACTACATGAACACCTACGGGATGCACTCCATCCACGGCCGCGCCCCCGCCATCGCCACCGGCCTCGCCACCTCCCGCCGCGACCTGTCCGTCTGGGTCGTCACCGGCGACGGCGACGCCCTCTCCATCGGCGGCAACCACCTCATCCACGCCCTGCGCCGCAACGTCAACCTCAAGATCCTGCTCTTCAACAACCGCATCTACGGACTTACCAAGGGCCAGTACTCCCCCACCAGCGAAGTCGGCAAGATCACCAAGTCGACGCCCATGGGCTCACTGGACGCCCCCTTCAACCCCGTCTCCCTGGCCATCGGCGCCGAAGCCTCCTTCGTTGCCCGCACCGTCGACTCCGACCGCAAACACCTCACCGACGTGCTGCGCCAGGCCGCCGCCCACCCCGGCACCGCCCTCGTCGAGATCTACCAGAACTGCAACATCTTCAACGACGGCGCCTTCGACATCCTCAAGGACCGCCGGCAGGCCGAGGAAGCCGTCATCCGCCTCGAACACGGCCGGCCCATCCGCTTCGGCGCGGACGGCACCCGCGGCGTCGTCCGCGACGAGTCCACCGGTGATCTGAAGGTGGTCACCGTCACCCCGGAGAACGAGTCCCGCGTCCTCGTCCACGACGCGCACTCCCCCTCCCCCACCACCGCGTTCGCCCTCTCACGGCTCGCCGACCCCGACACCCTCCACCACACCCCCATCGGCGTCTTCCGCTCCGTCGACCGGCCCGTCTACGACACGCAGATGGCCGACCAGCTGGACAACGCGATCGAGCAGTTCGGCAAGGGCGACCTGTCGGCGCTGCTGGCGGGCGGGGACACGTGGACGGTCGTCGGCTGACCCTCCGCGCGGACTCCCCAAGGCCCGGGCCGTACGCATGCCGTACGGCCCGGGCCTTCGTCTTGGGACTCGACACTTACTTCAAAGTGGGTACTTTCGAAGAGTTAGCGCACCTCCTAGGGTTAGTGGCGCACTGGCCCCCCTGGAGGAGTTTCAACATGAGCATCGTCGTCACCGGAGCGACCGGACACCTCGGCAAGTTCGTCGTCGAGGGCCTGCTGGAGAAGGTTCCCGCCGAGCAGATCACGGCCGTCGTACGCAGCGAGGAGAAGGCCGCCGGGTTCGCGGCACACGGAGTGAGGATCGCCGTGGCCGACTACAACGCCCCGGAGACGTTCGACGGCGTCATCTCCGCCGGCGACAAGGTGCTGCTGATCTCCGGCAGCGAGATCGGCAACGACCGGGTCGGGCAGCACAAGGTCGTCATCGACGCGGCCAAGGCCGCCGGCGCCGCGCTCCTCGCGTACACCAGCGCGCCGGGCAGCCTGACCGCCGCACTGGCGGACGACCACCGGGGCACCGAGGAGGCGCTGCTCGCCTCCGGCCTGCCGTACGTCCTGCTGCGCAACGGCTGGTACAACGAGAACTACACCGAGCAGCTCGGCCCCGTGCTCCAGTACAACGCCGTCACGCACGCCGCGGGTGAGGGCCGGGTGTCCTCGGCCGCCCGCGCGGACTACGCGGCCGCCGCGGTCGCCGTACTGACCGGTGAGGGTCACGAGAACAAGACGTACGAGCTCGGCGGCGACACCGCGTGGAGCTTCGCCGAGTACGCGGCCGAGCTGAGCCGGCAGACCGGCAGGGAGATAGCGAACAACGCCGTCTCGGTCGAGGCCCTCACCGGCATCCTCACCGGCGCCGGGCTGCCCGAGGCGTTCGCCACGATCCTCGCGGGCGTCGACGCCTGCATCGAGAAGGGCGAGCTGGTGGTCTCCTCCGGAGACCTCTCCCGGCTGATCGGCCGCCCGACCACGCCGATCGCGGACTCGATCACGGCAGCGCTGAAGGCCTGACCCACAGCAGCGCCGAAGGCCCGCCCCTCGGGCGACACCGGCCCCGGCTGTCATGACCGTATGGCGATACGGGTATGACAGCCGGGGGTGGTCGGCGTTACCTTCGTGGGACCCGGGCCGCGGGGCGCGGCCGGGCGAGAAGGAGGGGCCGTGGTGGCGCAGTCCAAGGGCGAACACCGGATAGGTCTGCTGAACGGCTTCGCCGCGTACGGGATGTGGGGGCTCGTCCCGCTCTTCTGGCCACTGCTCAAGCCCGCCGGCGCGGTGGAGGTACTCGCCCACCGCATGGTGTGGTCCCTCGGCTTCGTGGGGATCGCCCTGCTGGTGCTGCGGCGCTGGTCGTGGGCCGGCGAGCTGTTGCGGCAGCCGCGCAAGCTCGCCCTGGTCACGGTCGCGGCGGCGGTGATCGCCGTCAACTGGGGCGTGTACATCTGGGCCGTGAACAACGGCCAGGTCGTCGAGGCCTCGCTCGGGTACTTCATCAACCCGCTCGTCACCATCGCCATCGGCGTCCTGCTCCTGAAGGAACGGCTGCGGCCGGTGCAGTGGGCGGCGGTCGGCGTCGGCTTCACCGCAGTGCTCGTTCTGACCATCGGCTACGGACGGCCGCCGTGGATCTCCCTCTGCCTCGCCTTCTCCTTCGCCACGTACGGGCTGGTGAAGAAGAAGGTGAACCTGGGCGGCACGGAGTCGCTCGCCGCGGAGACCGTGATCCTCTTCCTGCCCGCGCTGGGCTATCTGCTGTGGCTGGGCTCGCGGGGCGAGTCCACCTTCGGCACGGAGGGCGCCGGGCACGCCCTGCTGCTGGCCTCGACCGGCCTGGTCACCGCGCTGCCGCTGGTCTGCTTCGGGGCGGCCGCGATCAGGGTGCCGCTGTCCACGCTGGGGTTGCTGCAGTACATGGCGCCGGTGTTCCAGTTCCTGCTCGGGGTGCTGTACTTCGGTGAGGCCATGCCGCCCGAGCGCTGGGCGGGCTTCGCCCTGGTGTGGCTGGCCCTGTCCCTGCTGACGTGGGACGCGCTGCGGACCGCCCGCCGCTGGGGCGGAGCGCGTACGGCGCGGGCGCGGCCGGAGCCAGTACCGGTGCCGGAGGCCGAGCCGATCGCGCACAAGCCCGCGGGCTGACCTCCGCAGCTCCAGGCGTTTCCGCAGTTCCAGGCGTTTCCGCACCTCCGGACCTCCGGACCTTCAGGCGTTCCGCGCTCGCCGCGGCCTGTCTCGCGGCGGGGTACACGCTGGACAGCCTGCGCTCCTGATTTCCTCCCCCACTCGACGGCGGGCCGCCCCCCAGCGGCCCGCCGTCGCCATGTCCGGCCGCGTCGGCCGCGTCGGCCGCTTCGGCCATGCCGCCCGCGCCCTCCCGGTCCGAGCCTTCACGCTGCCCCTGACCGGGGTTTCGCCCGATGAGTCCGACATGCGAACACCACTGGCCGAATAGCGCTCTTGACGGAAAGTCAGCCTCGCCCGCACCATCCTGGCACCTCATCCACTCAGATTCGACATGAACACGCCAACAGCGGTTCATGCGGGATCCCTTGGAATCCGGAGCCCCCACATGAAGCTCTCCGTTCCAGTCACCGGGCGGGCCGCCGCCGTCGCCGTCGCGGCGGCCACGCTCTTCACCAGCGGTTCCGTGGCCGGGGCCGCTCCCGCCCCGGAGGCGGTGGCCGCCGCGCCCGACCTGCCCGTGGCCAACGTCAAGGCCCATCTGACCCAGTTCCAGTCGATCGCCGCCGCCAACGGCGGCAACAGAGCCCACGGCCGGGCCGGCTACACGGCCTCCCTGAACTATGTGAAGGGCAAGCTGGACGCCGCCGGCTTCACCACGACCGTGCAGTCCTTCACGTCCGGCGGCCGCACCGGGTACAACCTCATCGCCGACTGGCCGGGCGGCGACACCGACCAGGTGCTCATGGCCGGTTCGCACCTGGACAGCGTCTCCTCCGGGGCCGGCATCAACGACAACGGCTCCGGCTCCGCCGCGGTGCTGGAGGCCGCGCTGACCGTGGCCCGCACCGGCTACCAGCCCACCAAGCACCTCCGCTTCGCCTGGTGGGGCGCGGAGGAGCTGGGCCTGGTCGGCTCGCGCCACTACGTCAACAACCTGTCGTCCGCGAACCGCGCCCGGATCAGCGGCTACCTCAACTTCGACATGATCGGGTCGCCGAACCCCGGGTACTTCGTCTACGACGACGACCCGGCCATCGAGAAGACCTTCAAGGACTACTTCACGGGCATCGGCGTCCCCACGGAGATCGAGACCGAGGGCGACGGCCGCTCCGACCACGCGCCGTTCAAGAGCGCGGGCGTGCCCGTGGGCGGTCTCTTCACGGGCGCGAGCCGCACCAAGACCGCTGCTCAGGCCGCCAAGTGGGGCGGCACGTCCGGCCAGGCGTTCGACCGCTGCTACCACTCGTCGTGCGACACGACGTCCAACATCAACGACACGGCACTCGACCGGAACTCGGACGCGCTGGCGTACGCGGTGTGGGAGCTGTCTGAGTAGGAGCGGGAAAGTACGCCCAGCGCACGGGGGGTTGCCCGTTCCGGGGCCGGTCAGCGGCGGTGGGTCGCTGCCGGCCCCGGTCGCGCCGCGGGGACCTGCGGGCGGTCGGCCGCCGCGGGGGCGGTGCGCGTCACGGTGGTGCGTTCGGCTCCGAGGGCGTGGGCGTGGGCCGGGGTGGCCGTGGTCGAGCGGAGGCGGGAGGCGGCCGCCGCGGGCATGCGGGTGCCGTGGGCCAGGTCGGCGGCGACGGTGGAGCGAAGGGCGGCGATCCGGGCCAGGTGGAGCCGGAGTTGTCCGGGGCCGAGCGACGCGACGTCGACGCTCAGCGCCGCCCGTACGGCCGCCGGGTGGGTCGGGATCGGCGCGGCGCCGTTGGCGGGGGCGCGGGCCGGGTCGAGTCCGGCGGAACGCAACGCCGCGGCACGGGCACTCCAGGGTGCCTCGACGGGGTGGCGGGAGGTGGGCGTACGGGCGTGCAGGGGGCCCGGGGCGCCGCCGTACGCCGCCGGGCTGCCCGCGGGGCGGGCGGACCGGTCCGCGAGCGTGCGCCGGCTCATCGTGCCGGTGAGCTCGTTGACGTGCACCTCGACCCGGGGTCGAGGGGTTCGGTCCGGGGGTGGAGACGGCCGCGGGGTGGTGCGGGGGCGGGCGGCTTCGGGGACCGGTACGGGTGTCGGGGTGGAGGCGGCGTCGGGGGTCAGGTCCACGCCGGGAGCGGTGGCCGTCCGGGCCGCTCCCGGGGCGAGGGCGCGGCCGGCCGCCGTCCGGCGGTCGTCGCGGCGGGGGGCGCCGGGTCCGCTGTCACTGGCCATGCGCGTGCGGGCTCCCGGCGTAGGGGGCGGCGTCCAGGGCGCGGGCTCGTTCGGCGAGGCGGCCCATGCGGGTACGTGCCTTCTCGAGCTGCTCCACGTCGTCGGCGGCGGGACCGGCGTCCGCGGCGAGCTCGGCCCACACGGCGATCAGGTCGCGGCCCAGGTGCAGGCCCTGGAGCGGGTCGCGGACCGCGCGCCAGGCCGCCGCCGCGCTCTGGATGTTGCCGTACGCGGCCCGCGGGTCGCGCAGTCGGTGCCGGAGGGCTGCCAGGTCGAGGGACAGATGGAAGGACCTGAGCGCGTCACCGGCCAAGTAGGCGATGTACGCGGTCAGTTCGCGCAGCCGGAGGACCTCGGCATGCTGGGGGCCGAGGGTCGCCGTCGCCTGGGCCACGGTGTGCTCGGCCATCTCCGCGGCCTCCTGGATACGGCCCGTCTTCACGGCCTCGTTGATGCGCGAGACGGGCTCCGCGAAGGGTGAGGGGGCCGCCCCGTCGGACTCCTCCGGGTCCAGCACGGCCTCGGCGACGGCGTCGAACTCGCGCACCGGCGCGGGCTTGGGGCCGCCGTCGTCGTCCGCCAGCGTCCACTCCGGAGCGGAGTAGGGGTCGGTCGCGGACTCCTCCGGCGGGGCCGGCGCGGGGGCGGGTTCCGGCGCGGACACCTGGGCGGGGACCGGCACCGGGGTCGGCGGCGCCGCCGGCGGCCAGGGCTGCGGGTCCAGCGAGACGGGCGTCGCCTCGGGGACCGCGTCGGCGGGAGGGGCCAAGACGCGCTCGGGGGCGGTGACGGACTCGGGGGCGGGCTGCCCGTGCGCGTGGGCCGGGGCCTGCTGAACCGGTCCCTGATGCGGCGGCCAGGGCTGTGGCTCCAGGGCGGCCGGGCTCAACTCGGGGGCCGGTGCGGCATCGACGGCCTCGGCGGGGGCGGCGGCCTCGGCGGGGGCGGCCTGCGCCGCTGCCGGGTGCTGACCCGGAGGCCACGGCTGCGGCTCCAGGGCGCTCGGGCTCAGCTCCGGGGCCGGTGCGGCGTCCGACGAGTGGGTGGGTGCCGGGGCGGCGGGCGGGGCGGCGGCGCGCGGCGGCTGCCACGGCTGCGGTGCGGATACGGGCAGGTCGGTGCCGGGAGCGGCCTCGCCGACCGGACCGTGGTCCCCGGCCGCGGGCGAGGCGGCAGCGGCGGACGGGGGCGCCGCAGGGCCGTATTCGCCCGCCGCAGGGCCGTATTCGCCCGCCACGGGCTCGGCCGCGTGGCCGGAATCCGACGCTGCCCGGCTGTACTCGTCCGCCCCCGGCGAAGCCGCACCGGCGGAGTCGGCCGTCGCCCCGCCGTACTCCCCTGCCGCGGGGGCGGTCGTACCGGTGGCCGGGTCGGCGCCCTGCCCGTACTCGCGCGCCGCGGGGGCGGGGGCGGGGGCGGCGGTGGCTGCGGGGGCGGCGACGGACTGGGACGCCTCGCCCTGGACGTGGGGCGCCTCGCCCTGGACGTGGGGCGCGTTGTCGGGTGCGGGGGAGACGCCGGGGTGGGGGAGGCCGGGGGTGCGGGGTGGCTGGGCGAGGGGGCCGTCCTCGGGCTCCGGGACGGCGCGCAGGACGAAGGTCGACGGGGCGACACCGCCCGCCGGCTTCACCGCGGTGAGCGGCATTGTCCGGGGTTCCCGCTTCGGCTCGGCGGCAGCCGCGGGCTCCGCCGGTGTGCCGCCGGGCTGCCGGCCGGGAGGGGTGGCCTTCGCGGCCGTCAGCGGCAGGGTGCTCGGCTCCCGCTTCGGCTGCCCGGAAACCACCGGGTGACCGGCCGGGTCCGCCGTTGACGGCGCCGGGTCGACCGCCGACAGGCGCAGCGTGCTGGGCTCCCGCCTCGGCTGGGGCAGCGACTGCGACTCCGGCGCCTGCGGCGACTGCGAGTGCGACTCCGGCGACCGGGGGTGCGACTGCGGCTGCGCGTGCGGGGTTTGCGGGGCTGCCGCCTCCCGCTCGGGCATCGCCCGCGCCGCCGACTCCGGTACCGCGCGCAGAACGTGCGTGGACTTGTCACGGCGCGGCCCCGGCTCGGCGACCGGCTCGCCCACGGGCGGCGCGGGCGCGCCGACGGGCGGAGCCACGGGCGCCGACTCGGCGGCCGGCCGAGCGGACTCAGCCCCAGGCCGTACGGGCCCTCCCAGGGGCGCCGCGGCCCGCGGCTGGTGTGCCTGATGCGGGACCGGACCCGGTGCCGCGGTGGGCGGGGCGAGGCCGGGTGCCGTGCCCGGTGTCGCGATGTCGCCCCTCGGCTCGCTCACCTGTACGGGCTCGCCCGCGAAACGGCTGGAGCCGTCCACCTGGACCTGGAGCGGTACGACGTAGCCGATGCGTTCGTCGTGGACCGTGGCCAGGACGGGGTGACCGGTGGCGAGGGCGAGACGGTGCAGGTAGTCGAGCGCGGCGGTCTGGAGGGACTTCCCCCCGGCCGCCGGCACCGGCATGCCGCCGACCGTCGCGCCCGCCTCGGCGGAGACCCGTACGTCGATCGGGGTCAGCCCGGCCGGCGCCGGCGCGCGCCCCGCACGCTTGAGTTCCCGCTTCTGTTCGCGGCTGAGTCGAGTCATCGTTCCCTCACTCGGGTCGGTCAGAAGGAGAAACGGCGGACGGGAAGGCAAACGACACGGACGACGCGAGGGACACCGGCTTTCCGCCGACTCCCGGGTACGACGCCGTGGATGGCGACGACGCCGGTGACGTCGACGGTTGCGCCGCCGCCTCCACCGTACGCACATCGTCGACCCGCCACGGCTCGCCCTTCCCGGAACGCACCAGCTTCAGGTACACCGTGGCCTGCGGACCGGTCCCCGTCCAGCCGTCCCGGCCGTGCGCCTCACCGTCGACGAACACGGCGCGGTACGCCTCGGTCGCGGTGTCGGTGGGGGCGTCGCCGTCGTCGTCGAACTCCACCTCGACCGTGGTCCACGCCTGGTGCGCCGCCCAGGAGTTCCATCGTTCGCCCGCACCGCTCGCGGGGCGGTACGAGCGCTCCGCCTCGCGCTTGTCCGGGGTGAGCCAGCGCGCGGTGCGCAGAACGGCGTCGTGCGGACCAGAGTCGTACTTCGTGTCGTAGCCGTACGCCACCTCGACCCAGGCCCTGGAGACGGAGGTCGCGTCCTGGTCGTCGACGCCGGACGGGCTCGGGACGTGCGCGTCGGCGCCCAGCGGTTCGCCGGACGGCAGCGGGGCCTTGGGGGCGACCGACGGTTCGGCCGAGACCCCGGGGCCGCCGGCCGTCTCGCGGTGGTCCTGCAGACCGCACGCGGTGAGGACCGCCATGCCGGTCACGGTCGCGAGGACGACCGCGGCGGGCCGGCGGAGCCCGCCGGACGCACCGCGTCCGCCCGGTCCCGTACGGGCACCGGGCGTATGGCGCCCGTGGCTCCTCCTGCTCATCGTCGTCCCCCTCCTCACCTCGGTGTCCTTTCCCGTCCTCATCGTCCGTGCCGTCATTTCAGGCCCAACCAGGGCGCCGGATCCACGTACTTGCCGTTCTGCATCACCTCGAAGTGGAGGTGGGCGCCGGTGGAGTAGCCGGTGGAACCCACCGGGCCCACGCGCTGGCCGACCTTGACGTGGTCGCCGGCCTTCACGTTGAGCCCTGCGAGCATGTGGTTGTAAGTGGTGGAGATCTGGTCGCCGTTGATGGTCCCGTGGGAGATGACGACGCGGTTGCCGTATCCGTTGGCCCAGCCGGCGAAGGTGACCACGCCGTCGCGCGCGGCCAGTACCGGGGTGCCCGCCCCCGCGCCGAAGTCGGTACCGGTGTGCAGCTTGCGGACGCCGAGCGTGGGGTGCATGCGCCAACCGTACGGGGAGGTCACGGGCGGGTTGCCGGCCAGCGGCATCGCCATCTGCCTGCCCGGCGGGAGCTTGCCCGGCGGGTCGTCCACCGACTCGTACTTGGCGATCAGGGACTTGATGCGGACGACGTAGTCCTGGGTCTCCTTGTAGGGCGGGATGCCGCCGTACTGCTGGACCGCGCCGGGGCCCGCGTTGTACGCGGCGAGCGTCAGGTCGAGGGTCTCGCCGCTCGCCTGGCCGCGGTCCTTGTAGCCCTGGACCTGTTTGGCCAGCGCGCAGTCGTAGCGGCCCTGCGCCATGATCGCGTCACCGGGGTCGTACGGGGATATCCGGCCGTTGCCGTCGTCGTCGCGGCCCCAGGTCTTCCAGGTGCCCGGCATGAACTGGCTCAGACCCTCGGCCCCCACGGGTGACTTCGCCCTGGGGTTCCAGCCCGACTCCGCCTCGATCTGCGCGGCGATCACGGCCGGCTTGATGATGTCGCACATCGAGCCCGCCTTGAGGACCCACGGCACGTACTCCGCCGGGACCTGGCCCGTCTTGAGGCCGCCCCCGACGCCCTGCTCCTCGGCATCGGCCTCGCCTCCCCCGCTCACCGCGACCATCATGACCACGGGCATCATCACGGCCGCCACACAACCGCCGACCACCCAGCCCGTGTTGGACCCTCCCCCGTTGGACATCTGCTCCCCTCAGCATCGAAGTCCGGTCATGTTCCTGCCAGTCGAGGCCGGCCAGACGAGTCTCTCCGCTCACCCGGGCTCCCCGCGTCACCAGCGCGTCACAGGCTCGTAGCAGGAACCCACGTCCCGATTCCCAAGCCGCCGCCCCACGTTGAAGATCGGAGGTGAGCGCTACGACGGGGCCTCGAAACGAGGCCGGACACCGGACTCGAGAGGTCCGGTGACCTGGTCCGCAACCGGGTCCGGGCGACGGGTCCGGGCGACGGGTCCGGTCCGGCCGCGTCGGCCAGGGCCGACTTCGCGGAAGGCCGGCATTCGGAAGTCCGGCGGGTCTTCGCGCGCTCACGGCGTGTGTGACGTGTCGTCGGTCACGGGTGTGGACGGACCGTCGGAGACGGCGGTCCGGTCAGGACGGCCGGTCCGCCGCCCTTCGACCGACACGACAGGCAACGGACCGACGGCTCGGCGGGCCGGGCGGCATGGATGCCGGCCGGCTCAGGGAGACTGCCGTGGAGAACAGTGGACGCGGGGGAGAGTGGTGATGCGGTGATGCAGGGCAGGACAGGGCAGGCGGCGGCCGGGCCGGAGATCTGGGTGCGGGGGCCCGTCGTGGAGGCGGAGGCGCGGCCACCGGAGCCGGAGCCCCTGCCGGTCGCCGGCGCGCGGCGGTTCTCCTGGGTCGCCACACACGGCGGCGCCGGGTCCACCACCCTCGCCGCGGTCTTCGGCGGTCACGACGCGGGCCGCAACTGGCCCCGGCCGGAACACGGTGAGCCCGGATCGGTGCTCCTGGTGGGCCGTACGCACGCCGCGGGGCTCGACGCGGTGTCGCACACCCTCGACATCTTCCGGCGGGGCGACGCACCGCCTGGACTCGACCTCGACGCGATCGTGCTGGTCGCGGACGCGCCCGGGCGGCTGCCGCGGCAGCTCGTGCAGCGCGTGAAGGTGATCGGTTCGGTCATCGACGTCTACCGCGTGCCCTGGGTGCCCGCCTGGCGCACCGGCGATCTCACCGGGCCGCCGCCGCGGGAGAGCGCGGCGCTGGCCCGTCTCACCGGGAGGACCCCATGAGCCACCCCCTGCACACCGCGGCCACCACCCTGGCCGGGCCTCCGGGGACGGTCACCTATGAGCTCAACTACGTGCTGAACATCCTCGCCTGGCTGGTCACGGCGGCCGGTGTCTGCGGACTGCTGCTCGTCGGCTCGCGCATGGCCATCTCGCTGCGGTCGGGGGAGGGCGACGAACACCTCACCCAGTTCGCGATGGTGATGGGCGCCTGCATCATCGGGGCGACGGCGGGGCCGATCGTGGACTTCGTGATGTAGCGGGGCGGGAGAGCGAGCGGGTGACGGCCCGTCGGTTCCACGGGAACCGGCGGGCCGTCGCCATGTGCGCCGCCACCGCCGCCGCCCCCGCACCCCGACCTCCCCATTTCGCACACCGGTACGACACACTCCGCTTCGCCGCAGGTCCGAGGCTTGCTGACGGTACGTCACTGTCCCGGACATGACGAGCAGTTCCCGTCTGTCACGACCACGTCACCGCCCAGTGCTGGATCACTACATCGCTTGGCTCAGGGTCACAGGAGTCGCCAAGCTCACAGGGCGACCGGGAACCCGAGCGCATCACGCCGGCCCCGACAGCATCCCAACGCACCCATCCGCTCAAGTGAGTTGAGGTCGACCGCCGAGACGCGGCCGATCGAAACGGGGAGAAACCACATGCTGAACGCGATAGCCACCAAGGCGCAGCAGGCCGTCTACCTGGCCGACGGAACGGTGCCCGACCCCACCCGGGACGCCCCGGGCGCGCTCACCGGCAAGGTCGACACCGTGCTCGGCATCGTCGCCTGGGCCGGTACCGCGGCCGGCGTCGCGGGCGTGCTGATCACCGGCGCGATGATGGCGATCTCGATGCGCCGCGGCGAGGGCTCGGAGCACATGGGCCGCCTCGGCATGGTCCTCGGCGGCTGTGTCCTCGTCGCCGCCGCGGGCCCGCTCGTGAACTTCGTCTTCGCCTGATCCGTCACAGCGAGTCGAAAGGGGGAGCGACGATGCTGAACTCCGGCCGGGCCCGAGGAGGCAGCGGGGAGTGGGAGCAGCCGTTCTGGCAGCAGCGGGGCTGGATCCTGTCGGCCGGGTTCCTGGGGGTGCTGCTCGTCCTCGCGGTCCTCTTCGCGGTCACGGGCAACGGCGCCGACCGGTCGCCCGGTGCGTCCGGCGGCCCGAGCCCGGCACCGACCTCGTCATCGGACTCCGGCTCCGGGCCGGGGTCCGGTGACGGCGGTTCCGAGGACCGTCCCGCCGGGTGCCGTACCGACGACAGCGGCCAGGCCAGGCCCACCGAGGCGCCGCGCGACTTCCGCTGGAAGGCCAACGGCACCGGGCTGGTCCCCGTGTCGAAGACGGCGGGTCCGCTGAAGTTCGACGGGCCGGTCTGGTCCTGCTTCGCCCACACCCCGACGGGCGCCGTCATGGCCGTCCACTCCATCACCGACCACCTCAGCTACGACGGCTGGCGCCAGGTCGTCGACCGGCAGGTCGTGCCGGGCGCCGGCCGCGACGCGCTGGTCAGGACCCGTGCCCAGTCGGGCGACAAGTCCACGACGGGGTCGCCGGACGCGGGCGGCTACGCCGGTTTCACGGTCCTGACGTACAACCGCTCGCAGGCGACCGTGATGGTCCTGGTCAGCGGCATGGGCGGCGGTGGCTACGGCGCCGCCTCGGTGACCGTGCGCTGGCAGGACGGCGACTGGAAGCTCGTCCCCGAGGCCGACGGCACGATCTACGGCGGTGTGTCGCAGGTGAGCGGCACCGACGGCTTCGTCACCTGGGAGGCGTGACATGGGCTGCTCCTGGAAGATCTACGACTGCGTCATCGAAGAGGGCGGCAAGCAGTTCACGGAGGGTGCCGTCGTCGTCTTCGCCAAGGCGATCGGTGACGGCGCTGCGGAGGTCCTGAAGGCCCTGAACGGTGTCTGGCTGGGCATCGACGTCGACGATCCCGCGGGCAACGTCACCCATGGCAACCCCACGATGGATCCGGGCAGTCCCATCGGCCTGATCACTGCGGAGGTCAACTGGATCGTCGCGTACGTGGCGGTGACGTCACTGCTCGTCGCGTCGATCCGGATGGCACTCGACCGCAGAGGCCAGTCGATGAAACAGGCCTTCACGGGGATGTGGAAGGTCATCCTCGTGGGCGCGGCGGCCGTACCGGTGGTCACCGCGCTGATGAAGGCGTCGGACGCGTACGCGGCGGACGTGTACGCCAAGTCCGATCTCGGCGACAACGCCTCCGCGATGCTGGGTGTGCTGACGCTCAGCCAGCCGGGTCTGGTGCTGATCTTCGGTCTGCTGGTGATGCTGTCGAGCTTCGTGCAGATCGTGCTGATGTACATCCGCATCGGCGTGCTGATCATGCTGGTGGGCACGCTGCCGCTGGCCGCCGCGTCGTCGATGACCGGGTGGGGCGAGGGCTGGTGGAAGAAGCACATCGGCTGGCTCGCGGCCTGGCTGCTGTACAAGCCGGCGGCGGCCCTGATCATCTACTCGGCCACGGCGATGACCAAGGACAAGGAGGATCTGGACGCGGTCATCGCCGGCATGGGCATGCTGATCATGGCGGTGTTCGCGCTGCCCGCCCTGCTCAAACTGATCGTTCCGGCCACCGCGGCACTCGGCGGCACCTCGGGCGGCACGGTCACCCTCAACGCCGCCAACAACATCGCCTCCGGCGCGGTCAGCATCGCGGGCGGAGCCGTCGGCGCCGCCGGCCAGGCGGGCGGCGGGGGCGGGGGCGGGGGTTCCGGCCCCCAGGGCTCGCCCTCCTCGGGCGGGGGTTCCTCCGCGGGAGCCGGAGCGGGCGGGGCCGGGGGCGCGGGCGCGGCGGCGGGCACCGCGGCCGCGGGCGCGGCCACGGCGGGCGCGGCCGTCGCGGTCCAGGCAGCCGCGGTCGTCGTACAGACCGGTATGCAGGCGGCGACCGAGATGACCAACTCCCTCGACGACAACGACGGCATGAAGGGCCACAACCAGTAGCCGGTCCCCCGCGCCCCGGAGGAGGCGAGCCCGCAGAGGAGGCGAAGCCCGCAGAGGGGCGCGGGGAACCGCGCGACGGGCCAAGACGGGCCACGACGGACCCGCGGCCGCCCGATCACCACGACCCCCGGGCTCGTAGGCACTCGAAACCCAGCGAACTACAGCCGGAAGAAGGATTTCCCATGTCCACCGACGCCCTCACGCGTCCCACCTACGGAAACTGGCGCCGGCCCCGCCGACCCGGCCTCGGCCCGTTGGGCCTCCTCGGCACCGTGGTCGCCTTCGGCGGACTCCTCGTCGCGCTCTTCGCCTCACTCGTCTCGCTGACGGCGGCGATCGCCGTCCTCATCCCCGTCGGCCTCTTCCTCGCGCCGCTCGCGCTGCGCACGGTCGACGGCCGCAACGTCTATCAGGTGGTCGCGGTGCGCATCGGTTGGTTCAGGCGCAAGGCGAACGGCTCGCACACCTATGTCTCCGGCCCGCTCTCCCGCCGCTCGGGCGGCCGCTACCACCCGCCCGGCCTGCTCGCCCGGACGAGGATGCACGAGGGCAGGGACGCCTACAACCGCTCCTTCGGTGTGCTCCACCACCCGGGCCGCAACCTCTACACCGTGGTGCTGGCGTGCGAGCCGGACGGCGGTTCGCTGGTCGACCCCGAGCAGGTCGACATCTGGGTGGCGTCCTGGGGCGACTGGCTGTCCCGGCTGTCGCACGAGCCGGGCCTGCGCGGCGCCCAGGTCGTCGTCGAGACGGCGCCCGACACCGGGACGCGGCTGGCCGCCGAGGTCCTGCCGCGGATCTCGCCGGACGCGCCCGCCGCCGCCCGCGCGGTGATGGAGGAGGTCGTCGCGCGCTACCCGTCCGCCTCCTCGGAGATGCACACGTACATCGCCCTGACCTACGGCCCCTCCGGCGGCCCCAAGCGGAGCGTCGAGGACGTCATCACCGATCTGTCGATGCGCCTGCCCGGCCTGCTGTCGGGCCTGGTCGCGGCGGGCGGCGGCTCCGCCTACCCGCTGTCCGCGGAGCGGCTCTCGGAGGTCGTCCGGGTGGCGTACGACCCGGCCGTCGCCCCCGATGTGCTGAGCACCCGCGCCGAACAGTCCACCACCGGCCTGGAGTGGGAGGACGCGGGTCCGGCGGCGGCGGTGGAGTCGGTGCAGTCGTACAAGCACGACTCGGGTGTCTCGCGTACGTGGATGCTGACGCTGGCGCCGCGCGGCACCGTGCGCTCCGGCGTGCTGCGGGGGCTGCTCGAACCCGCGGCGGGGACACGCCGCAAGCGGGTCTCGCTGATCTACCGCCCGATCGACCCGGCGACCTCGGCGCGGATCGTGGAGTCCGACCGCCGGGCCGCGCACTTCATGGCGGGCTCGCGGCGCGGTCTCGTCCAGGCGCGGGCCAGTTCCGAGATGCAGGCGGCCGAGCAGACGGCGGCCGAGGAGGCCGCGGGCGCCGGACTCGTGGAGTTCTCGCTGATGGTGACGGTGACCGTCGACGACGAGGAGCAGCTCCCGGACGCGGCGATCACCGTACGCAACCTCCAGGCGTCCTCCCGCATCCTGATGCGCCCCGCCGACCGTATGCAGGCCTCGGCGTTCACCTGCACGCTCCCCGTCGGCCTGCTGCCGTGGGAGCACACCCTCGTTCCGTACCAGATCCGGGAGGCGCTGTGACCAGGTCCAGCACGTCCGCCCCTCGTCCCGCACGGCCCCGGACGGCGCCCCCGCGCGGCTGGCCCGGCCCCGGCGGCGGGCAGGTCGGGCACGTCGACCCGCCCGCGCTGTGGCGGGCGACCACGGTCCAGGCGTGCGGCCTGTGGCCCTTCGCGGCGGGCTCCGGCGCGCCGATGACGGGGGTGCCGCTCGGGCAGCACCTCCATACGGGCGCCACGGTCTGCGGGGACCCCATCTCCTGGTTCACCCGCGCCCGGTACATCTCCAACCCGTCGCTGTTCATGCTGGGCATGCCGGGCCTCGGCAAGTCCACGCTGGTCAACCGCATGCTGATCGGCATGTCCGCGACCGGGGTCACCCCGCTGGTGCTGGGCGACCTCAAGCCGGACTACGCCGACACGGTGCGGGCGCTCGGCGGCCAGGTGATCTCCATCGGGCGGGGCGTGGGCGGCATCAACGTCCTCGACCCCGGCGCGATGGGCGAGGCGGCGGCCCGGATCGGCGGCGAACGCGGCCGGATCCTCGCGGCCGAGGCCCACGGCCGGGTACTGAACATGGTCGCGGCGCTCATCACGATCGTGCGGGGCCGTCCGATGGACGACCACGAGCAGTCGGTGCTGTCGGCGTGCCTGCACCATCTGGCGGAGCGTACGAAGCCGGGGCGGGCACCGCTGCTGCCCGATCTGCTGAAGGTCCTCGACGAGGGCCCGGACCGGGTCCGCGCGGTGACGCTCGACCGGGGCAACGAGGCCCGCTACCAGGAGGCCGTCGACCCGCTGCACCGTTCGCTGCTGGGCGTGCTGGACGGCCCGCTGGGCGACACCTTCGCCTCCGAGACGTCGACCCGGATCGACCCGGCGTCCCCCGCCGTCTGCGTGGACATCTCCCGGATCGGCGAGGCGGACACCCAGCTCACGGCGGCGGCGATGCTGGCGGCCTGGTCGGACGGGCTCGGCACGGTCGCGGCGGCCCACGCCCTCGCCGACGCGGGCCTCGCGCCCCAGCGCTGGTTCTTCACGGTCCTCGACGAGCTGTGGCGCCCGCTGCGGGCCGCCTCAGGCATCGTCGAGCGCATCGACGCGCTGACCCGTCTGAACCGTTCCCTCGGCCTCGGCGACGCCAAGATCACCCACACGCTGAAGGACGCGGAGGCGCTGGGCAGCGAGGCCGACCGGGCGAAGGCGCGGGGCTTCGTGGAGCGGGCCGGGATGGTGGTCTGCGCCGGCCTCCCCCGTGCGGAGATGCGGGAACTCGGCGAGATCGTCGGCCTGTCGGAGCGGGAGATCGAACTCGTCTCGTCCTGGTCCTCGCCGCCGGGCTGGGCCAGCACGGGCGGGAACGAGGAACCGCCGGGGCGTGGCCGTTTCCTGATCAAGGTGGGCGGGCGTCCGGGCATCCCGATCAAGGTGTCGATCACGGACACGGAACGGGAGCTGCACAACACGAACACGAGGTGGAACCGGCCGTCGTTGTCCAAGGCCGGGGGCGTGTGAGCGGGGCGCCTCACAGCTCGGGGGTACGGGTTCGCTGGCGGGTGCGGGCGGTTCGTGGTTTCTCGCGCAGTTCCCCGCGCCCCTGAAGGGATCGGGCCTGCGGCCCGCCCTTCACCCTTTCAGGGGCGCGGGGCGGTGACACATGCGGCTCCGCCGCGTGGGCGCGAACAACCCCCACCCACCCGCACCCGCCAAGAACCCCGTACCCCCGAGCTACTAGGCCCCCCGACAAGGTCGACGGGGCCGTGGGGGCGGGACAACGCCGCATCAACGAGCTGACGGGGGAACCGAAAAGATGAGTACACGCAAGAAGTCGCACAGCACCGCCGACGACCTCCTCCCATGGGTCGTCCCCGGCGTCGCCCTCCTCGGCGCGCTCCTCTTCTTCGCCGCCTGGCTGGGCGGCACCCTGGGCGCCGCCCTCACCGGCAGCGGCTGGGACCCGCCCCCCTTCACCCTGGACACGATGTCCACCCTCGTGAAGGAGGGCCCGGCGACCGTCTGGCCGGCGACCTCCACCGGCGCGATCACCGCCGGCATCGGCACGGTCCTCGGCGCGGCCGTCGCCCTCCTCGCCGCCCCCGTCGTCCTGATCCGCCGCCGGGGAGCGAAGCCCACCGGTCTGGCCGGCCGCAGGGAACTCGCCGGTCTCCTGCCGAAGGGCGCCGCCGTCCGCGCCCGCCAACTCCGCCCGTCCCTGCCGAAGTCGGGCCGTCTGGACCCGGACGACACGGGCAACCTCCTCGGCAACCTGGAACCCGGCGGCCCCGAACTGCGCAGCAGCTACGAGGACGTGGAACTGGACCTGATGGCGCCGCGGGCGGGCAAGTCCACCGGCATCGCCGTCCCGCGTGTGCTGCGCGCCCGCGGCAGTGTCCTGCTGACCTCCAACAAGGCGGACGTCTACAGCGTCACGCGGGCCGAACGCGAACGCGCGGGCACGGTGTGGACGTTCGACCCGCAGGGCATCGCCCACACCCCGCGCGGCCTGTGGTGGGACATGCTCGCCGACGCCGCGACGATCGAGGGCGCCCGCCGGCTGGCCGGTCACTTCGTCGGCGCGGTCAACGACGACGCCTCCAAGCGGGACTTCTGGATCTCGGCGGCCCAGAACACCCTCACCGCCCTGTTCCACGCGGCCAACCGCGGCGGACGGCAGGTCGGGGAGGTGCTGGCCTGGCTGGCGGACCCCGCCGACCGCACGCCGGTCGACCTGCTGCGGGACGCGGGCATGGCGGCCCTCGCCGACCAGCTCCAGGGCACCGTCCAGGGCGCGGTGGAGACCAGGGACGGCATCTACGAGACGGCCCGCCAGTGCGTGGCCTGCCTGCTCGACCCGACCATCGCGGCCTGGGTCAGCCCGGACCCCGGGATGCCGCAGTTCCTGCCCGAACGGCACGTGCTGTCCTCGGACACGCTCTATCTGCTCTCCAAGGACGGCGGCGGCTCGGCGGCCGGTGTGATCGCCGCGTGCGCGGACTCCGTACTGCGCGCGGGTGTCGTCGCCGCCGAGCGGATGGGCGGCCGCCTCGACCCGCCGATGACGGCCGTGCTGGACGAGGCGGCGAACGTCTGCCGCATCTCCGACCTGCCCGACCTGTACTCGCACTTCGGCTCGCGCGGCATCAACGTCGTTACGCTGCTGCAGAGTTACCGGCAGGGCACGCGCGTGTGGGGCGACGCCGGGATGGACGCGCTGTGGGGCGCCGCCACCATCAAGCTGCTCGGGGCGGGCCTCGACGACGCGGACTTCGTGGAGAAGGTCTCGCGGCTGGTCGGCGAGCACGACGTGTCGACGGTGAGCTATTCCCGCAGCAAGGACGGCAGGTCCCGCTCCACGTCGTACCGCCTGGAACGCATCCTGCCCGCCGACCGCATCCGCGCCCTCCCCAAGGGCACCGCCCTGCTGCTCGCCACCGGGGTCAGGCCCGCCCTCGTCCGGCTGCGCCCCTGGTACGCCGAGCCCGGCGCCGACCGTATCGCCCTCGCCGCCCAGGCCGAGGTGAAGGCCATCACGGCCCGCGCGACGCAGAGCGCCACCCGATGAGCACGGGCGAAGACCCCACGGAAGGGAGCACCCCGATGACCACCGCAGTGGACCGGCCCGGCACGGAGCCGCCCGGCGGCGAACCGTACGGCAACGAACCGTTCGGGAGTGAGCCGCACGACGTCGACCAGCCGGGTTTCGAGCAACCGGTGTCCGCGTCCCCGCCGTTCATCCTCTATCTCGACGGCGCCGAGTACGCGCAGGAGATGCGGAGCCTGGCCGTCTGGGTCAGTGATCTGCTGCTCCCCGTGTACGGCCGTGAGGTCAGCTCCCAGCAGCCCTGGTGCCCGCGCTGGTGGGAGCACCTGGAGGCGGTGGCGAGGCTGCACGGCCTGTGGCTGGCCTGGCAGGAGCTCACCGACCCCTCGACGGGCCTGTCCGGCCCGGCCGTCTGGCACCGGGACCACCTGGGCCCCGTACTCGCCGAACTCCGCTCCCCCGCGGGCCCGTTCGCGGGCTGCAAGGCGGGCAGCCACCGGGCGAAGCGGCCGCCGGCCGCCGAACCGTACGGGACGGGACCCTGAGCGGCGCGACGGGCCTCCCTACCCTGGACCGGCGCGCGGTGGATCATCGCGCGACCGGCAGCGGGAACGCGGTCCCGGCCACTGCCGTACACGGGTTCCCGGACACAGCGACGGCCGCCGTCACGCGGCCGACAGGAGAAACACCATGAGCACTCCGACCCACCCGACCGACCCCGGCAACTCCACCAACCCGACCCTCCGGTACTTCGAGGACGTCGTCGACTGGCGCCACCGGCGGGCCGGACGGGCGCACACGCTGGTGCGCGCCGTTCACTCCACCGCCACGGGGCGGGTGGTCGCGGTCGTGTCCGAGCTGGCGAGCAACCCCGACGACCGGGGCGTCACCGACGACTTCGGCAGCGTCGCGGACGCCGTGCTGCCCGTGCTGCGGCGGGCCTTCGGCGTGGAGCCGGTCGAGGTCTTCTGGATCGCCCACTTCGGCGCGTTCTCGTACCACGACCCGACCGGGCCGGAGTCCTTCACCCAGATCCTGCTGACGGCGGGCCCGTCCGGCCACGTCGACGACCTGGCCGGTGACCGGACCTTCACCGTCCGGGACGTCGAGGAGCTCCTCGGCCGTGCACTCGAACCGGTCGACCGGGTGCTCGCCCGTATCGACCACGAAGCGACCCGGGGGAGCTGACGGATGACCGAGCATGTGTCGGGGCGGGATGTCCTGCGCCAGGCCAAGGAGTTGTACGAGCCCTACCGGGGCGCCGTGGCCCCGACGGGGCAGCGGGTGGCGATCATCCGGTTCCAGCCCGCGGAGAACGATCCGCCGGACTGGAAGATCAAGCTGGAGGCGTCGAAGGTCTCCGCCGAGCAGAAGGTGAAGAGCTTCGAGCACCTCGGCTTCCGGGCGGACCATGTGGTGATGCCGCCGGGCACCACGCGTGCGCAGTTCGCGGAGGTGCTGGAGCGGGCCAACCAGGATCCGCGGACCCGCGCGATCATCGTGCAGTTCCCGCCGCCGGCCCATCTCCAGCCGCTCGTGCAGCGGATGGACCCGGCGAAGGACATCGACGCGCTCACCAAGGGCCGCTCCCCCTACAACGCGTGCGCCACGGCCGAGGGCATCTGCCGGGTGGTGGAGCCGTTCGCCAAGGACGACCCGGTGATCGCGGTGGTCGGCAGCAAGGGGTTCGTCGGGCAGGGCGTCGTCACCACCCTGCGCGAGCAGGGCCACCGGCTGATGGAACTCGACGCCGGTGACGACCTGCGGCGGGTACGCGACGCCGACATCGTCGTCTCCGTCACCGGCAACCCCGGCATCCTCGGCCCCGACCATCTGCGCCCCCACCACCGGCTCGTCGTGGACTCCGGGTTCGTACCGCAGGCGGACGGCAGCGTGAAGGGCGACGTCCAGCGGGCGGCGTACGACATCCCGCAGCACCTCACCCCGGTGCCGGGCGGCATCGGTCCGGTCGAGATGGCCACGCTCATGGAACGCGTCGTCCGCCGCGAGGTCGACCCCGACGCGCCCTCCTGGAAGGTCGAGCCCCGCCCGTACCTCACCAAGGACCAGCTCGCCCAGGGCCCCCAGGAACCACCGCACGCCGCGGCGACGGCGGCCCGGCCGGCCCAGAGCCGGCCGGTGGCGGGCGAGCAGACCGTGGGCGGGCAGACCGTGAGCGAGCAGACCGTGGGCGGACAGACCGTGAGCGGACAGGCCGGGGGCGGGCAGGCGACCAGGCAGCAGACGCCGACGCAGCAGACGGCGGGCGGTACGGCACCGGACGGGCCCGCGCCGGGGCAGCAGGCGGCCGGCGGGCGAGGTCCGCAGGCGGCGGGGCCCCAGGCCTCCGGACCACGGACGCCCAGCTCACAGGCGTCCAGCTCACAGGCACCCGGCAACCCGATCGCGCAGGCCGCCAGACTCCGTACCGGGGCCGGGCACGGGGGTGTCGGCCCCGGTACGGTCAATCCGACCGCCGGACCGTCCGGACCGGCCCGCGCCCAGCTGCCCGTCCCGCCGAAGCCGCCGACGCCGCCGACGCCTGGCGGTCCGGGCCGCTGACCGCCGAGCATGGTGCGGGGGCGCTCCCCCTCGCCCCCGGGCACCACCGCTCACACCGCGCACCCCCGCTCACACCGCGCAGTT
The DNA here is from genome assembly GCF_056437585.1 of Streptomyces sp. NPDC042364. Taxonomy (NCBI): domain Bacteria; kingdom Bacillati; phylum Actinomycetota; class Actinomycetes; order Kitasatosporales; family Streptomycetaceae; genus Streptomyces; species Streptomyces sp. NPDC042364. The sequence continues at coordinate 164,443 of NZ_JBWKAJ010000013.1, read as the reverse complement.
CGCTCACACCGCGCAGCCTCCAGAAGCCCGAGAAGGTCATGCAACCGCACACCCCCCAGCCCCGTGCCTCGACTCCCCCGCCCTCCTCGCAGGTCCCTCCCCTGTCGCCGTCGCCTGGCCCCTCGCCCCGCCACGCGACGCCCCCGCACTCCTCGCCCCTCCACGCCCTGTCCCCCGGCGCCCCGCCCTTCGGCCCCCTCCCGCCGGGTGGCTTCCCGCTTCCCCCGGCCGGGCGGATCGCCGCCGCCGTGCGGGCGGGTGAGGTGCGGGCCGTCGATGTCGTCGCGGAGTGCCTCGGCCGGATCGAGGCGGCGGAGCCCGCGCTGTGCGCGTTCGTGGAGGTGTGGGCCGAGGACGCGCTGCGGCGGGCGGCCGAGGTGGACCGGCGGGTGGCGGCCGGTGAACCGCTGCCGCTGGCCGGTGTGCCGATCGGGGTGAAGGGCCGGTCGGGGCTGCGCGCGGCCACGGCGCGGGCGCTGGTCGCGGCGGGCTGCGTTCCCGTGGGGGCGACCTCGGTGCCCGGTCGCGGCACACCGTGGCAGACATGGGGCCTCGGCGCCGGTGGCCGGACCGTCAACCCCTGGCGGCCCGACCGGACCCCGGGCGGCTCCTCGGCCGGTTCCGCGGCGGCGGTGGCCGCCGGCCTGGTGCCGATGGCGACCGGGACCGACGGCGCCGGGTCCGTGCGGATCCCGGCCGCGTGGTGCGGGGTCGTCGGCCTGAAGATCACGAACGGGCGGCTGCCCACCGCCGACCGCACGGGGCTGGCGGCGCCCGGCGTCCTCACCAGGTACGCGGCGGACGCGGCGGCGTACTGGCGCTGCGTCCGTGGCGAGGAGAACCAGCCCACCGAGCCGGTGGAGGGGCCGCCGGCCCACGGGGGCGGCCGCGGCGGCCCTCCGCTCACCGAGGGCGCCCCGTCCCCCGTCACCGCCGTCTGGTCGGCCGACCTCGGCTTCGCCGACACCGACCCCGAGCCCGCCGCGATCGCCCATGCCGCCGCGCTCCGCCTCGCGGACGCCGGCCTCCTCCGTCTCGTACAGCCGGATCGGCCCGTACGGCTGGACGACCCGGCCCCGGCGTGGCTGGCCCTGCGTGGCTCGTCGGCTCCGGATGCCGAGGCCGAGCGCGCCGCCGCCCACGCCCTCCGCGCCGGGAACGACCGGCGGCTCGCCGCGCTCTTCACCGGCGCCGATCTGCTGCTGACCCCGGCCACCCCCAACACCCCGCACGGCCACGAAGGCCCAGGTGACCGCTACTCCACGGCCCTCACCTGGGCGTTCAACCTCAGTGGCCACCCCGCCCTGAGCCTCCCGGCGGGCTTCACCTCCGACGGCTGCCCGGTCGGCCTGCACCTGGTGGCCCGCCACGGTGAGGAGGACCTGCTGCTCCACCTGGCCCGGGCCGCCGAGGCCGCCCGCGCATAGCCGCCTCCCCCACACCGCACGCTGCCGCTCCCCGGTGGAGCGGCTACGTCGTGATGTCCCGCGTCGTGAACCGTGCCCAGGCCGCCGAGCCGAACACCGCCGCGTACAGGGCCTGGAGGCCGAGGTTGCGTCGGAGTTCGTCCCAGTAGACCGGCTCGCGCATGAGGTCGGCGAAGGACAGCCAGTAGTGGGAGAAGAAATAGGGGTGGAGGGCGTCGAGCTGCGGGATCTGGTCGAGGATCTGGACGGTGATGAGCAGCCCGACCGTGGTCGCCATCGCTGCGATACCGCTGTTGGTGAGGGTCGAGACGAACAGCCCCAGCGCGGCGATCCCGGTCAGCGACGCGGCCACCGCCAGCGCGATCAGCAGCGCCCGGAAGAGCCCCTCGCCGAAACCGATGCGCGTCCCGGAGATCGTCGTCACGTCCCCGAGCGGGAACAGCAGCGCCCCCACGGCCAGGGCGGAGGCCGCCACGACCAGGGTCGCGACCAGGCAGAACGTCATCGTCGTGGCGTACTTGGTGAGCAGCAGCCGGGTACGGCCGGCGGGCGCGACCAGCAGATAGCGCAGGGTGCCCGCGTTGGCCTCACCGGCGATCGCGTCGCCCGCGACGACGCCGACCGCCATCGGCAGGAAGAACGGCAGCGTCGCGGCCAGCGCCGTGAAGACCAGGAACAGTCCGTTGTTGGTGATCTGCGCGATGAACGCCGGGCCCTCGCCGCCACCGCCGCCCGGACCGCCGCCCATCGACGAGCCGTCGCCCGTCTCGATCTTCACGGCGATCCCGACGAGGACCGGCACGGCCGCGAGCACGGCGAGCAGCGCGAGCGTCCGCCACCGCCGGAAGGTGGTGACCAGCTCACTGCGGAACAGCCCGAACGTCCACAGGGCGTGCGGCGCCCTGCCCGCGGCGGGAGCCGCCGTGACGACCGGGGTGGCCGCCGCAGGAGTGGTGCCCGTGTGCTCAGCCCGCGACATCGAAGCCCTCCCCCGTCAGCGCCACGAACGCGTCCTCCAGGGAGGCGCGTTCGAGCCCGAAGCCGCGTACCCGGACGCCCGCGGTGACCAGTGCCGCGTTCAGCTCGGCGAGGTCGCGGTCCGGTGGTTCCCCGGTCACCCGGTCCTCCGTCACCACGACGTCACCGACCCCCTGTTCCTTGAGCACCCGGGCGGCGTCCGCCCCGTCGGGCGTGGTGACGACGAGCCGTCCACGTGCCCCGGCGGCCAGTTCGGCCACCGGCCCCTGGGTGATCAGGCGTCCCTGGGCCATGACTGCGGCGTGGGTGCACACCTGCTCGATCTCGTCGAGCAGGTGCGAGGAGAGGAAGACGGTGGTGCCGTCGGACGCCAACTCGCGCACCAGGGCGCGGATCTCCCGCATGCCCTGCGGGTCGAGCCCGTTGGTCGGCTCGTCGAGGACCAGCAGGCGGCGCGGTCGCAGCAGTGCCGCGGCGAGGCCCAGCCGCTGTTTCATGCCCAGCGAGTAGGCCTTGGACTTCTTCCCCGCGGCCGCCGTGAGCCCGACCCGGTCCAGCGCGGCCGCGACGCGGGCGCCCCGGGTGCGGGGGTCGGCGGTCGGGTCGGCGGCGTCGTACCGGAGCAGGTTGTCGCGGCCGGAGAGGAACCCGTACAGCGCGGGCCCCTCGATGAGGGCGCCGACCTGCGGCAGTACGGTCCGGGCGGCACGCGGCATGGGCCTGCCGAGGACCTCGGCGGTGCCCGAGGTCGGCTCGATCAGGCCCATGAGCATGCGGATGGTGGTGGTCTTGCCCGAGCCGTTGGGGCCGAGGAAGCCGAAGACGCTGCCCGCCGGGACGGTCAGGTCGAGGCCGTCCACGGCGAGCTGCCCGCCGCGGTAGCGCTTGGTGAGCGCGCGGGTGGCGATCACCGCCGTACCCGCGTCCGCGCTGGCGCCCGTGGCCGTGTCCGGGTGCGGGGCCGGGTCCGGGTCCGGGGCCGCGGCGGGCAGGTCCTGCATGGGCTCCCTCATTCAGGTACAGGCGTACGGCGTACCGGCCTACTTGGCCGCGTCGGCCGCCTTCACCAGCGCGTCCTTGGTGACGGCGCCCGCGTACACCTTGCCGTCGTCGGTGAACAGGACGTTGATCAGGCGGGTCTTGAAGACCGTACCGGAGCCGAAGTCGCCCTTGACCTGGTCGCCGAGGGAGTTCAGGAACCCGTCGACGCGGCTGTCACCGGACGACTCGGAGCCGCCGGTGGGCATGCCGCCCTCGGCCCCGCTGTCGAACTCGGCGATGGTGCTCCAGCCCTTGCCGATGGTCTTCAGTCCGTCGAGTCCGCTCGCGAACTCCTCCTCGCCGGCCCCGGCCTCCTTGCGGGGCGTGTCCTTGCCGAAGTCCTTGCCGAGCCCGTCGGCCTTGCCGTCGTGGTGGCCGGACTCCTCCATCTCGTCGGCCTCGGTGACCTTCGCGCCCTTCGGCGGGGTGAAGTCGAAGGTGGAGGCGCTCGGCTTGCCGAAGTCGACCTGGGTGAAGCCGGCGTCCACGACGGCCGCGCCGCCGCTCGCCGGGGTCAGCGTGAACTTCAGCGGCAGCCCCGTCTTCGCGTCGACGGCGATCGAGATCGCGCCGACCGTCGAACCGGACTGCTTCGGCTCGATCACCAGCTTGTACGCGTCCCGCCCGGCGACCTGCGCGGTCCCGTCGACGGTCACGGACGTGGTGTCGTCGACGGCCTTCAGGGCCTCCTCGGCCAGCTGCTGCGGCGTGGCGGGCACGTCCTCGGGCACATCCTCGCGGCCCTTGCCGTCCTTGCCTCCCTTGCCCTCCTCGCCGGCGCCGGTCGCGTGGTACACCTCGTTCGAGGCGCTGTCGTACGCCCACACGTCGTCGCCGTTGTGGATGAGGCTGTACTCCGCGGCCTCGTCGAGCAGGGAGAGCTTCTGCTTGTCGGGGCCGTCGGCGGCGATCCGCAACGTGTGGGTGCCGGAGGCGAGTTCGAGCAGCTTGGAGGACGGGTCGGCGGAGGAGCCGCCGCTGCCGGAGGAGCCCTGCGCCCCCAGGCTGTCGGCGAGACCACCCAGGTCGGGCAGGCCGAGATCCGTGGTGATCTTCACCGTGCCGGACACCCGCTGTACGTCCGAGGCGGCGATCTTCTCGATGAGTTCCTGTGCGCTGATCTTCGGCAGATCGGGGTCGCCGGAGCCGGCGAAGGCCGGGACGAGCCCGATGGTCGCGGCCGCCACGCCCAGCACGGTGGCCGGGACGACGTACCGCGCGGCCTTGCGGCGTCGCGCCGAACGCGCCTCCTCGGCCTCGGCCGCGAGGACGGCCGCGTCACCGGCGCGGGCGCTGTCGTCGGATTCGTACGGTGCCATGTGTGCCTTACCTCCGTCGTCGGCGGCGGCGTCCACTGAGAGCCGCCATTCTCACCCGAATCGGTGAGGAGTGGTGATACCCATCTGACCAAATCGGCCGTGGCGAGTCGTCAGACTCGGGGCTCAACTCCACGTACTGCTACGGGATGACATGACGGAGTGCTTCGGGATGACATGGGCTGACGGCACCCGGGGGAACCCGTAGGGGTCGCGGAGACAGCCCCCGGTCCGGCATCCGAGGACGAGACCGAAGGGCGAAGTCACCGGGGAGGCCGAAGGCCCGGAAGCCGGGAGGCCCGGAAGGCCGGGAGACCGGAGCCGGGAAGCCGGAGCCGGAGACCGCGCGGCCCGGAAGCCCGGAGGCCCGGAAGGCCGGGAGACCGGAGCCGGGAAGCCGGAGCCGGAGACCGCGCGGCCCGGAAGCCCGGAAGCCGGGAAGCCGGGAAGCCGGGAAGCCGGGAAGCCGGGAAGGGATGGTCCGGGGGCATGGCCCCCGGACCGGGTCACACCGGTGCCGGTGTCGGGCGGCTATCCCGCCCGGTGCACCACCGCGTCGCACAGCTCGACCAGTGCATCCTTGGCACTGCACTGCGGCAGGGGTGCCAGTGCCGCCCGCGCCTCCTCGGCGTACCGCACGGTGTCCCGGCGGGCCTGTTCGAGCGCGGGGTGCACCCGGAGCCGGGCCAGTGCCTCGGCGTGGCGCGCGTCGTCGGTGAGGTCGGAGTCGAGCAGCTCGCAGAGGGCGATGTCGTCGGGCTCGCCGAGCCGTCCCGCCCGCTCACGGAGCCGCAGCACCGGCATGGTGGGCACGCCCTCGCGGAGGTCTGTGCCGGGGGTCTTGCCGGACTCGTGCGAGTCGGAGGCGATGTCGAGGACGTCGTCGGCGAGCTGGAAGGCGACCCCGAGCCGCTCCCCGTACTGGGTGAGGATGTCGACCACGCTCTCGTCGGCGCCGGCCATCAGCGCGCCGAGCCGTCCGGCGACGGCGACCAGCGAGCCGGTCTTGCCACCCAGCACGTCGAGGTAGTGGTCGATGGGGTCCCGGCCGTCGCGCGGCCCGGCGGTCTCCAGGATCTGCCCGGTGACGAGCCGCTCGAAGGCCTCCGCCTGGATACGGACGGCCTCGGGGCCGAGGTCGGCGAGGACGTGGGAGGCGCGGGCGAAGAGGAAATCGCCGGTCAGGACGGCCAGGGAGTTGCCCCACCGCGCATTGGCGCTGGGCACGCCCCGGCGGACCTCGGCCTCGTCCATGACGTCGTCGTGGTACAGCGTGGCGAGATGCGTCAGCTCGACCACCACGGCCGAGGGGACGACCCCGGGCGCGTAGGGGTCACCGAACTGCGCCGCGAGCATCACGAGCAGCGGGCGGAACCGCTTCCCGCCCGCGCGCAGCAGATGCTGGGCGGCCTCCTGGATGAAGGGGACCCCGCTCTTGGTGGCCTCGAGCAAACCCTCTTCGACGGCAACCAATCCGGCCTGGACATCGGCTTCGAGAGCCTGGTCCCGCGCGCTCAGCCCGAACGGCTCGACGACGGTCACGAGGGTTCTCCTGTCTGCTGACGTCTGCTGACGATCACATGGTCGGTCTAGGTCGGTCTCGCGGTCGATGACACAGTTTGTCGATCTGTCGCTGCCCTCACCCGAGTCAGCGTATCCGGTCACCTTTCGATCACCACGAGCGCCCACGGGTTCGACCCGGACAACACGGATCGATGCCCGAAATATTCCTGATCAACAGAAATGTCCCTATATCCAGGGTCGCCCGGATCGCGCACAGAACCCACGCCGCCCGAGCATCCGCGCGACCGCGGAATCATCGGAGCGGTCCACGATGACCGAAATCCACCCCTGTGCGCCACTCTGTGACCACCTCCGCAGATCACCCCAAACCACCCTTTCACGCAAGCCGAGTTGACCGATTTGCGCATTACCCGCACTTCACCCCACTCCTCCCGTGAGTTGAGTCACGCACACCGGAGGCCGCACCCCGCCGCACACCCTCCTTTTTCCCTTTGCAGTAGGCAAGTTGAGCCCCGCGCAGCACACGTAACCGACGCGCATTTCAGGCAAACTCAAGGTCAACTACGCCCATATGCGGATTCGAGGCTTGTTCCCGTCATGTGCTCTCGCATACGTTCACACCCCGTCCGGACGGACCGCCGAATCCTGCCGCCGCCCGGACTTCCCACCCGACCACTCGACCACGCACGGCAGGAGCGGGGGAACCAGGTAAGCCGCCGGTCCGGCCTTCCCCACCGGACCGGCTCGGGGTGAAGCCACACACGGAAGCACCGGCGCGCACACGCACAGCGCACGCCGGACGGCCGAGTGCGGCCGGGCACCTCCCGCCCGAACCCGACAGCTCACCTCGCAGGCGCCGGAGAGGAATCCGCCATGCCCGGACGAGGCAAGCACCGCCGTCCCAGAACCAACCCCTTCACTCGTGGCGTCGTCGCCGCCGGCACGGGCGGGGCCGCCCTCGTGCTGCCGCTCACCGCGGTCGGCACCGCGAGCGCCGCCCAGCCGCCCCAGGCCGCCGCCTCCGTGCAGTCGGCCCCGCGGTCCGCGCCGACCGTCGTCCAGCCGAAGTCCGTCACCTACACCGTGGCCTCCGGTGACACGCTCTCCTCGATCGCCCGCAAGCACGGTGTGCGCGGTGGCTGGCAGCGGCTCTACAAGGACAACCGCACGACCGTCGGCGACAACCCGCAGCTGATCCACCCTGGCCTGAAGCTGAAGGTCCACTCGACCAAGACGACCGGCACGGCGAAGACGACCAAGGCGGTCAAGAAGCCGGCGTCCACGAGCAAGGCGGCCGGCACGGTGGCCCAGGCCACACCGGTGGCCGTCACGACGTACCCGAACAACCTCGACGGGTGGATCCGGGAGTCGCTGGACATCATGGCGCGCAACGGGATCCCCGGCTCGTACGACGGCATCCACCGCAACATCATGCGGGAGTCCTCCGGCAACCCCCAGGCCATCAACAACTGGGACTCCAACGCCGCCGCGGGCACCCCGTCGAAGGGCCTGCTCCAGGTCATCGACCCGACCTTCGCCGCGTACCACGTCCCCGGCACCGCGTTCGACCCGTTCGACCCGGTCGCGAACATCACGGCGGCGTGCAACTACGCCGCCGCGCGGTACGGCTCGATCGACAACGTCTTCGGCGCGTACTGAGCCCGCCCGGCCTCGGCCCTCCCTAGTTCCCGGGTCGGTGACCCGGGGGGAACAGGCGCTCAGGCGAACAGCCGCTCCAGCACCACCGCGATCCCGTCGTCCTCGTTCGAGAGGGTCACCTCGTCGGCGACGGCCTTGAGTTCGGGGTGGGCGTTGGCCATGGCGACCCCGTACGCGGCCCAGTCGAACATGGGGATGTCGTTGGGCATGTCACCGAAGGCGACGGTCTCACCCGGAGTGAGACCCAGATGGTCGGCGGCCAGCGCGAGACCCGTGGCCTTGGTGATGCCGCACGGCTGGAGTTCCACGGTGCCGGGCCCCGACATGGTGACCGTCGCCAGCGAACCGATCGCCATGCGCGCCGCCGAGGCCAACTCGTCGTCGGACAGGTACGGGTGGCGCAGCAGCACCTTGCTGATGGGCTCGCACCACAGGTCGTCGCGGCGCGGCACACGCAGGGCGGGCAGCGTGGGATGCGGCATGAGGTAGCCGGGCTCGATCAGGGTGAGGCCGTCCACCCCGTCCTGGTCCACGGCCGCGTACACCTGGCCGACCTCCGCCTCGATCTTGCCGAGCGCGGTCTCGGCGAGTTCCCGGTCGAGGGTGACCGACCAGAGCAGCCGGTCCGCGCCGGGGTCGTACAACTGCGCGCCCTGCCCGCACACCGCGAGCCCCCTGCTGCCGAGGTCGTCGAAGAGGGGACGCACTCTCGGCGCCGGCCGCCCCGTCACCACGAGGTGCTGGGCACCCGCCTCCGTGGCCTGCGCCAATGCGGCGAGGGACCGGTCGGAGAGCGTGTCGTCACTGCGCAGGAGCGTTCCGTCCAGGTCAGTGGCGATGAGTGAATATGCGGTGGGAGCGGCCATGATCAGAGAATACGGATGCCGACCCCCATCGGTTCGCCCCCCACCGGCCGACGTCAACCCCCCTTGTCCGAAACGGTGTTCGTCGAGGGAGGGTCGCCGACTGAGCCGACGGTCCCCTACCCGTGCGCCCCCGCGAGATGCCGGGCCAGCCGAGGCGACGCGAACTCCGTCCCGCACACGAACCGCATCACCGGCCCGTACGAGGCCGCCGCGGGCAACCCCGTGAAGTACAGCCCGGGTATCGACGACCGGAACCCCGCTCCCAGCACCGGCGTACCCCGGCTCACCTCCAGCTCCGTCAGCAGCTCGGGCCCGAGGAATCCCATCGCCCCGAGGTCCACCCGGTACCCGGTCGCCGCGATGACATGATCGGCCGCCATCTCCTCCGTACGCCCGTCATGCCCCCGCACCACCAGCCGCGGCCCCCCGTCGTCGGTCCCGGCGCGCACCAGCCGGTCGACCTCCCGTACCTCGACCCGCCCCTGGAACCGCTCGCGCAGCCACCACGCGCCGAGCGGCCCCAGCACCCGGCGGACCAGGTGGTGCCGCACCCCGGCGGGCAGATAGCGGTACGGATGCGGGTAGTAGCTGAGCGCCCACAGCGACCAGGCCCGCCCGAACGGCGACTCCGGCCGCAGCCGCGGCTGCTTCCACGGCGGCGCCCCGAACGCCACCGCGCCCCGGCCGCGCGCGACCACCCGTACCCGGGCCCCCGCCTCGGCCGCCAGGACGGCGGTCTCCAGCGCGGACTGGCCCGCCCCCACGACGATCAGTTCCCGGCCGGCGAACCTGCCGAGGTCGTGGTGCTGGGAGCTGTGGGAGACCGGCCCGCCGGGTGCCGGTCCGTCGCCGACCGCCCCCGCCAGCTCGGCAGGCAGGTGCGCGAGCCCGAAGAGCCCGCTGGCCACCACGACGGCCCGCGCCGTGAACGCCTCCCCCGAGTCCAGCTTCAGTTCGAAGCCCCCGCCCCTGCCGCGGTCCACGGAGACGACCCGCACGCGCTCCAGTTCGGGCACGAGCCGCTGCTGGAACCACTCGCCGTAGGAGATGAAGGTCTCCACGGGGATGATGTCCTCGTCCGTCACCAGGCGGCGGATGCCCGCCGCGTCGCAGTAGTCGCGCAGGGTGTTGCCGCGCTGCGGCGCGTCGATGCCGGACGCGGCCGGCGTCGACTTCAGCAGCATCCCGGCGGGCATGCCGTCCCGCCAGCTGACCATGGGTTCGCCGAAGACGCGGACCGGAATGCCGTGCGCCCGCAGATGGGCGGCGGTGGACAGGCCGAACGGCCCGGCGCCGATGACTGCTACCGGTTGGATCACGAAGTCCCTCCCCAGGACGCGATTGCTACTTCGTGTGCTGCCTGGCACCGAGGCCGAACCGGTTGGCCCGGTAGGCCCGGTTGGCCCGGTTGGCCCGCCACATTCGGTAGAGGTGCTTCGCGCCCGGTCGCACGAAGCGGGCGAGCATCGTGAGGAACGGCAGCGGATCGTCACCCGCGAGCCACGCCAGCTCCGTACCGCTCGCTCGGGCGGGCGCGTGCGGTGTGGTGTACCCGCTGCGCCGGTAGGCGAGCAGGGCCGGCAGATCGATGTTCTCCACGATGTACCGCCGCCCGGCGAGCTGTTCCCCCTCCGGCACCGGGCGTCCGGTCAGATCCAGATGCATGGCGCGCACGACGTCGATCCCCGCCTCGCTCTCGAAGATCCGGAACTGCGCACCCATCCGCGGATTGAAGTCGAGCAGCTTGTACCGCCCGTCCCGCCGGTCGAAGCGCAGATCCAGGTCGATGACACCGCTGAAGCCGATCTGCTTGATGAACCGGGCCGCGATATCCGCCAGTTCCGGGTTGTCGACTATGTACGCGTTCGCCGTCATCCCCGCGTGCGGCGGCCACGAGCGCACCTTGACCCCGGTGAACATCGCGAGCGGCGTGGACTCCGCGTCGAAGTAGGCGTGCACGATCCAGTCCTCGGCGTCCTCCCGGGGCAGGTACTCCTGGAGGATCACCCCGGGCCGCTCGCCCCACCCGCGGGCCAGCCGCAGCAGCGCCTGCGGGCTCTCGATCCGGGTCGTCCCGTTGACGGCGGGCTGCCGGCGCCGCTCGAACGCCTCCCGGTTCTTGGCCACCACCGGAAAGCGCGCCCGCCGCGCGAACCGCTCGACCTCCTCGTACGACTGCGGGAAGACGGCGGCGGGACTGGCGACCCCGTGCTCGACGCACAGCTCGTGCAGCCCCTGCTTGCTGGCGAGGCGACGGGGCAGCCCGGCGTCGACGCGCGGGAAGAGGAACACCGCGCCCAGTACGTCCTGATGCTCGGCGATCAGCACCGCGGCCTCCTCGTCGGTCGGCACCAGCACGCTCGGCCGCCCGATCTTCCGCCCGATCCCCAGCAACCCCTCCACCAGCAGCCCGGGCTCCTCGGTCCCGGTGGTGGGCCACACGAACGCCCGCCGCAGATACCGCGAGAGGGCGGCCGGCGTGTAACGGTCCTCGGTGATCGCGTACATCGGCACACCGAGCCGCCCGAGGCTGCGGATCGCCCCGACGCCGCCGTGGTGCAGCGGATAGTCACCGAACTTCACGATGAGCCCCGGGACGTTCCGATCCACCCGGATCGGCGCACGCCCGGTACCCCTGGCCACGGGTCCCCCCACGTGTCCCCCTCACCGGACCCGGACCCACCCCGTCCGTGCCCCCACAGGACGCTAAGCCGGAATCACCCCCTCCGACCCTCCCCTATCAGGACATTGCGAACTCTTTAGACACTCCCCGTTCCCGTCATCGCCCCGTAACGTGTGCCGCGACCAGACGGAACGACGGCACGCACGAGAGCGAGGCAGCACCCCATGCCCCCCTTCGACGTCCCCGAAGGCCACCCCTTCGGGCCGCACAACCTTCCCTACGGCGTCTTCTCCCTCTCGGGCTCCGACACCCGCACGGTCGGAGTCCGCCTGGGCGACCACGTCCTCGACGCCGCGGCTGCGGCCCAGGCCCTGGGCTCCCCGTACGGCGCCCTCCTCGCCCACCCCACCCTCAACCCCCTCCTCGCCGCGGGCCGCACCGCCTGGTCGGACGTCCGCCGAGCCCTCACGGCCTGGGTGACCGTCCCCTCCCACCGCGAGACGATCAGCCCCTTCTTCCACCCCCTCGCCTCGGTGACCCTCCACCTCCCGTTCGAGGTCGCCGACTACGTCGACTTCTACGCCTCCGAGAACCACGCCCGGAACGTCGGCCGGATGTTCCGCCCCGACTCCCCGGACCCCCTGACCCCCAACTGGAAGCACCTGCCCATCGGCTACCACGGCCGGTCCGGCACCGTGGTCGTCTCCGGCACCGACGTGGTACGCCCCTCGGGCCAGCGCAAGGCCCCCACCGACCCGGCCCCCGTCTTCGGCCCCTCGATCCGCCTCGACATCGAAGCGGAGGTCGGCTTCGTCGTGGGCACGCCCTCACGCATGGGCCACCCGGTCCCCCTCTCCGGTTTCCGGGACCACGTCTTCGGCGTGACCCTCCTCAACGACTGGTCGGCCCGCGACCTCCAGGCCTGGGAGTACGTGCCGCTGGGCCCCTTCCTCGGCAAGTCCTTCGCCACGTCCGTCTCGCCGTGGATCACCCCGCTCGACGCCCTCGACGAGGCCCGTGTGACCCCACCGCCCCGCACCCACGACCTCCTCCCCTACCTGGACGACTCCACCGAGGACCCCGGCGGCTACGACCTGAGCATCTCCGTCGCCATCAACGGCCACGTGGTCGCGGAGCCCCCCTTCTCCACCATGTACTGGACCGCCGCCCAGCAGCTGGCCCACATGACGGTCAACGGCGCCTCCCTGCGCACCGGCGACCTCTACGGCTCCGGCACGGTCAGCGGCCCCGCCGCACACCAGCGCGGCTCGCTGCTGGAACTCACCTGGAACGGGCGGGACCCCCTCGACCTGCCCACCGGCAAGCGCACGTTCCTGGAGGACGGCGACGAGGTGACCCTCACGGCCTGGGCCCCCGGCCCGAACGGCACGAGGATCGCGCTGGGCGAGGTGACGGGCAGGGTCGTACCGTCACCGCAGGAGGGGTAGAGCCCCGGACGGAGCCCCGCCGGATCGGCCGCGTCCGCAAGGCGCGGCCCACGCCCGGCCGGCCGCGTCACCAACCTCCCCGGACGACCCGCCTAGGCCCAGTGGTCGTCATCGGGTTCCGGTTCGTCCTCCGGCCAGTCGAAGGAGCTGTCCGCTCCCCCGGCGCCCGCATCACGCGCCGGGTCTGCCGCCCCTCCGGAGCCCGCCGGCACGCCTTCCGCGCCCGCGGGGGCGGCCTGCGGGCTTTCCCGGGTCGCCCCGCCGCCGAGCGACGCGAGCACCCCGAGGACGCCCTCGCCGTAGGTGGCCAGCTTCTTCTCGCCGATGCCGCTGATGGTGCCGAGTTCCGCCACGGACGTGGGCCCGACCGAGGCGATCTCCCGGAGCGTGGCGTCGTGGAAGATCACATACGCCGGGACGCCCTGCTCGCGGGCCTGCTCGCCACGCCACGCCCGCAACGCCTCGAACACGGGCAGCAGTTCCTCCGGCAGTTCCGCGACGACGGCCTTGGCCTTCCGCTCGCCCCGCCCCGAGCCCGACGAACCCGAGCCCGAGCCGGACCCCGACGCCGACGCCGACGCCGACCGCAAGGCAACCGGCTTCTTCGGCTCCTTGCGCAGCGGCACCTCCCGCTCCCGCCGCAGCACCGCCCCGCTGGCCTCGGTGAGCACCAGCGTGCCGTACTCGCCCTCGACGGCGAGCAGCCCCTGAGCGAGCAACTGCCTTACGACGCCGCGCCATTCACCGTCGGACAGCTCCGCGCCGATACCGAAGACGGACAACTGGTCGTGGTCGAACTGGATGACCTTGGCGGTCCGCTTCCCCAGCAGGATGTCGACGATCTGCACGGCCCCGAACTTCTGCCCCCGCTCCCGCTGCAACCGCACCACCGTGGAGAGCACCTTCTGTGCCGCGACGGTGCCGTCCCAGGTCTCCGGCGGTACGAGGCAGGTGTCGCAGTTGCCGCAGCCGCCGGGGGTCGGTTCCTGGCCGAAGTAGCGCAGGAGCTGTCCGCGCCGGCACTGGGCGGTCTCGCAGAGCGCCAGCATGGCGTCGAGGTGGGCGGCGGCCCGGCGGCGGAACGCCTCGTCGCCCTCTGAGCCCTGGATGAGCTTGCGCTGCTGAATGACGTCGTTCAGCCCGTACGCCATCCACGCCGTGGACGGCAGCCCGTCGCGGCCGGCGCGGCCGGTCTCCTGGTAGTAGCCCTCGACGGACTTCGGCAGGTCCAGGTGGGCGACGAACCGTACGTCCGGCTTGTCGATGCCCATGCCGAAGGCGATCGTGGCGACGACCACGAGCCCCTCCTCGCGCAGGAACCGCGCCTGGTGCGCCGCGCGGGTGCCCGCGTCGAGCCCCGCGTGGTAGGGCACCGCCTCGATGCCGTTGCCGCTCAGGAATTCCGCGGTGCGCTCGACGGAGTTGCGGGACAGGCAGTAGACGATGCCGGCGTCACCCGGGTGCTCCTGCCGCAGGAAGGACAGCAGCTGCTTCTTCGGGTCGGCCTTGGGCACGATCCGGTACTGGATGTTGGGCCGGTCGAAGCTCGCCTCGAAGTGCCGGGCGTGCGGCATGGCGAGCCGCTCGGTGATCTCCCGGTGTGTGGCGCGGGTGGCGGTGGCGGTGAGCGCGATGCGCGGTACGTCGGGCCAGCGCTGCCCCAGCAGGGACAGGGTCAGGTAGTCGGGCCGGAAGTCGTGCCCCCACTGGGAGACGCAGTGCGCCTCGTCGATCGCGAAGACGGAGATCTTGCCGCGGGCGAGCAGGTCCAGGGTGGCGTCGAGGCGCAGCCGCTCCGGGGCGAGGTACAGCAGGTCCAGTTCGCCCGCGAGGAACTGCGCCTCGACGACGCGCCGCTCGTCGAAGTCCTGTGTGGAGTTGATGAACCCCGCCTGCACGCCCAGGGCCCGCAGCGCGTCCACCTGGTCCTGCATCAGCGCGATCAGCGGGGAGACCACGATGCCCGTCCCCGGGCGGACCAGGGCCGGGATCTGGTAGCAGAGCGATTTGCCGCCGCCGGTCGGCATGAGGACGACGGCGTCACCGCCCGCCACCACATGGTCGATGATCGCTTCCTGCTCACCGCGGAAGGCGTCGTACCCGAAGACCCGGTGGAGCACGGCCAGCGCTTCGCTCTCCGTCGGCGGTCCCCCGTCCTCGTCCGGCCACGGGGTCGTCGTCGGGGCGGCCTCGCCGTCCTTGGGCCCTGCCGTCGTCATGCCCTCGTCCGCCATCACACTCGTCCCGCCCGTCCCGATCATGTCCGTCCCCCGTGCTTGCGCGCCGTGCCCCGTGTCCCGCGCCGTCCGTGGTTCCTCCAGCCCCTGCCACGATAGGCGCCCGCACCGACAGCCTCAGAGTTATCCACAGGCTCCACCCTTCGGAGACCACCACGGGCACCCCCGCACGCCCTCGGGGGCACCGCACGAACGACGGGACCCGGCCCCCCGAGGGCCGGGTCCCGTCGTTCCTCGCCGCCGGGCGGAGCGTCAGCGCACGAACACCCCCGCCTGGCTCGCCAGGTCCAGGAAGTACTGCGGTGCCACGCCCAGGACGAGCGTGACGGCCACGCCGACCCCGATCGCGGTCATGGTGAGCGGTGACGGCACGGCGACCGTCGGACCCTCGGGGCGCGGCTCGCTGAAGAACATCAGCACGATGACGCGGATGTAGAAGAACGCGGCGATCGCGGACGAGATCACACCGACCACGACGATCCCGCCGGCGCCGCCCTCCGCGGCCGCCTTGAACACGGCGAACTTGCCCGCGAACCCGGACGTCAGCGGGATGCCCGCGAAGGCCAGCAGGAACACCGCGAACACGGCCGCGACCAGCGGTGACCTGCGTCCGAGCCCGGCCCACTCGGAGAGGTGGGTGGCCTCGCCGCCCGCGTCCCGCACGAGCGTCACCACGGCGAACGCGCCGATCGTGACGAACGAGTAGGCGCCCAGGTAGAACAGCACCGACGAGACGCCGTCCGGCGAGGCCGCGATGACACCGGCGAGGATGAAGCCCGCGTGCGCGATCGACGAGTACGCGAGCAGCCGCTTGATGTCGGTCTGGGTGATGGCGACGATCGCGCCGCCCAGCATGGTGACGATGGCGACGGCCCACATGACCGGCCGCCAGTCCCAGCGCAGGCCCGGAAGGACGACGTACAGGAGCCTGAGGAGCGCGCCGAACGCCGCCACCTTGGTGGCCGCGGCCATGAATCCGGTGACCGGGGTGGGGGCGCCCTGGTAGACGTCGGGCGTCCACATGTGGAACGGCACAGCGCCGACCTTGAACAGCAGGCCCATGACGACCATGGCGGCGCCGATGAGGAGCAGCGCGTCGTTGCCCATGGTGCCGGCGAGGGCGGGGGTGACCTCGCCGACGGTGCCGTCGACGACCCGGGCGATGGTGCCGTACTTCACGGAGCCGGCGTAGCCGTAGAGCAGGGCGATGCCGAAGAGGGTGAACGCGGAGGCGAAGGCACCCAGGAGGAAGTACTTGACGGCGGCTTCCTGCGACATGAGCCGCTTGCGGCGGGCCACGGCGCACAGCAGGTACAGCGGGAGCGAGAAGACTTCCAGGGCGATGAACAGGGTCAGCAGGTCGTTCGCCGCGGGGAAGATCAGCATGCCGCCGACGGCGAAGAGCAGCAGCGGGAACACCTCGGTGGTGGTGAAGCCCGCTCTGACGGCGGCCTTCTCGCTGTCGCTGCCCGGTACGGACGCCGCCTGCGCGGCGAAGGAGTCGACCCGGTTGCCGTGCGCCGCGGGGTCCAGGCGCCGTTCGGCGAAGGTGAACACGCCGAGGATGCCGGCGAGGAGGATCGTGCCCTGGAGGAACAGGGCCGGTCCGTCGACGGCGACGGCGCCCATCGCGACGATGCCGGACCTGGTCGTGGCGTATCCGCCCGCCGCGAGCGCGATCACCGCGGCGAAAGCGGCGGCGAGCGCGACGACGGACAGGAATGCCTGGGCGTGGTAGCGGGTCTTGCGGGGGACGAACGCCTCGATCAGCACGCCGAGGATGGCCGCCCCGATGACGATCAAGGTGGGCGACAGTTGCCCGTATTCGATGTCCGGCGCGCCGATCTTGTCGATCGGCTCGGCCGCCGTTGTCCACAGGCTGTGGACGGCTGATGCGCTCACTTGGCCGCCTCCACCTCGGGCTTGGGGTCCTTCTTCTCCACGTCGGACAAGGTCTGCTTGACCGCCGGGTTGACGATGTCGGTGACGGGCTTCGGGTAGACGCCCAGGAAGATCAGCAGAGCGATCAGCGGGGCGACCACGACGAGTTCCCGCACCCGCAGATCGGGCATGCCCTCGACCTCGGCCTTCACCGGGCCCGTCATCGTCCGCTGGTAGAGGACGAGGGTGTAGAGCGCGGCGAGGACGATGCCGACGGTGGCGATGATCCCGATGACGGGGTAGCGGGCGAAGGTGCCGACCAGGACGAGGAACTCACTGACGAACGGGGCGAGCCCCGGCAGCGACAGGGTGGCGAGACCGCCGATCAGGAAAGTGCCGGCGAGCACCGGGGCGACCTTCTGCACACCGCCGTAGTCGGCGATGAGCCGCGATCCCCGCCGGGAGATCAGGAAGCCGGCGACCAGCATCAGGGCCGCGGTGGAGATGCCGTGGTTCACCATGTAGAGCGTCGCGCCCGACTGGCCCTGGCTGGTCATCGCGAAGATGCCCATGATGATGAACCCGAAGTGCGAGATCGACGCGTAGGCGATCAGTCGCTTGATGTCGCGCTGGCCGACCGCGAGCAGCGCCCCGTAGACGATGCTGATGAGGGCGAGGACGAGGATCGCGGGCGTCGCCCAGGTGCTGGCCTCCGGGAACAGCTGGAGGCAGAAGCGGAGCATCGCGAAGGTGCCCACCTTGTCGACGACCGCCGTGATCAGTACGGCGACCGGGGCCGTCGACTCCTGCATGGCGTTGGGCAGCCAGGTGTGCAGCGGCCACAGCGGGGCCTTCACCGCGAAGGCGAAGAAGAACCCGAGGAACAGC
Organism: Streptomyces sp. NPDC042364; assembly: GCF_056437585.1. Lineage (NCBI taxonomy): Bacteria > Bacillati > Actinomycetota > Actinomycetes > Kitasatosporales > Streptomycetaceae > Streptomyces > Streptomyces sp. NPDC042364. The sequence continues at coordinate 146,555 of NZ_JBWKAJ010000013.1, read as the reverse complement.
CACCGCTCGGTGCTGGTCGCCATGTCCAGGGTCCCGTTGGCGCGGGCCTCGGCGATCTGGGTGAGGGAGAAGTTCCCGGCGACGACGTACAGGCCGATGACCGCGGCCAGCATGATCAGGCCGCCGACCAGGTTGTAGAGGAGGAACTTCACGGCGGCGTACGACCGCTGGGTGGAGGCCGCCTTCTCGCCGTGCTCGTGGGCACGGTCCCCGAAGCCGCCGATGAGGAAGTACATCGGGATGAGCATGGCTTCGAAGAAGATGTAGAAGACGAAGACGTCGGTGGCCTCGAAGGAGATGATCACCATCGCCTCGACCAGCAGGATCAGCGCGAAGAAGCCCTGGGTGGGCCGCCACCGCCTGCTGCCGGTCTCCAGGGGGTCGGCGTCGTGCCAGCCCGCGAGGATGATGAACGGGATCAGCAGCGCGGTGAGCGCGATCATCGCGACCGCGATGCCGTCCACACCCAGCTCGTAGCGGACCCCGAACTCCTTGATCCAGGCGTGGGACTCGGTGAGCTGGTAGCGGTCGCCGTCGGGGTCGAAGCGGACGAGGACGACCGCGGCGAGCACGAGTGTGGCCAGCGAGACGATCAGCGCCAGCCATTTCGCGGCGGTCCGCCGGGCGGCCGGTACGGCGGCCGTGGCGATCGCCCCCAGGGCCGGGAGCACCGCCGTCGCTGTCAGCAGAGGAAAGGACATCGGTATCAGACCGCCCTCATCAGCAGGGTCGCGGCGATGAGGATCGCAGCGCCGCCGAACATGGAGACCGCGTACGACCGGGCATAGCCGTTCTGGATGCGGCGCAGCCGCCCGGAGAGGCCGCCCATGCCGGCCGCGGTGCCGTTGACCACACCGTCGACCAGGGTGTGGTCGACGTACACCAGGGACCGGGTCAGGTGCTCCCCGCCGCGGACGAGGACCACATGGTTGAAGTCGTCCTGGAGGAGGTCGCGGCGGGCGGCCCGGGTGAGCAGCGATCCGCGCGGGGCGACGACCGGGACGGGACGGCGCCCGTACTGGAGCCAGGCGAGGCCGACGCCGATGACCATCACGGCGACCGTGGACGCGGTGACCGCCGCCGCGCCGATCGGCGGGTGCCCGTGCCGGTGCCCGGTGACCGGCTCCAGCCAGTGGATGAACCGGTCTCCGATGCTGAAGAACCCGCCCGCGAAGACCGATCCGACGGCCAGCACGATCATCGGGATCGTCATGACCCTGGGCGACTCGTGCGGGTGCGGTTCACCGTGGACGCCGTGGTGTTGGGCGGCGGGCTCCACGTCCGGCTCCGCCGGGGAGGCGGTCGGCCGGTCGCGCCAGCGCTCCTCACCGAAGAAGGTCATCAGCATCACGCGGGTCATGTAGAACGCGGTGATGGCCGCGCCCAGCAGGGCCACGCCGCCGAGGATCCAGCCCTCGGTGCCGCCCTTGGCGAACGCCGCCTCGATGATCTTGTCCTTGGAGAAGAACCCGGACAGGCCGGGGAAGCCGATGATGGCGAGGTACCCGAGGCCGAACGTCACGAAGGTGATCGGCATGTACTTGCGCAGGCCGCCGTACCTGCGCATGTCGACCTCGTCGTTCATGCCGTGCATGACGGAGCCGGCGCCGAGGAACAGCCCGGCCTTGAAGAAGCCGTGCGTCACCAGGTGCATGATCGCGAAGACGTAGCCGATGGGGCCGAGGCCCGCGGCGAGCACCATGTAGCCGATCTGGGACATGGTCGATCCGGCGAGGGCCTTCTTGATGTCGTCCTTCGCGCAACCGACGATCGCACCGAACAGCAGCGTGACCGCGCCGACCACGGTGGTCACCAGCTGGGCGTCCGGGGCGGCGTTGAAGATGTCGGCGGAGCGGACGATCAGGTAGACGCCGGCGGTGACCATGGTCGCGGCGTGGATGAGGGCCGAGACGGGGGTCGGGCCCTCCATCGCGTCCCCGAGCCAGGACTGCAGCGGCACCTGGGCGGACTTGCCGCACGCGGCGAGCAGCAGCATCAGGGCGATCGCGGTGAGCGTGCCCTCGCCGGTCTCCCCCGTGGACTCCAGGACCGGCCCGAAGGCGAACGTCCCGAAGGTGGTGAACATCAGCATGATGGCGATGGACAGGCCCACGTCGCCGACGCGGTTGACCAGGAAGGCCTTCTTCGCCGCGGTGGCGGCGCTGGGCTTGTGCTGCCAGAAGCCGATGAGGAGGTAGGAGGCGAGACCGACGCCCTCCCAGCCGACGTACAGCAGCAGGTAGTTGTCGGCGAGGACGAGCAGCAGCATCGCCGCGAGGAACAGGTTCAGATAGCCGAAGAAGCGGCGCCGGCGCTCGTCGTGCTCCATGTATCCGATGGAGTACACGTGGATGAGCGAGCCGACTCCGGTGATCAGCAGGACGAACGTCATCGACAGCTGGTCGAGCTGGAAGGCGACGTCCGCCTGGAAGCCCTCGACGGGGATCCAGCTGAACAGGAACTGGCTCATCGCACGCTGTTCGGGGTCCTTGCCGAGCATGTCGGCGAAGAGGACGACGCCGACGACGAAGGAGGCGGCGGCGAGGACGGTGCCGATCCAGTGGCCGACGGCGTCGAGGCGCCGGCCGCCGCACAGCAGGACGGCGGCTCCGAGCAGGGGCGCCGCGATCAGCAGCGCAATCAGGTTCTCCACGATTCTTCCGACCCCTTACAGCTTCATCAGGCTGGCGTCGTCGACCGAGGCCGAGTGGCGGGAACGGAACAGCGACACGATGATCGCGAGTCCGACCACGACCTCCGCGGCGGCGACGACCATCGTGAAGAAGGCGATGATCTGGCCGTCGAGATTGCCGTGCATACGGGAGAAGGCGACGAGGGCGAGGTTGCAGGCGTTGAGCATCAGCTCGACGCACATGAACACCACGATCGCGTTCCGCCTGATCAGGACGCCGGTGGCGCCGATCGTGAACAGCAGGGCGGCGAGATACAGGTAGTTGACGGGATTCACTTCGATGCCTCCCCGCTGTTGCCGCTGTTGGTGCGCTCCAGGCGGTCCTCGGCGCGCTGTTCCAGGGCCTTGAGGTCGTTCAGCGCCTCGGTCGACACGTCGCGGATCTGGCCGCGGTCCCGCAGCGTCTTGTTGACGGTCAGCTCGGACGGGGTGCCGTCCGGCAGCAGGCCCGCGATGTCGACCGCGTTGTGCCGGGCGTAGACGCCGGGGGCGGGCAGCGGCGGGAGGTGCTTGCCCTCGCGGACGCGCTGCTCGGACAGTTCGCGCTGGGTCCTGGCGCGCTCGGTGCGCTCGCGGTGGGTGAGCACCATGGCGCCGACGGCGGCCGTGATCAGCAGGGCGCCGGTGAGCTCGAAGGCGAACACGTAGTCGGTGAAGATGAGGGCGGCGAGGCCCTCCACGTTGCCCCCGGAGTTCGCCTGGCCGAGGCCGTTGAACTCGGTGAGCGCCGCGTTGCCGATGCCCGCGACGAGCAGGATGCCGAAGCCGAGGCCGCACAGCAGGGCCAGCCAGCGCTGGCCCTTGATGGTCTCCTTCAGGGAGTCCGCCGCGGTGACGCCGACGAGCATCACCACGAACAGGAACAGCATCATGATCGCGCCGGTGTAGACGACGATCTGCACGATGCCCAGGAAGTAGGCGCCGTTGGCGAGGTAGAACACCGCCAGAACGATCATGGTGCCGGCGAGGCAGAGCGCGCTGTGCACGGCCCGCTTCATGAACACGGTGCACAGGGCGCCGAGCACGGCGACGGTACCGAGCACCCAGAACTGGAAGGCCTCGCCGGTGGAGGTCGTGTAAGCGGCGAGTTGGTGCGTCATCGGCCGACCGCCTTCTCCGACGCGGGCTCGTCCTCACCGAAGGTGGAGGCGGCCTCCTGCGGCACCTCGCCCTTGGAGAGGGCGACCTGCCGCTCGGTGCCGGGCGCGGCCTCGGTGACCAGGCCCCGGTAGTAGTCCTGCTCGTCGGTGCCCGGGTAGATCGCGTGCGGCGTGTCGACCATGCCGTCGTCGAGCCCGGCGAGCAGCTGCTCCTTGGTGTAGATGAGGTTGGCACGGCTGGAGTCGGCCAGCTCGAACTCGTTGGTCATGGTCAGCGCGCGGGTGGGGCACGCCTCGATGCACAGACCGCACAGGATGCAGCGGGCGTAGTTGATCTGGTAGACGCGGCCGTACCGCTCGCCCGGCGAGTAGCGCTCCTCGTCCGTGTTGTCCGCGCCCTCCACGTAGATCGCGTCGGCGGGGCAGGCCCAGGCGCACAGCTCGCAGCCGACGCACTTCTCCAGGCCGTCCGGATGGCGGTTGAGCTGGTGCCGGCCGTGGAACCGCGGGGCGGTGGTCTTCTCCTGTTCCGGGTACTGCTCGGTCAGCCGCTTCTTGAACATGGCCTTGAAGGTCACACCGAAGCCGGCGACGGGGTTCTGGAAACCCGGCTTGGTCTCCTTGGGCTCATCAGCCATCGGACGCCTCCCTCCCATTCGAAGATCCGTCACTGTCAGTATCGGACCCACCACTGACAATCAGCTCCCGCTCGCGGCGCGGACGCCTGCGCGGCACCGGCGGGAGGGTCTGTCCGGGCAGGGGCGGTACGGGGAACCCGCCGGCCATCGGGTCGAAGGCGGCCGGTTCGGCGGGCTGGTCCCGGCCCTCGCGCCGGTCGCGGAAGACGTCCGCGACGAACGACAGCAGGAACAGCACGACCACGGCACCGGCGACGTACAGCGCGATCTGGGCGAAGTCGTAGTTCTCGTTGCGCAGGGTCCGCACGGTCGCGACCAGCATCAGCCAGACCACGGAGACCGGCAGCAGGACCTTCCAGCCGAGCTTCATCAACTGGTCGTAGCGGACGCGCGGGAGGGTGCCGCGCAGCCAGATGAAGAAGAACAGCAGCAGCTGCACCTTCACCACGAACCAGAGCATCGGCCACCAGCCGTGGTTGGCGCCCTCCCAGAAGGTGCTGATGGGATAGGGAGCCCGCCACCCGCCGAGGAAGAGCGTCACCGACACCGCCGAGACGGTCACCATGTTCACGTACTCGGCGAGCATGAACATCGCGAACTTGATCGACGAGTACTCGGTGTTGAAGCCGCCGACCAGGTCGCCCTCGGACTCCGGCATGTCGAACGGGGCGCGGTTGGTCTCGCCGACCATGGTCACGATGTAGATCACGAACGAGACCGGCAGCAGCACGATGTACCAGCGGTCCTGCTGGGCCTCCACGATCGCCGACGTCGACATCGACCCGGAGTAGAGGAACACCGAGGCGAACGCGGCGCCCATGGCGATCTCGTAGGAGATCATCTGCGCGCAGGACCGCAGGCCGCCCAGCAGCGGGTAGGTGGAGCCGGAGCTCCAGCCCGCCAGCACGATGCCGTAGATGCCGACGGAGGCGACCGCGAGGATGTAGAGCATCGCGATCGGCAGGTCGGTGAGCTGCATCGTGGTGCGCTGGCCGAGGATCGAGATCTCGTTGCCGGCCGGGCCGAAGGGGATCACCGCGATCGCCATGAAGGCCGGGATGGCCGCGACGATCGGTGCGAGGACGTAGACCACCTTGTCCGCGCGTTTGACGATGACGTCTTCCTTGAGCATCAGCTTGATGCCGTCGGCGAGCGACTGGAGCATGCCCCAGGGGCCGTGCCGGTTGGGGCCGATGCGCAGCTGCATCCAGGCGACGACCTTGCGTTCCCACACGATGGAGAACAGCACGGTCAGCATCAGGAAGGCGAAGCAGAACACGGCCTTGATGACGACCAGCCACCAGGGGTCGCGGCCGAACATCGAGAGGTCTTCAGCGGCGAGGTAGTACGCGCTCATGCCTCCACCTCCTCGGGGGCCTCGGCGGCGAGCGTCGCGGGGCCGATACGGACGAGTGCGCCGGGCAGCGCCCCGGTGTCGGAGGCGACGCCCGAGCCGGCGGAGTTCAGCGGCAGCCAGACGACGCGGTCGGGCATCTCGGTGATCCGCAGCGGGAGTTCGACGACGCCTGCGGGACCGGTGACCGCCAGGAGGTCTCCGTCCTTGACGCCGGCCTCGGCGGCCGTCGCGGCGGACACGCGCGCGAGTGCGGCGTGCCGGGTGCCGGCGAGCGCCTCGTCGCCGTCCTGGAGGCGGCCCTGGTCGAGCAGCAGCCGGTGCCCGGCCAGTACGGCCTCGCCGACGGCGGGCCGCGGCAGCCCGGCGGCGATCTCCACGGGCTCGGTGGCCCTCGCACCGTCCCATGCCCCGAGCCGGTCCAGCTCCGCGCGCGTGGTGCGCAGATCGGGCAGTCCGAGGTGGACGTCCATGGCGTCGGCGAGCATCTGCAGCACCCGTCCGTCGGTGGGCGCCAGACGGCGGGTCATCTGGTCGGGCTTGAGCGCGGCCTCGAACGGCCGGACCCTGCCTTCCCAGTTGATGAAGCTGCCCGCCTTCTCGGCGACGGCGGCGACCGGGAGGACGACGTCGGCGTGGTCGGTGACCTCGCTGGGCCGCAGTTCCAGGGAGACCAGGAAGCCCACCGCGGCGAGCGCTTCCCGCGCGCGTGCCGGTTCGGGCAGGTCGGCGACCTCGACACCGGCCACCACCAGGGCCCCGAGCTCTCCGGTGGCGGCGGCCTCGACGATCTGCCCGGTGTCGCGGCCGTAGCGCAGCGGGAGTTGGGCGACGCCCCAGGCGGCGGCGATCTCCTCCCGCGCGCGGGGGTCGGTGGCCGGGCGCCCGCCCGGCAGCAGCGACGGCAGCGCGCCGGCCTCGATCGCACCGCGCTCCCCGGCCCGGCGGGGGATCCACACCAGCCGGGCGCCGGTCAGGGCGGCGGCCCGTACGGCGGCGGTGAGTCCGCCCGCCACACCGGCGAGCCGTTCGCCGACGACGATCACCGCGCCCTCGGTGCGCAGGGCCGCGGCGGCCTCGGTGCCGTCCCCTTCGAGTCCGGCGCCGCTCGCGAGGGCGTCCAGCCACTCGGTCTCGGTGCCGGGCGCGGCGGGCAGCAGCGTGCCGCCGGCCTTCTCCAGGCCCCGGGTGGCGTGCGTGGCCAGCGAGAACACCCGCATCTTGCGCTTGCGCCAGGCCTTGCGGAGCCGCAGGAAGACACCGGGTGCCTCCTCCTCGGCCTCGAACCCGACCAGGAGGACCGCGGGCGCCTTCTCCAGGGAGGCGTACGTGACGCCCTTGCCGTCGAGGTCGCGGCCCCGGCCGGCGACCCGGGCGGCCAGGAAGTCGGCCTCCTCGCCGCTGTGCACGCGCGCGCGGAAGTCGATGTCGTTGGTGTCGAGCGCCACCCGCGCGAACTTGCTGTACGCGTAGGCGTCCTCGACGGTGAGCCGGCCGCCGGTCAGGACACCGGCCCTGCCACGCGCCGCGAGCAGCCCCCGGGCGGCGGCCTCCAGGGCCTCCGGCCAGGACGCGGGCTCCAGGACGCCCTCCTCGTTGCGGACGAGGGGGGTGGTCAGCCGGTCGGGGCGCTGCGCGTAGCGGAACGCGAAGCGTCCCTTGTCGCAGATCCACTCCTCGTTGACCTCGGGGTCGTCGGCGGCGAGCCGCCGCATGACCTTGCCGCGCCGGTGGTCGGTGCGGGTGGCGCAGCCGCCGGAGCAGTGCTCGCACACGGACGGCGAGGAGACGAGGTCGAAGGGCCGGGAGCGGAATCGGTACGCCGCCGAGGTCAGCGCGCCCACGGGGCAGATCTGGATGGTGTTACCGGAGAAGTACGACTCGAACGGGTCGCCCTCGCCGGTGCCGACCTGCTGGAGCGCGCCCCGCTCGATCAGCTCGATCATCGGGTCGCCGGCGACCTGGTTGGAGAAGCGGGTGCAGCGGGCGCACAGCACGCACCGCTCGCGGTCGAGCAGGACCTGGGTGGAGATCGGTACCGGCTTCTCGTAGGTGCGCTTCCTGCCCTCGAAGCGGGACTCGGACTGGCCGTGCGACATGGCCTGGTTCTGCAGGGGGCACTCGCCGCCCTTGTCGCAGACGGGGCAGTCCAGCGGGTGGTTGATGAGCAGGAGCTCCATCACCCCCTTCTGGGCCTTCTCGGCGACCTGGGAGGTGAGTTGAGTCCTGACGACCATTCCGTCCGTACAGGTGATCGTGCAGGACGCCATGGGCTTGCGCTGGCCCTCGACCTCGACGATGCACTGGCGGCAGGCGCCCGCCGGGTCGAGCAGGGGGTGGTCGCAGAAGCGGGGGATCTCGATGCCGAGTTGTTCGGCGGCCCGGATGACCAGGGTGCCCTTGGGCACGCTGAGCTCGACGCCGTCGATGGTCAGCGAGACGAGATCTTCCGGCGGGACCGCCGCCTCGCCGCCCCCGGAGGGAGCGCCGGTCGTCACGGTCATGCGTTCACCTCCGCGTGCTTGTCCTTGTCGGCCCAGGCGGTCGACTTGGCGGGGTCGAAGGGGCAGCCCCGGCCCTTGATGTGGTCCTCGTACTCCTCGCGGAAGTACTTCAGCGAGGAGAAGATCGGTGAGGCGGCGCCGTCGCCGAGGGCGCAGAACGACTTGCCGTTGATGTTGTCGGCGATGTCGTTGAGCTTGTCGAGGTCGCTCATGACGCCCTTGCCGGCCTCGATGTCACGCAGCAGCTGCACCAGCCAGTACGTGCCTTCGCGGCAGGGGGTGCACTTGCCGCAGGACTCGTGGGCGTAGAACTCGGTCCAGCGGGTGACGGCCCGTACGACGCAGGTGGTCTCGTCGAAGCACTGGAGTGCCTTTGTGCCGAGCATGGAACCCGCGGCGCCGACCCCTTCGTAGTCGAGGGGGACGTCGAGGTGCTCGTCGGTGAACATCGGGGTGGAGGAGCCGCCCGGCGTCCAGAACTTGAGGCGGTGTCCGGGCCGCATGCCGCCGCTCATCTCCAGCAGCTGGCGCAGGGTGATGCCGAGCGGGGCCTCGTACTGGCCGGGGCTGGCGACATGGCCGCTGAGCGAGTAGAGCGTGAAGCCCGGGGACTTCTCGCTGCCCATCGACCGGAACCACTCCTTGCCCCGGTGCAGGATGGCGGGAACCGACGCGATCGACTCGACGTTGTTCACCACGGTGGGACAGGCGTAGAGGCCTTCCACGGCAGGGAAGGGGGGACGCAGTCGCGGCTGACCGCGGCGGCCTTCGAGCGAGTCGAGCAGTGCGGTCTCCTCACCGCAGATGTACGCGCCCGCGCCCGCGTGCACGGTGATGTCGAGGTCGAGTCCGCTGCCCAGGATGTTCTCGCCGAGGAAGCCGGCCTCGTAGGCCTCGCGTACGGCCTCGTGCAGCCGCCGCAGTACGGGGACGACCTCACCCCGCAGATAGATGAAGGCGTGCGAGGACCTGATGGCGTAGCACGCGATGATCATGCCCTCGATGAGGCTGTGCGGGTTCGCGAAGAGGAGCGGGATGTCCTTGCACGTTCCCGGCTCCGACTCGTCGGCGTTGACGACCAGATAGTGCGGCTTTCCGTCCCCCTGGGGAATGAACTGCCATTTCATCCCGGTGGGGAAGCCGGCGCCGCCGCGACCGCGCAGTCCGGATTCCTTGACGTACGCGATGAGGTCGTCCGGGGTCATCGCGAGCGCCTTGCGGAGTCCCTCGTACCCGTCGTGCCGTCGGTAGACGTCCAGCGTCCAGGACCTGTCCTCGTCCCAGAAGGCCGACAGTACGGGTGCGAGCAGCTTGTCGGGGCTGGTGCCCTTGATCTCGGGTGCCAACGTCATCACTCCCCCTCCTCGGCGGTGGGCCCTGATGGGTGGGCCGGGTCGGAGGCCGATGTCTCCTGCGGCGCGTCGTGCGAGCTGAGGTGCTCGCCCGGTGACGGCTCGTGCACCTTGTCCTGCGGCTCGTCGTGCGGGCCGCCGTCCCGTGGATGGACCACCCGCGCGGATGCGGTCTCTCCCTTGGCCAGGCGGAGGCCCACCAGCGACGCGGGGCCCGCGCCGCCGGTCGCCTCGACGGCTCCGGGCCGCTCGTCGGGGAAGCCGGCGAGGATGCGCGCCGTCTCCTTGAAGGTGCACAGCGGCGCCCCGCGGGTGGGCTCGACCTGCGCGCCGGCGCGCAGGTCGTCCACGAGGCGCTTGGCGCTGTCGACGGTCTGGTTGTCGAAGAACTCCCAGTTGACCATGACGACCGGCGCGAAGTCGCAGGCCGCGTTGCACTCGATGTGCTCCAGGGTGACCTTGCCGTCGTCGGTGGTCTCGCCGTTGCCGACGCTCAGGTGCTCCTGGAGCGCCTCGAAGATCGCGTCGCCGCCCATCACCGCGCACAGGGTGTTGGTGCAGACGCCGACCTGGTAGTCACCGCTCGGCTTGCGCCGGTACATGGTGTAGAAGGTGGCGACCGCGGTGACCTCGGCCGTGGTCAGGCCCAGCACCTCGGCGCAGAACCGCATGCCGGTGCGGGTGACGTGGCCCTCCTCGGACTGCACGAGGTGCAGCAGCGGCAGCAGGGCGGACCGGGAGTCGGGGTAGCGGGCGATCACGTCGGCCGCGTCCCGCTCCAGGCGGGCTCGAACGTCGTCCGGGTAGTCGGGCGCGGGCAGCTGGGGCATGCCCAGGCTGACGCCGTCAGGGGTGGTGGTCACCGGTCGACGCCTCCCATCACGGGGTCGATGGACGCGACGGCGACGATGACGTCGGCGACCTGGCCGCCCTCGCACATCGCCGCCATGGTCTGCAGGTTGGTGAAGGACGGGTCGCGGTAGTGGACCCGGAAGGGGCGGGTGCCTCCGTCGGAGACGACGTGCACCCCGAGTTCGCCCTTGGGTGACTCGACCGCCGCGTAGGCCTGTCCCGGCGGGACGCGGAAGCCCTCGGTCACCAGCTTGAAGTGGTGGATCAGGGCCTCCATGGAGGTGCCCATGATCTTCTTGATGTGGTCCAGGGAGTTGCCGAGCCCGTCGGGTCCCAGGGCGAGCTGGGCGGGCCAGGCGATCTTCTTGTCGGCGACCATGACCGGGCCGGGCTGCAGCCGGTCCAGGCACTGCTCGACGATCCTGAGCGACTGGCGCATCTCCTCGAGACGGATCAGGAAGCGGCCGTAGGAGTCGCAGGTGTCGGCGGTCGGGACGTCGAAGTCGTACGTCTCGTAGCCGCAGTACGGCTGGGCCTTGCGCAGGTCGTGCGGGAGGCCGGCGGAGCGGAGGATCGGGCCGGTGGCGCCGAGGGCCATGCAGCCGGCCAGGTCGAGGTAGCCGACGTCCTGCATACGGGCCTTGAAGATGGGGTTCCCGGTGGCGAGCTTGTCGTACTCGGGGAGGTTCTTGTTCATCTTCTTCACGAACTCGCGGATCTGGTCCACCGCGCCGGGCGGCAGGTCCTGGGCGAGTCCGCCGGGCCGGATGTACGCGTGGTTCATGCGCAGGCCGGTGATGAGCTCGTAGATGTCGAGAATGAGTTCACGATCACGGAAGCCGTAGATCATGATCGTGGTGGCGCCCAGCTCCATGCCGCCGGTGGCGATGCACACCAGGTGGGAGGAGAGCCGGTTCAGCTCCATCAGGAGCACGCGGATGATCGAGGCGCGGTCCGGGATCTGGTCGTCGATGCCGAGGAGCTTCTCGACCGCGAGGCAGTACGCCGTCTCGTTGAAGAACGGCGTCAGGTAGTCCATGCGCGTCACGAACGTGGTGCCCTGCGTCCACGTGCGGTACTCGAGGTTCTTCTCGATGCCGGTGTGGAGGTAGCCGATGCCGCAGCGGGCCTCGGTGACGGTCTCGCCGTCGATCTCCAGGATGAGCCGGAGCACCCCGTGGGTGGACGGGTGCTGGGGGCCCATGTTGACGATGATGCGCTCGTCGTCGGACCTCGCCGCGGTCTCGGCGACCTCGTCCCAGTCGCCGCCGGTGACCGTGTAGACGGTGCCCTCGGTGGTCTCGCGCGCCGAAGCGGACTCGGCAGATGCGTGCTGCGTGCTCATGAGTACGACCTCCGCTGGTCCGGAGCCGGGATCTGGGCGCCCTTGTACTCGACGGGGATGCCGCCGAGGGGATAGTCCTTGCGCTGTGGGAAGCCCTGCCAGTCGTCCGGCATCATGATCCGCGTCAGCGCGGGGTGGCCGTCGAAGACGATGCCGAAGAAGTCGTACGTCTCGCGCTCGTGCCAGTCATTCGTCGGGTAGACGGCGACGAGCGACGGGATGTGCGGGTCGGCGTCGGGGGCGGAGACCTCCAGGCGGATCAGCCGGTTGTGGGTGATCGAGCGCAGGTGGTAGACGGCGTGCAGTTCCCGGCCCTTGTCGCCGGGGTAGTGGACGCCGCTCACGCCGGTGCACAGTTCGAAGCGGAGGGCCGGGTCGTCGCGCAGGGTGCGGGCGACGGTGACCAGGTACTCGCGCTCGATGTGGAAGGTGAGCTCCCCGCGGTCGACGACGGTCCTGTCGATCACGTTCTCGGGGACGAGGCCCTGTTCCTCCAGGGCGCCCTCCAGTTCGTCGGCGACCTCGTCGAACCAGCCGCCGTAGGGGCGGGTGGCCGGGCCGGGGAGCCGGATGGAGCGGACCAGGCCGCCGTAGCCGGAGGTGTCGCCGCCCTTGTCGGCGCCGAACATGCCGCGCTGGACGCGGATCTCCTCGCCGCCGTCGCCGCGCTGGCCGGGGAGGTTGGAGGCGGAGAGGTCCTTCTCGGGGTTGGGTCCGCCGTTGCCGTTCGCGGCGCTCATCGCAGCAGCCCCTTCATCTCGATGGTGGGGAGTGCCTTGAGCGCGGCTTCCTCGGCCTCGCGGGCCGCTTCCTCCGCGTTCACACCGAGCTTGGACGACTGGATCTTCTGGTGGAGCTTGAGGATCGCGTCCATCAGCATCTCGGGCCGTGGCGGGCAGCCGGGGAGATAGATGTCGACGGGGACGATGTGGTCGACGCCTTGGACGATCGCGTAGTTGTTGAACATGCCGCCGGACGACGCGCAGACCCCCATGGAGATCACCCACTTCGGGTTCGGCATCTGGTCGTAGACCTGCCGCAGCACCGGCGCCATCTTCTGGCTCACCCGGCCGGCCACGATCATCAGGTCCGCCTGGCGCGGCGAGCCGCGGAACACCTCCATGCCGAAGCGCGCCAGGTCGTAGCGGCCCGCGCCCGTGGTCATCATCTCGATGGCGCAGCAGGCGAGGCCGAAGGTGGCGGGGAAGACGGACGCCTTGCGTACCCAGCCCGCGGCCTGCTCGACGGTGGTCAGCAGGAAGCCGCTCGGCAGTTTTTCTTCGAGTCCCATGGTCTAAAGGCCCCTCAGTCCCATTCCAGGCCGCCGCGACGCCAGACGTACGCGTAGGCGACGAAGACGGTGAGCACGAAGAGCAACATCTCCACGAGCCCGAAAACACCCAGGGCGTCGAAGGTGACGGCCCAGGGGTAGAGGAAGACGATCTCGATGTCGAAGACGATGAAGAGCATCGCCGTCAGGTAGTACTTGATGGGGAAACGCCCGCCGCCGGCCGGCGTGGGGGTGGGCTCGATTCCGCACTCGTAGGCCTCGAGCTTGGCCCGGTTGTAGCGCTTCGGGCCGATCAGAGTGGCCATGATCACGGAGAAGATCGCAAAGCCTGCCCCGAGGGCTCCCAGTACGAGGATGGGCGCATACGCGTTCACCGCTCCTCGCTCCTCTCAGTCGGCACTGACTGCTGGCGGTTGCGTGGACCGGCGCTCCGCCCCACCTGTCCCACGAACCCCGCCCGTCCCGACGAAGATCGCGAACATGTGAAGCAGGTCACAAGCCCAACTGCCCCGCATCTTATGCCTGTGGGTCTGTGATCTGCGACACGGGGTACCGCACCGAGTTTGTGATCTCCACCACCTGACGAAGGATCATGAAGTCGGATGAGCGGCGATCTTCATACACGAAGCGCCAGAGTGATCACCAGAGGTGACAATTTCGATCGTAGTCGCAGGTGAGAAGGGGCGTCTCTATATCAAGAGAGTTCCTCTGCATGCAAATTGGTGCTGGACGGAGGCGCTTGCTAGAGGGCCGCGTTCACACATGAGGAGGAGGTGCGGTGGCGGATGTGGACGCGTGCACACATTCACGAGCGCCGACGGTCGTCGACCACGCGCGGGACGCGGCCGTATCGGCGACCGTTCCGTGACCTGCGCCACATCACGGCAAGATCACATCAGCCGGGCTTGGCCACTCGGTGCAATCAGTGGTAAGCGCAGGGCAATTCGGACGTAATCACGAAAGCGCATGATCACAGGCGTGATCGGTCGTGTCCGCAATGCCCGTTACGCCGTCAATAAAGAGTGACGCGCAGGGAATTTGGGGCGTCTGTTGAACAACTGTGGCGCAGCACACGTTGCTTGAAGGTATGGAGCAGCCCCTGGTACCGCTTGTACCCATGTCCCACACCGCTCACATACGCAGCCACCGGAAACCCCGCCGTAACGCGTCGTCCTCGATCGCGGTGCGCGCCGGAGTCGCCGGTGGCATTCTCAGCACCGTGGCAGTGGCCGGTGCGTCCGCGGCGGTCGCCGCGGAGCCGGTGACGCAGACCCTCGAACTGCCCACCCTCACGGCCGACCTGGCCACGCAGGCGGCGCAGTCCGCGGACGCCACGCAGCAGATGGCGGCCGACTACCAGCTGCAGGCCGAGCGCGACGCGGCCGCCGAGGAAGCGGCCAAGAAGGCCGACAAGGACCTCGCCAAGGCCAAGAAGGAAGCGGCCCGCAAGAAGGCCGCCGAGGAGGCGGAGCGCAAGGCCGCCGCCGAGCGCGCCTCGCGGGACAGTGAGCGGACCACTCTCACCACGAACTCCGCCCCGACGTCCGCGCCGGCCAGCGCCAGCGGCAGCGTCGAGACGGTCATCGACTTCCTCGAGGCCCAGTTGGGCGACGCGTACGTGCTGGGCGCCACGGGACCCAACGCGTGGGACTGCTCGTCGCTGGTCCAGGCCGCGTTCAAGCAGGTCGGCGTGGACCTCCCGCGGGTCTCGCAGGACCAGTCGATGCAGGGCACGGACATCCCGCTGTCCCAGATCCAGCGCGGCGACATCCTGTACTGGGGCGGCAAGGGTTCCGCCTACCACGTGGGTGTCTACCTCGGTGGCGGCAAGTACCTCGACGCGGCGAACCCCTCCAAGGGCGTCGTCATCCAGGACCTGTCCGGTTACCCGGCGTCGGGCGCGGTGCGCGTGCTCTGAGCCGGGCCGCCGACGGCTCGTTGTACGGAAGGGCCGCCTGCCCCGTTGGGCCGGCGGCCCTCCGGCATGCCTCCGTGCGGGCCGTGACGGCCCCTGGGAGGGCCTTTCGGTCCAAGCCGAAGGTGTTCGACGGGTCGCGGCGGTGACGGGCCCCGTCGACCCGCTCCGGGGGTTCCGGCCTCGCGGTCGGCGGTAGCCGTTTCCGGCGACCTCAAAAGCACGGAAAAAACGCCACACTTGGGTGTATGTGACGAAACGGACGACGGTGAGCGCGCCCGACGGGTTCCGGGCCCCGGAGCCTTCGCGTCCGGGACCGGGAACGGGTGCGCGCTCAGGCCGTCACGCCTTGGGGGCCACCTTCGAGAGGCCGTTGATGACGCGGTCCATCGCGTCGCCGCCGGTCGGGTCGGTGAGGTTGGCGAGCAGCTTGAGCGTGAACTTCATCAGCAGCGGGTGGGTGAGGCCCCGCTGCGTGGCGAGCTTCATGATCTTGGGGTTGCCGATGAGCTTCACGAAGGCGCGGCCCAGCGTGTAGTAGCCGCCGTAGGTGTCCTTGAGGACCTGGGGGTAGCGCTGGAGGGCGAGTTCGCGCTGGCCGGGGGTGGCGCGGGCGTGGGCCTGGACGATGACGTCGGCGGCGATCTGGCCGGATTCCATGGCGTAGGCGATGCCCTCGCCGTTGAAGGGGTTGACGAGGCCGCCGGCGTCGCCGACGAGCAGCAGGCCCTTGGTGTAGTGGGGCTTGCGGTTGAAGGCCATGGGGAGGGCGGCGCCGCGGATGGGGCCGGTCATGTTCTCGGGGGTGTAGCCCCACTCCTCCGGCATGGAGGCGCACCAGGCCTTGAGGACCTCGCGCCAGTCGAGTTCCTTGAATGCCTCGGAGGTGTTGAGGACGCCCAGGCCGACGTTGGACGTGCCGTCGCCCATGCCGAAGATCCAGCCGTAGCCGGGCAGAAGGCGGTCCTCGCCCGGGCCGCGCCGGTCCCACAGCTCCAGCCAGGACTCCAGGTAGTCGTCGTCGTGGCGCGGGGAGGTGAAGTACGTGCGGACGGCGACGCCCATGGGGCGGTCCTCGCGGCGGTGCAGGCCCATCGCGAGGGAGAGGCGGCTGGAGTTGCCGTCGGCGGCCACGACCAGCGGGGCGCGGAAGGTGACCTCCTTCTTCTCGCCCGAGTCCGGGTCGCCGAGCTTGGCCGTGACGCCGATGATGCGGCCCGTGCGGTCGTCGATGACGGGACCGCTCACATTGCAGTTCTCGTGGAGGCGTGCGCCGGCCTTCTGGGCCTGGCGGGCGAGCTGCTCGTCGAAGTCGTCGCGCTTGCGGACGAGTCCGTAGTCGGGGTAGGAGGCGAGATCCGGCCAGTCGAGCTGGAGGCGGACACCGCCGCCGATGATCCGCAGCCCCTTGTTGCGGAGCCAGCCGGCCTCTTCGGAGACGTCGATGCCCATGGACACGAGCTGCTTGGTGGCGCGGGGCGTGAGGCCGTCGCCGCAGACCTTCTCCCGCGGGAAGCTGGTCTTCTCCAGCAGGAGCACGTCGAGCCCGGCCTTCGCCAGGTAGTACGCGGTGGTGGAACCGGCTGGCCCGGCCCCGACGACGATCACATCGGCGGTGTGTTCGGTAAGGGGCTGGGGCTCGGTCACGACGGGTTCTCCCCAAGAGGTAGTTGGAGCACTGGAAGACCAGAAAACAGGTGCCGACAGGCGTCGGACATGGGCAGTCTATTCAGCGGAACCTGATCACCGGCTGAAGGGCTGCCCCTGTGAACCGAGCTCTGCCCGACGTACGGCTGCGCGTCCCCACCGACGAGGACGCCTTCGCGTGGCACCGGATCTTCGACGACCCCGACGTCATGGAGTTCCACGGCGGCCGGTCCGCCGAGCTGTCCGTCTACGAGGAGCTCACCGCGCGCCAGCGTCGCCACGACGCCGAGTACGGGTTCTGCCTGTGGACCATGCTCGACGAGGAGGGCCGGGCCATCGGCTTCACCGGCGCCCAGCCGTGGCCGCGGTCCTGGGGTCCGGTCGGCGAGATCGAGATCGGCTGGCGGCTCGCGCGCGAGCACTGGGGCAGGGGATATGTGACCGCCGCCGCCCTGACGACCCTGGAGCGGGTGCGGGCGGCGGGCATCAGCAGCGTCGTCGCCGTGGTCGACGCCCGCAACGAGCGCTCGATAGCGGTCACCAGACGGCTGGGCATGGAGCTGGCGGACACCTTCACGACGCCGGTCTCGCAGCAGGTGTGCCACTGCTACCGGCTGGCCCTCTGAGCCGCCGACCGGGCTGCCGAGGGCGACAGACCCCCGGCCGATGACACTGAGTAGCGATTTCCGGCAGATCGCCACTCAGTGCTTCCGGACGAGCACACCCGGCGGCTACCCTGCGGGTACCGCTGGGGGTGAACGTCTGTGCGCTTGACACCCAAGTCCTTCGAAGTGCGTGTGCCTCGGTTCGTCGGTCTGATGGCCGTGGACGCGCGTGAGACAGCCGAGGCGAGCGGGGTCGGGCTGGCCGCCGGTGACCGGCCCGACGTCGAACTCGCCGTCGTGGACTATGTGGTACGGCAGTACCCCCCGCCGGGCGTCGAGGTCCCTCGGGGCGCCGTGGTGACCGTCTGGTTCGAGCCGGGCGACGGGGGCGGCGGTGTGCGCGAACCCCGCCGCGGCGGCCCTCCCCCCGGGTTGCGCAGGGAGTTGGACGAGCCGGGGGAACCTTTCCCGGTGCTCCGGTAGGGCCGGTCGCGGCGCGCTTCACCTCTGTCTCGGGCGCCCCTACTTCTGCAGGAGCAGGATCGCGATCGCCGCTCCCCCGCCGACCACGAAGGCCGCCGCGATCGTGAGGATCCACAGCAGCGCCCGGCTGCGCGGTTTCGCGACCGGGCCGGCCGGGAGCTGATGGCCGATCTCGACCATCGGGACCTCGTACGGCTCGACGGGCCGGGAATGGTGCACCGGTTGGCCCTGCGACGGGGTCGGGTGGCTCGGCTGCACCGGCGGTACGCCCTGGACACCGTGGGCCTGGGTCTGGATCTGGGTCTGGGCCTCGGCCTGGGTCTGCTGGGCGTGCTGGGTCGGAAGCGTGGTGGGGTGGGACGGGGTCCCGTAGGCCGCGGGGGCGCTCGGCATCGCCGGGACCGGGGGCGCGATCACGCCCGTGGGGACACCGGTCATCTGCAGCAGATAGGGGGCCAGGAAGGCCGCCGCGAAGATCCAGACGATGCCGAAGAGCATGGCCTCGGCGAGGTCGAGGCCCACGTCCGCCCGGCCCGCGGCGGAAAGCCCACCACCGAGGTCGGTCGTGGCGGAGCCGGACGCCTCCATGGCGAAGCCGCTGATGCCGGCGAGGAGGAGGAAGAGACCGAAGAAGACACCGGCGGCGAGGAGTTGCTCGCCCCGGCCCGAGGACCGGCGGGCGGCCAGGACGCCGAGGATCAGGGCGCAGACCGCGCCGAGCGCCAACGCCCCCACGACCGCCCAGGCGTTGACGGCGTCGCCCAGCTCGGACAGCCCGAACGCCTCGTGCTCGTAACCGCCGTAGGGGCTGGATCCGCCGAGGCCGTAGTCACCGTGGGAGTCGTTGCCGTACCCGTCGTCGCCGTACGACGAGTCGTCGCCGTAGCGCGCGCGGCCCGCCTCGCCCTCGACGGACGCGCCCCAGGAGATGCCGAGGAAGCCCACGGCGATGTTGGGCAGGACGAGCAGCGCGACCAGCAGCGGGTTGACGTCGTCCTCCCAGTCGGCCTGCAACTCGTCGCTCGACGCGAGGGTGATGAACGCGACGAGCGAGCACAGGGCGAGGACGAGCGCCATGGCGCGCACCGCCGTTCCGGTCGCCCGGAACAGGGACCGCGGGCCGGGCCGGACGGCCAGCCAGGCGGCCAGGTCGTCGCGTTGCAGCACCCCGCCCGAGACGGCGGCGGTGAGCAGCAGCGCGCCGAGCGCGGCGAGCCAGGGTGAGGTGGAGACCTCGGCCAGGGCGATCGTGGGCTGGGCGAACAGCCCGAGCAGCAGGACGGCGACGGTCACCAGCAGCGTGACCCGCACGGCCGCTTCCAGCCCGGCGGTACGGCCACCGGGAGCGCCGGGGCCGGTGACGTGCGCGTACGCGGCCCGGGTCACCAGGCGGGTGCGGAGTTGCCGTACGCCGATGTAGAGCGCGGCGGCGAACAGGAGGGTCACCGTGAGGGGGACCATGGTGAGGGTGAATCCGGCCTCGACGGTCTGCAGGTCGCCGGAGTAGCCGCCGCCGGTCTCGGAGATCTTCAGGCCGCCGCCGAGCCCCTGGAGGAGAGCGGCGAGGGCGATGCCCGTACGGTCCCCGAAGCCGACGAGGTCCTCCTCGTCCTGGCCGTAGTCGGGAATGGCGAGGGCGATGGCACTGCCGAGCAGCAGGAGCACCGGCCAGAGCGCCGCGAGCGCCGATCCGGCCCAGTCACCGCGGAAGGCCCGCCCCGCAAAGGCGCCCAGGGGCGACGGCCGGACGGGGACCGGGGCGTATCCGGGAGCGGGCGGCCCGGCGGGTGGGGCACCGGGCACGGCCCCCGGCGGAGGCGGGGGCGGCGGAGGTGTTCCGGGCGGTGCCGGCGGAGGCCCGGCCGGCGGGGCGGCCGGTGGCGTCGGAGGTGCTCCGGCATCGCCGGGTGCGCCGGGTGCCGGGGGCGCCGAGGGGACCGGTATGCGTTCCCGCCCGCACGTCATGCAGTAACGCGCCTCGTGGGGACCCGGTGTCCCGCAGTGCGGGCAGTAGGACGTCATGGAACGCTCCGTCATCCAGAGAACTCGTGCCGTGATCGGACGTGGGCACACGTGTGCCGCGTGCTCCGACGTATCAAACGGACGGCGTTTTCCGTTGACCGGTTCCCATCAACAGGGCGCCCTGTGGAGCATCCCCCTCACGGGTGAACCTTGAACCCCCGGTGCAGTGCGACGACCCCACCCGTGAGGTTCCGCCACGCGACGTTCCCCCAGCCGGCCTTCCGCAGCCGCTCGGCGAGACCGGCCTGGTCGGGCCAGGCCCGGATGGACTCGGCGAGGTAGACGTACGCGTCGGGGTTGGACGACACGGCGCGGGCCGCCGGCGGCAGCGCCCGCATCAGGTACTCGGTGTAGACGGTCCGGAAGGGCGCCCACGTCGGGTGCGAGAACTCGCAGATCACGACCCGTCCGCCGGGCTTGGTCACCCGGTACATCTCGCGCAGCGCCGCATCCGTGTCCTGCACGTTCCGCAGGCCGAAGGAGATGGTCACGGCGTCGAAGGTGTCGTCCTTGAAGGGCAGCCGTGTGGCGTCGCCCGCGGTGAACGGAAGCCAGGAGGTGCGCTCCTTGCCGACCCGGAGCATGCCGAGGGAGAAGTCGCAGGGGACGACGTACGCGCCGGTCTGCGCGAAGGGCAGCGAGGAGGTGCCGGTACCGGCCGCCAGATCCAGGACCTTCTGGCCGGGGCGGGCGTCCACCGCCCGCGCGACCTCCTTGCGCCAGCGCCGGTCCTGCCCGAGGGACAGCACGTCGTTGGTCAGGTCGTACCGTTCCGCCACTCGGTCGAACATCGAGGCGACTTCGTGCGGCTGCTTGTCCAGGGATGCGCGGGTCACGGGCCCATTGTGGCAGGAGGGGCCGACCGCCCACGCGGCGGCCGCCGCAAGGCGGCGTCTTTTCGCGAACGGACCCGGACGGCATGGCCCCCTGTGCTTGGTTGCTGTCGTGAGCAGCGTGAGGAGTTCCCTGAAACCGGTCGCCGCACTGATCTGTGCGGTGGCCCTGACCTGTGCGGGCTGCGCCTCCAAGGCAACGGAGTCCGCGTCGTCCGAGGGGGCGGAGTCCCCGTCGTCCGAGGGGACGGAGTCCGCGTCGTCCGAGGGGGCGGGGACCGCCACGGTGTACGCCCCCTACGTGGACGCCACGGAGGCGTCCGGCCTGGACGGCGCCGGGTCGGCCGCCGCGTACCACCTCGCCTTCGTGATCGCCGACGGCGACGCGTGCCGGCCCGCGTGGAACGGCACCACCGCGATCGGCGACTCGGCGGTGCGGTCCCGTATCGCGGCGCTGACGGAGTCCGGGGCGTCGGTGCGGGTGTCCTTCGGCGGGGCCTCGGGATCGGAGCTGGCCGAGACCTGCGACAGCGCGGAGGACCTCGCCGTGGCGTACGGCGCGGCGCTCGACGCCGCGGGTGCGACGGCCGCCGACTTCGACGTCGAGGGGGAGGCGCTGAAGGACAGCGACTCGGTGGGCCTGCGGTCCGAGGCGATCGCCCGCCTCCAGCGGGAGCGGCCGGACCTCACCGTCACCTTCACGCTCCCCGTGATGCCGTCCGGCCTCGGCGACGACGCCGTCGCCCTGCTCGATTCCGCGAACGACGCGTCCGTCGACGTGTCCACCGTCAACATCATGACCATGAATTACGCCGGTTCGTACGACGGCGACATGGGCGACTACGCGCAGCGGGCCGCGAAGGCCGCGCACGATCAGCTGAGGGACGTCTTCGGGACGTCGGGGGGCGCGGCGTGGCGGGCGCTCGCCCTGACTTCGATGCTCGGCGTCAACGATGTGGCGAACGAGACGTTCACCTTGGAGGACGCGGCGCAGGTAAGGGAGTTCGCGGAGGACAGGGGGATCGCCTGGGTTTCCCTGTGGGCGACGTTCCGGGACCGGGAGTGCGGGGGCGGGGCGAGTGACGAACCGACCGAGTGCAGTGGTGTGGTGCAGGAAGACGGGGCGTTCGCGGAGGCGCTGTCGGGATGAGCGAGGCCGGATGAGCGGGGCGGGTCTCCCCTGCCGTCACCGGCGGCGGTGCACCAGGCGGCCCGCGCAGACCGTCGCCACGCACGCGCCCGTCTCGTCGAAGACCGCCAGGTCCGCTCTGCCGTTGTCGACGATGGCCGGCGGGCGGGGAACGGCGAGCACGGCGACCTCGTTCCGCTCGGCGGCGGCGCGGAGTTCGGGGATGCCCGCGTGGTCCCCCAGCACGGCGGTCGCCCCCGACTTCAGTACCGCGTGGACGCGTTCCCGTGGGGTGGGCGCGTCGGGGAGCGGACCCTCGTGGACGCGGGCGGGGCCGAGGACGCCGGGCCACCGGCGCACGCGGGCGCCCGGGAACCGCTCCCGCATCTCCTCCAGCGGCCCCGAGGCGCGCACCCGGGGGCCCTCCACGACCACGGCGCCGTCCTTGACCGGCTCCGGGTCGTCCCAGGTGAGGCGCACCTCGTCGGCGGCATGGATCGTCAGCATGTGCGCCCCGTGCTCTAGTTGGCGCCGAGCAGCTTCAGCTCGGGGTGGGCCGTGCCGCCCTCGATGGCCGTGGACGAGATGTGGGACATGACGCGCTCGTCGACCGGGTCGTTCGCCGGGTCGTCGTGCACGACGAGGTGCTCGTACGTCGTCGACCGCTGGGCGGGGACCCGGCCCGCCTTCCTGATCAGGTCGATGATCTCCTGGCGGTTGGAGCGGTGCTTGGCGCCGGCGGAGGAGACCACGTTCTCCTCCAGCATGATCGAGCCGAGGTCGTCCGCGCCGTAGTGGAGGGAGAGCTGGCCGATCTCCTTGCCCGTGGTGAGCCAGGAGCCCTGGATGTGGGCGATGTTGTCCATGAAGAGCCGGGCAATGGCGATCATGCGCAGGTACTCGAAGATCGTGGCCTGCGTACGGCCCTTGAGGTGGTTGTTCTCCGGCTGGTACGTGTACGGGATGAAGGCGCGGAAGCCTCCGGTCCGGTCCTGTACGTCACGGATCATCCGCAGGTGCTCGATGCGCTCGGCGTTGGTCTCGCCCGTGCCCATGAGCATCGTGGACGTGGACTCCACGCCCAGGTTGTGCGCGATCTCCATGATCTCCAGCCAGCGTTCGCCGCTCTCCTTGAGGGGCGCGATGGCCTTGCGGGGGCGCTCGGGGAGCAGCTCCGCGCCGGCGCCCGCGAAGGAGTCGAGACCGGCGGCGTGGATGCGCCGGATGGCCTCCTCCACGCTCACCTTGGAGATGCGGGCCATGTGCTCGACCTCGGACGCGCCGAGGGAGTGGATGACCAGCTGCGGGAACTCCTTCTTGATGGCGGCGAAGTGCTGCTCGTAGTACTCCACGCCGTAGTCCGGGTGGTGGCCGCCCTGGAACATGATCTGCGTGCCGCCCAGTTCGACGGTCTCCGCGCAGCGGCGCAGGATGTCGTCGAGGTCGCGCGTCCAGCCCTTGTCCTTGGCCTTCGGCGGGGCGTAGAACGCGCAGAACTTGCACGCCGTCACGCACACGTTCGTGTAGTTGATGTTCCGCTCGATGATGTACGTCGCGATGTGCTCCGTGCCCGCGTACCGGCGCCGGCGGACGGCGTCGGCGGCGGCGCCGAGCGCGTGCAGCGGGGCGTCGCGGTAGAGGTCGAGCGCCTCCTCCGGCGTGATCCGCCCGCCCTCGGCGGCACGGTCGAGAACGGACTGGAGGTCGGCCTTCTCGGTCACCGGGAGCGTCCCTTTCGTAAGGGTTGAACGGACCAAGCCAGCCTACGCCAGCCGCTCGGGCCGGCCGACGTCAGCCCGGACGCCGGCGCGCGGGCAGCGCGGCTTCCGCCCCGTGGTCATGCCGCGTAGGCCTCCAGGAGCAGGCCCGCGTACGCTCCCGCGATCATGAACGGGCCGAGGGCCACGAGCTGTCCGCGCCTGGCCCGGCCGCGGGCGGCCTGGACCAGGGTCCAGACGCTGCCGACGAGCGCGCCGGCGAAGGTGCCGACGTACAGGGCGCCCCAGCCGTACCAGCCGAGGGCCGCGCCCAGGCCCACGGCGAGCTTCACGTCGCCGAAGCCGAGGGCGAGGGGGCGGATGAGGAAGAGGAGGAAGTACGCGCCGCCGAGGGTGAGGGCGCCGAACGCCGCGGTGCGCCACTCGCCCGCGTGCTCGGGGGTGAGGGCGGCGGCGCCCAGCAGGGTGAGGGCGAGGGCGGCGAAGGGGAGGGTCAGGGGGTCCGGGAGGCGCTGGACCGCGAGGTCGACGAGGACGAGCAGGACGCCGAGGGGGGCGAGAAGGAGCCAGACCGCGAGCTCCGGGCGGACACCGGTGGCCAGGGCGAGCGTCGCGCAGACGAGGGCGGTGAGAAGCGCGACGGTGCGGGTGCTCGGGCCGTAGGCGCAGGGTGCGGGCGGTGCGGTGCCGGGCCCGGGGTCCGTGCAGCGGGCTCGGCCCAGCCAGCCTCGGGCCGGGCCGGTGAGGGGGTGGCCGGTGGGACAGGTGGCCTGCCAGGGGGTGTCCTCGTCGACTGCGAAGCGGTAGGCGGGACGCGGGAGGAGGGTGCCTGCCGCCGCGCCCCAGAGGGCGGCGACTGCCGTCAGGGCGATCAGCCAGGGGTCCAGGTCCACGGGGTCAGCCTAGGGGCTGCCGGGGGTGGCGTTCGGGAGGGTTTTCCGCCCTCGCCGCCCTGCCCGTCCCCTCCCCGTCCAGGGGCTGCGCTCCTTCGCCCCCCGTCCGCCCTTCAGTCCGGGTGGCCGGGGTTCGCCGGCGGGGGCGGGACCGAGGGGTTGATCGCGCGGTCCCCCGCACCCCCGCAAGGGGCTTGCGGCCCTTCATGGGGTGCCGCGTAGCAGCGGACCCTCACCGTCTGGTGCGGGCTCCATCGCTGGTCGACCGTGGCCAGGAGTCGCCAGCCGAGGCGTTCGTACAGAGCCGCAGCCGCGACGTCGGAAGCGACCACGTCGAGTACCGGGTGCAGGGCGCGGCTGCGCGCTTCCGCCGTGGCCCGCGACACCAGCAGCGCACCGATCCCGTGGCCTCGGGCCGCCGGGGACACGAACAGCCGGTTGACCACGGCGGTCGTGTCGGCGCCCACCCCCGCGCGGGCGGCCCACAGTCCGGGCGCCACGTCCGTGCCGTCGCCGCGGGACAGGCCGATGTGGCCGACGACGCGGCCGTCCAGTTCCGCCACCCACGAGGCGACGAGCGAGGCCGGGGTCAGCCAGGTGCGCGGGTGCTCGGGCCGGTTCAGGGGGTAGCCGTCCTGCTCGTGGACCTGCGCCAGCATCCGCGCACAGGCGTCGAGGTCGTTCCCGGTCCTCGGCCGGACGGCCGGGGGGTGGGCCAGAAGCGGGCCGGGGACACTGTGGTTCTTCACCGTGGCATCGGACCACGGCCCCACACCCGCGACCAGTGAATTTCCTACTTCAGCTTCTTCATCCGGGCCGTCGGGTCGCCCGCGTCCGCGTTGTCCGAGGCGTACTGGAGTTCGTCGCCGACGGTGGTGAAGGTGACGACGTGGGTGTTCCTGGTACAGGTCCCGGGGTTGTTCTCGGTGTCGGCGATGCTCGTGGCCAGGACGTGTTCGCCGGTCACCTCCTTGAGGACCAGCCTGTCGTCGCAGGCGCCGCCCAGGAGGTCGACCGAGCGGAAGGTGCCCAGCTCCCCGCCGACGGCGGCCTGTTTCAGGGTGACCCGGAAGGTGCCCGCGGGGAGTTTGCCGTCCAGGGCGTAGCCGTCGCCCTCCCAGGTGCCGAGGTACTTCTTCGGTACGTCACCCGTCTGTGAGCCCGGGAGTTCGGAGGCACTCTCGCTGGCCGTCGGCGCGGGGGCCGCCGTGTCACTGTTGCTGTCGTCGTCCTCGCTCTGGAGCATCCCGAAGACGAGCACCGACCCCACGCTCACCGCCGCGAAGGCCCCCGCCACCGCCAGCGCGATCGAGCAACTCACCCGCCGGCCGCGTCCGTTCGCCTCGGTCGTCGAGGCCGCCGCCACGCTCAGGGAGACCTTGCCGGGCGTGGCCGGCGGTACGGTGTCCGCCACCGCGGCACCGGCTTGTGCGCCGGGCACGTGCGTGACGGGACCGGAACGGGCCTGCGGCACCGACGGCGTCACCGGCGACATGACCGGCGGCGGCCCGAACGTCCCGCTCACCCCGCCGGCACCCGCGGCCCCGCTGCTCCCGCCGGCACCCGCGGCCCCACTCGCCCCGCCGGCCCCGCTGCTCCCGCCGGCCGACGCGGCGTCCGCCGTCGCCGACACCCCGGGCTCCCCCACCGAAGGGCTGCTGAATCCCACCGGCCCGGAGGGGCCGGTTTCCGTCGCCTCCAGGTTGAGGAGGTGGACGGCGCTGCGGCCGACCTGTTCGACGAGGGAGCCGGGGAGCCAGCCGGCAGTGACCAGGCGGGCGGCGCCGTCGGGGGCGAGGGCGCGGGCGATCTCGCCGGGGGTCGGGCGGGCGCCCGGCTCCTTCGCGAGGCAGCGCTCGACGAGGTCGCGCAGTTCGCCCCGCAGGCCGTCCAGCCGGGGCGGCTCGTGGACGACCTTGTAGAGGAGCGCGGCGGAGGAGTCGCCGGGGAAGGGGGACTCGCCGGTCGCGGCGTAGGCGAGGACCGCGCCGAGGGAGAAGACGTCGGCGGCTCCGGTGACGCCTTGGCCGAGGATCTGCTCGGGGGACATGTAGCCGGGGGAGCCGATGGAGACGCCGGTCGAGGTGAGGGAGGCCGTGCCGTCGGTGGCGCGGGCGATGCCGAAGTCGATGAGGAGCGGGCCGTCCACGGTGAGCAGCACGTTGGAGGGCTTCACGTCGCGGTGGACCAGGCCCAGCGCGTGCACGGCGGACAGCGCCTCGGCGAGGCCGGCGCCCAGCACCCGGACGGTGTGCTCGGGCAGCGGGCCGCCGTCCGCGACGGCCGCCGAGAGGGAGGGCCCGGCCGCGTACCCGGTCGCCACCCACGGCACCGACGCCTCCGGGTCCGCGTCGAGGAAGGGCGCGGTCCAGGCGCCGCCCACCCGCCGGGCGGCCTCCACCTCGCGGCGGAACCGGGCGCGGAACTCCTCGTCCAGCGCGAAGTGCGGGTGCACGACCTTGACCGCGACGGTGCGGCCGCCCGCGCTGCGCCCGAGGTAGACCCGGCCCATGCCGCCCGCGCCGAGCCGGCCGAGCAACCGGTAGGGCCCCATGACCGTGGGTTCACCGACGTCGAGCGGCTGCATCGCCCCACCCCTCCCCCGTACGTCCTCTCCACGACTCCCCAGCAGCGTAGTGCCGTACGCCCGAATGGGAATGCGAACGCCGGCCGCCGATGCCACAGACCCCGGAATTCGTCAAACGAATTTCCGGGGACGCCGCGGTGAGCGGCGGAGGAAATGTTCAGGAAAGGAGATCCACCTTCACGTCCGCCGGAAATCCCGTCGTGGGGCCGACGCGGCGGGCGAACTCGGCGACCGCCCGCAGCTGCGGTTCGCCGAAGCGGAAGTCGAGGGTGGTGAAGTAGCGCTCAAGGACCCGCTCGTCGAAGGCCTCCCAGCGCGCGGCCTGCTCCGCGACCTTGGCGACCTCGACCAGGGACAGGTCGCGGGAGGCCAGGAACGCCTCGTGGACCTGCCGGGTGACCCGTGGGTTCCGCTCCAGGTAGTCCCGGCGCGCCGCCCACACCGCGAAGACGAAGGGCAGCCCCGTCCACGCCTTCCACATGGCACCCAGGTCGTGCACCTCCAGGCCGTACGCCGGCCCGTCGAGCAGGTTGGCCCGCAGCGCCGCGTCGCCGATCAGTACGGCCGCCTCCGCCTCCTGCATCATCAGCGAGAGGTCGGGCGGGCAGGTGTAGTACGACGGCTGCACGCCGACGCTCTCGGCCAGCAGCAGCTGGGCGAGGCGCACGGAGGTGCGCGAGGTGGAGCCGAGGGCGACGCGGGCCCCGTCCAGGCGTTCGAGGGGGACCTGCGAGACGATGACGCAGGACATCACCGGCCCGTCGCAGCCGACCGCGATGTCTGGGAAGGCGACCAGGTCATCGGCGTTGCGCAGGAACTCGACGAGGGTGATGGGGCCGATGTCGAGATCGCCGCGCACCAGCTGCTCGCTGAGCTTCTCCGGCGTGTCCTTGGTCAGCTCGAAGTCGAGGAGCGTGCCCGTTCTCGCGAGCCCCCAGTACAGGGGCAGGCAGTTCAGGAACTGGATGTGGCCTACGCGCGGCCGGGTGCGAGAATTGTCCACATCGCGAGACTAGACCTCATGAGGTACGGTCCGGGGTCCGGGGTCCCGAGCGAGGTCCGTGACACGATCGGCGCAACGATCGTCAATCCGGCGCAACGATCACTCAAACATCCGGGTGACGTGATCTTGACCTCTATTGCATTCGGCTGCCCCCGTGCTAGGCTCGCCGCAAGTTGCAGTTTGGTTTCCCTTGCAGTACAGAGCCTGCGGAGCATGTAACCGCGGGCTCTAGTCGTTTTCAGACGTATGCAGTTGTGCGGCACTGTTTCACACTTGCAGGTTCTGGAGCAGGGCGACCCTTTTGGGCCCAAGGAGGGCTTATGGCTACCGGAACCGTTAAGTGGTTCAACGCCGAAAAGGGCTTTGGTTTCATCGCCCAGGAAGGCGGCGGCCCCGACGTCTTCGTTCACTACTCCGCGATCAACGCCAACGGGTTCCGTTCGCTTGAGGAGAACCAGCAGGTCTCCTTCGACGTGACCCAGGGTCCGAAGGGCCCCCAGGCGGAGAACGTCACCGCCATCTGAGACCGTTCCAGTCTCTGATCCGGACCTGAAAGCAGTACCCAAGGAGTCCCGCGCCGCACGGCAACGGGACTCCTGCCTTTTTCCGCCCTTTTCGCCCTTTTCACCCTTGATCAGATGTGCTGCATGACGAGCACGAACGACGTTCCCGGCGCCAGCGCCTCGTACGAGTGCGGCACATCGCCCCGGAACGCCATGTAGTCACCGGGCCCCAGCTCGACCTCCTCGCCCCTCGGGCCCGCCTTGACCCGGCCCGTGCTCACGGTGAGGTGCTCGACCGTGCCCGGGATGTGCGGCTCCGACTCCCGTACCGACCCCGGTTCCAGCCGCGTGCGGTAGATGTCGCGGCGCGCGCCCGGCGGGCTCGCGGAGAGCAGGACCGCCGCGTAACTGGAGTGCTCGGAGTGGACCGTGGGCCCCTCCCCCGCCCGGATGACCTGCACCGCCGGCACCGGCGGCTCGATCAGCGCACTGAACGGCACCCCGAGCGCCACGCCCAGCGCCCAGAGCGTCTCCATGCTCGGATTGCCGCTCGCCGCCTCCAGCTGGGACAGGGTGGACTTGGCGATTCCGGCGCGTTTGGCCAGCTCGGAGAGGGAGAGGCCGGCACGTGCGCGCTCCCGGCGGAGGGAGGCGGCGATCCAGTCGAGCGGGAGGCGCGCCGGGGGCTTCCCGTCGTTCCCCGCCCCTCCGGCTGCGTGCTCGGGCGCTGTGTCGGCCATGTCGTTCGCTCCAGAAGTACGATCGTTCGCCTTGACGAACAGGACGGCTGCTGTTCATTGTAGAAAACATGCGTTCGCTTCTCCGAACGGCCCGCGGGCCGCGGTCGTCTCGTACATGGCCTCCGGACGTCCTCGGCGTCCACGGCTCCGGGCTGTTCCGGGACATCGCCCTGGTGTGTCTGGCCGGCGGTGTCGTCGGGGTCTCCTTCGGGGCGATCTCGGTGGCGGGCGGATTGCCGGTGTGGGTACCGGTGGTGATGTCGCTCGTGGTGTACGCGGGGGCGGCGCAGTTCAGCGCGGTGGGGATCCTGCTGGCCGGGGGCGGCCCGTTCGCGGCGGCGGCCACGGGGCTGCTGCTCAACACCCGGACGGCCGCGTTCAGCCTGGCGGTCGCCGACGTCCTGGGCCGGGGCAGGCTCGCCCGGCTGGTGGGCGCGCACCTGGTCACCGACGAGACGGTGGCCTTCGCCCTGGCCCAGCGGGACCCGGCACGCCGCCGGGTCGCGTTCTGGGTCTCCGGGCTCGGCCTCTTCACCACCTGGAACGTGTGCGTCCTCGTGGGCGCGCTGGCCGGTTCCGCCCTGGGCGACACCGCCGCGTACGGCCTCGACGCCGCCTTCCCCGCCGTACTCGCCGCGCTGGTCCTGCCCGCCCTGCGCGAGCAGCCGCCGGTACGCCGGGCCGCGCTGCTCGGGGCCCTGGTGGCACTGGCGGCGACTCCGGTGACCCCTACGGGAGTACCCGTACTCCTCGCGCTGACCGGGCTGCTCGCCCGGCGGGCCCCGGCGGGCGGGAGGGCGGCGGCATGAGCGGGGTCGTCGTGGCGATGCTCGTCCTTGCGGTGGGGACGTACGCCTTCCGGCTCACCGGGCCGCTGCTGCACGGCCGGGTCGAGATCCCCGTCCGGGCCCGGGAGCTGCTGGCCGCCGCGGCCGTGGTGCTGCTGGTGGCCCTGCTCGCCACGGGTGCCCTGACCGAGTCGGGCGGCTTCGCCGGCTGGGCCCGGCCCGCCGGGGTGCTGGTGGGCGGCGTACTGGCGTGGCGGCGGGCGCCGTTCGCGGTGGTGGTACTGGGGGCGGCGGTGACGGCAGGGGTGCTGCGGGCGCTGGGGGTGCCGTAGGTGTACGACACGCGTAGGCCGTCCCCGCGACGCGAGTAGGCCCGACGGGTGTACGGCAGATGCAGGCTCCACAGGCGCGCCACAGATGTCGGGGTGAGTCGCCTCGCACCCCGCCGGCCGACCGCGCGGACGGGGCCGAGGACGTCGAGCGAGCCGACGCCGAGGGTGACGTCGGCGCAGTCGGCGAGGAAGGCCCACGGCCTTCGACAAACACGGGAAAGCTTCAGCCGAGGCAGGCGTCAAGCGCTGGGTCCTCACGCACAAGCCCGTTGACCTCAAAGAGGAATTCGTCCGCCGAAAGTCCGAAGCAAACGGCAGCCCACCCGCGTTCCAGCATCTGCACGCCCGCGCCATCGACGCCGAAGCCGCCGCCCAGGCCCTGCGGGAGGACAACGACCGGCTCCGCGAGCGCGTCGCCGTCTATGCCCAGGTCATCCACGAACTCCGCACCGAGCTGGATGGGCGCACCGACACCAGCGCCCAGCGCAGCCTCACCCATCTACCCACCAAGACCCGAGCATCCGAACGACGTATCGCCCTCCCCACCGAATGCATCAACTCCCTCAAGATCCACCAGGAAAGGCAGCGGGAAGAGCGCCAGGCCGCCGGAACGGGCTGGACGGACAGCGACCTCGTCTTCACCACCCCGAAGGGCAAACCGCTCGACCCCACCAACCTCACCCGCCGCTTCCGCCGCCTCCTCCACGTCGCAGAACTCCGGACCATCCGCTTCCACGACCTCCGGCACTCGACCGCAACCCTGCTCCTGGAACAGGGCGTCGACCTCGTCGTCATCAAGGAACTCCTCGGCCACGCCCACATCGGCGTCACCGCCGGCGTCTACGCCCACGTCCGAATCCGCCTCCAGCGCCAGGCCATCGACACCCTCGGCGACGCGCTCAGCCCCACCGATGACGGCCCTGACGCCCCACCCACCGCAGCCGTCGTCCGCTGACGTTGCCGTCACCGTTGCCGTCAAACGCCAGGATGCCCCTTTCACCATCACCCGGGAAAGGGGCATCCTGTTTCACTCTGCGAGAGCACCTATGGGCGAGTTAGCTTTCGCCCAGGAATTGCAAAACTCCTTCAGGCCCACCTGATTCGATGATGCCCTTAAAGGAATCCAGCATCGCCGCCAGGCCACCCTTCGGAATGATCACGAGATCGGGGCACTGGAAATATGACCCTCCGGAGCATTCTCCAGTCTCCCGCCAGCGATTCATCACCTGATCGATTGCACGCAGCGTCATGAATGTGGCGCTCCATCGCGTCCCGTCCGGCAGACAGAGTTCTGCGTCGACGTTCTCGACGGTTTCCTTGTCGTCCTCCGCACCCAGCATGAAGAGCGCACTGAACTGCTGGTTCTCTACGCGGTAGAGAGGGTCACTGGCCATAGAGCTGGTTCAGCCTCGCAATCACCTTGGACTCGTTCGCCTTGTCGGATTTGCCAACGATCTGAATCCCGCCATCGACGTTCCGGAAGAACAAGCGACCACCGTTCCTTCCTCGCCCATAGGTGACATCCGTTCCAGCCAAAGCCTTGCTCCCAAGTCCCGGATTCATATTTCCGCGAGACAGTTGCTGGAACAGGCTATCCAGATCCGCCTGAACCTTCTGATTCTTCCCTGCCTGCTGCGCAGCCTTCACCAGCGCTGAATCTTCGCTGATCACGGAGGACATCGTGAGGCAGCCGCTGGAATTATGAACGAGCACCGGCGTCGAACCCGCCAGCACATAGTACGTGTGCTACGCGATCTCTCTCTACCTGCGTTTTCGCAGGTCAAGTGATATTCGTCGGTCCGCTGAGGTACGGAGTCGGCCGGGGTTGTTCGTGGTTGTTGCCGTCGCTACTGCCGTCAAGGGTCTTGCCCCCTCAGGCAGGGCTGGGGCCTCGCGGCGGCTCGGCCGTCCGACAGTGCGGGCCGGGGCGGGTTCGCCGCTCGGAGGAGCCAGCTTCGCTCCCTGTCGGAGGCGATGCGCCGACAGCCCGTTTCTGGTCAGCCTGGTCACGGGCCGCTGCCCCTCGCCGGGGAGCCCGGTCCGGCTGCGTCGGCGGCTACTCCGTGCCGAGGATGCGCAGACCGTGGTGGGCTTGGAAGTCCTCGTAGTCCTTGAGGTTGAGCGTAGCCAGCGGCAGGTCGTAGGTGAGGGCACAGGCCGCGATCCACATGTCGTTGATCGGGCGTGGCCGTCCGCGCTGGATGCCCGCGGCTGACAGGCGGCCCCAGGTCGCGGCCACGGCTTCGTCGCCAGGCAGGATCGGGATGCCAGAGAGCCAGTCGGCGAGTTCCTGGCGGCTGCGCGTGCCCCAGTGACGGATCTCGGTCCACTTGGTCAGTTCACCGAAGGTCACGAAGGTGATCAACGGCTTGCGGCCGATCAGCCTGGTGGCGAGCGGACCGGTGAGCTTGCGCTTGTGGGACAGCGAGGCGACGTCGGTGTCGAGGATGACGGGTTGCACGGCGGCGGCTCAGGCGACGTCGCGGTGACGCTCGGCGTACGTGAAGGCCAGGAACGCCTCCAGTTCCTCGTCCGACTCAAAGGTGTCGGCGGCGAGGTCGTCCAGGGACCGGATCGGCTGGGTGTTCTTCGCGGCCAGCAGTTCCTCGACCGAAACACGGGGCCGAAGCGGCGGGTAGCCGGAGTACTCCGCGTCGGGTGCGCTCATCGGGACCTCCACGGAATGGGATACAGCTACCAAGGCCAGCATACGGGGGCTGCCCCGCGCCGACACCGGACTTCACCCCACAGCCCATCTCCGAACGTGCGTGTGCCGGTCCTCGCAGGTGCCAGCAGGATCTCGGGCCGATGGCCTGCCTGGGGATGTGGTCGGGTACAGGCAGAGGCCCTGAACCGGGCCAACGAACGGGGCAGGCAGTTGGTCCTGCTGCATCAGCGCGTCCGCCCGGACGGCTTGCCCCGCCGGGAGCCAGGTTCTGGTCAGCTCGGTCACCAAACGTCGACGGATCCTGAGTCGGTCGTCGCTCAAGGCCCGACGCGCGTCCGTGGGCCGCGCCGGGAGCTTCGCGCGCTCCCCGCCGGAGGCGACGTCGGCCACCGCCCTCGGTGAGCCTGGCGATGGACGTGAAGGGTCGACCCCCTGGTCGGCCCTGTGCCTGCGATCCGGCCGTAGGACGGTCGTAGGTGACAACTTGCTGTGCGAAGCGCGAGGGTTCCAACGCCCCCAACTCTGCTCCGGCAGAACCAAGTTAAGTCTCGCTCGCGCCCGGGTCCGGCCGTCCGTCAGCACCTCGGTCGGGCGTCGGCTACTCGCCCGACGGCGGGTCGGTCGGCGATGTTCGGCCAGTTCAGACGGCTGGACGCCGCCTTGAACCTCGTACAGAAAATCTGAACGCACACGCCGGGCGGCCGGGTGTCCGGTCCCGGGAGATGCTTGACACTTCGATCCCAGCTGATGGTTGACGGTGGCCGTGATCGGCTTTTCTGTGCACGTCGTTGTGGTGTGTGGCAGGAGGCCGGGATTGGCTCTGGTGGAGTTGTCGGTTGTCGAGCAGAGATACCGGGCTGTGCTCGCGGTGCTGGCGGGCGCGACGGTGACGGAGATCGCTGCGTCGCTGGGGGTGTCGCGGCAGACGGTGAGCGGGTGGAAGTCGAGGTATGCCGCCTCGGGCCTGGCGGGGCTGGCGGACCGGTCACGCAGGCCGGCCTCGTGTCCGCATCAGGCCTCCGCCGAGGTGGAGACGGCCGTGTGCGAGCTGCGGCGCAAGCACCCTCGCTGGGGTCCGCGGCGGATCGCTCATGCGCTGGAGCGGTCCGGGGCGGTGAGCCCGCTGCAGTCACGGATGACCGTGTATCGGATCCTGGTCCGTCACGGTCTGGTGGAGCCGGGGGTGCGGCGGCGGAAGCGGTCGGATTACAAGCGCTGGCAGCGTGACCGGCCGATGCAGTTGTGGCAGATGGACATCGTCGGCGGGGTGATGCTGGTCGACCCGGTGACCGGGGAGTTGACTGAGGCCAAGGTCGTGACGGGTGTGGATGACCATTCCCGGTATTGCGTGATCGCGTCGGTGGTGGAGCGCGCGACCGGGCGGGCGGTGTGTGCGGCGTTCGCCCGAGCGATGCAGAGGTTCGGGGTGCCGGAGGAGGTGCTGACGGACAACGGCAAGCAGTTCACCGACCGGTTCGGGCAGGGTGGTGAGGTGCTGTTCGACCGGATCTGCCGGGAGAACGGGATCGCGCACCGGCTGACCCAGCCGGCGTCGCCGACCACGACGGGCAAGGTGGAGCGGTTCCATCAGACCCTGCGGCGTGAACTCCTGGACGATTGTGGTCCGTTCGAGAGCGTTGAGGCGGCTCAGCAGGCGCTGGATGCGTGGTCGCCGCCACCGGCCAGCTCGCGCCCCTCGCACGGCAGATAACCGGACTCGGCGGCTGCGCGCACCCGATCCGCCTGACCGGGCACCGTACGCGCCTGGACGCCGTTACCGGTGAGGTCCTCGACCACTTCGACTCCGGCCGGCTCCCGGCAGGCGAACTGCTGGTCCGCTGCGGCAACCGCCGCGCCACCCGCTGCCCGGCCTGCTCCACCGTCTACCGCTACGACACCTACCAACTCATCGCCGCTGGCCTTCGCGGCGGCAAGACCGTCCCCACCAGCGTCGCCGTGCACCCGCGCGTGTTCGCCACCCTCACCGCCCCCGCTTCGGCCCCGTCCACAACCAGCCCGACACCGGCCGCTGCCACTGCGGCGCCCAGCACGCCGACGACGACCCGCTCCTCGGCACCCCGCTCGACCCCGACCGCTACGACTACGCGGGCGCGGTGCTGTGGAACACGCACGCCCCTGCCCTGTGGGCACGCTTCACCACCCACCTGCGCCGAGATCGCCAAGGCCCCCGGGCTCACGCAATGGACCCTGCGGGACCACGCCACGCTCTCCTACGCCAAGGTCGCCGAGTACCAGAAACGGGGCCAGGTCTACTTCCACGCCGTCATCCGCCTCGACGGACCCACCGGCCCCGGCAGCACCCCGCCCGCCTGGGCCACCACCGGGCTCCTCGACCCCGCCGTCCGCGCCGCCGCCACCCGCACCGAACGCACCGCCTGGCGAACCGACCGACCCGACACCCAGACCCCAACCCCGGCGTCGGCTGAGACGCAGACCGGCCAGACGGACGGCAGTCAGGTCAGCGACGACGCCGGACACCTCACTGACCTGGCCGCCGGTCACCGTCCCGGTCACCGCAACATCGACGGTCAGCGCGTGGACTCGGACACGACGCTGGTCATCTCCCACTGGCAGTACGCCGGAACCGGCCTCCTGCCCGAACTCGAACACCTTGCCGACCTACTGCAGACCCGGACCGGGCAACCGACCCGAACCCGCCACTCGGAGCGCCCAGGTGACCGCGCCGGTCAGTCCGCCGGTCACCCGGTCGGCCACGCCACTCATCGGCTGACCAGCACTGTCCGGACGGGGGCCCTCGCGTGACCACCGGCACCGAACTCCTCACCGTCCCCCAGGTCATGGAACGCCTCCAACTCGGCCGCAGCGCCGTCTACGACCACATCCGCACCCGGCAACTCCCCTCCATCACCCTCGGCCGCGCCCGCCGCATCCCCACCCACGCCTTCACCGACTTCATCCGCACCCGCCTGGAACAGGAAGCCGCCTGATGACCACACCCCGCGACGCCCCCGCCTCCCGCCGCAGCCGCGCGAACGGCGACGGAACCGTCTACCAGCGCAAGGACGGCCGCTGGGAAGCCGCCGGATACGTCCTCGCCGCCGGCAACACTCGTCGCCGCGTCCGCGTCTACGGCACCACCCGGAAGGAGGCCCTGGCCAAGCTCACCGAGAAGGTCGCTGCCAGCAACCTGGGCCTGCCCGTCGCTGCGGCCGACAGCACCGTGAGCGACTACCTGACGTACTGGCTCAACAGCGTCGCCGTCCACCAGATCCGGGAGAACACCCACACCCGCTACGCCGCCTGCGTCCGCCTTCACCTCATTCCCGGCCTGGGTACGAAGAAGCTCGCCCGGCTCACCGCCCGCGACGTGCGTACCTTTCTCGACCGGCTCCGCACCACCTGTCAGTGCTGCGCCCAGGAACGGGATACCGACCGGCGCTCCTGCTGTGCCATCGGCCGGTGCTGCGGCAAGGGCCTGTCGCCGCTGACCGTGGCCTACGTCCACTCAGTCCTCAAGTCCGCCCTGGAGCACGCCGTCCGTGAAGACGACGTGCACCGCAACGTCGCCCGCAACGTCAAGACCCCTGCGCCCCGCCCCCGGCGCTTCCAGCCCTTCACCGCGAGCGAGGCAAGGCAGTTCCTGGAGGCAACCAGCGGCGACCGGCTTCACGCGCTGTACGAACTCGCCCTGCGCACCGGTCTCCGCAAGGGCGAACTCCTCGGCCTGCGCTGGGAAGACCTTGACCTCGACGGCGGCACGGCCAGCATTCACCACTCCCTCCAGCGCACCCACACCGGCGGCCTGACCACCCTGCACACCAAGACCCGCGCCTCCGAACGCCGCATCGCCCTTCCCACCGAGTGCGTCCACTCCCTCAAGAACCACCGGGAGCGTCAGCAGGAGGAACGCCGAGTCGCCGGGACTGCCTGGGCAGACAGCGGGCTCGTCTTCACTACCCCGACCGGCCGCCCCCTTGACCCCGCCAACCTCACCCGTCGCTTCGGCCGACTCCTCAATTGGGCCGGGCTCCGCCGTATCCGCTTCCACGACCTCCGACACTCGACCTCGACCCTGCTCCTGGAACAGGGCGTCGACCTCGTCGTCATCAAGGAACTGCTCGGCCACGCCCACATCGGCGTCACCGCCGGCGTCTACGCCCACGTACACCTCCGCCTCCAGCGCCAAGCCATCGACGCCCTGGGCCACGCTCTCGGGCGGCCAGGCCGACGACCCTGACGACCCACCTGCCGCAGCCGTCGTCCGCTGACGTTGCCGTCAGCGTTGCCGTCAAGCAGCGAGAAGGCCCCGCTGGAGGCACTCCGGCGGGGCCTTCGCAATTCACTCCTAATTCTCTTGGGAATGAGATCTCCTACTCCGGAGAGAATCCCCGAATCGCTGGATTATCCGCCAGCCCGGGGGCGAACCCGGTCAGGCGAGAGTACGCCTCTCGCAGGAATTCACCGAATGCATCCACGAGCTCTTCGCGATCGACGGGAACTCGCCATTCATGCTTCGATGACGTAATCACGACGAGATCCCCCTCCCGCCGAAGCCGAATGACTTCATCGTTTTCTGTGAAGCCGATCGCCGAATCCTCTCCTGAAGAAAGGCGATTCAACGCATGACGAAGGGACAAGGCCAGGTCCACAAGGGTCAGGTAGCCCTGCCCAGAGATGACCTCAACCCCATCGACCACGAGCTCTGCACGTACCCCGAAGTACTTGTAACAGAGGTCCATCTCACTGACGGCTGACGGGCTGACCTGGCACACCTTGTCCCAGGTGTCGCGCCAAGGCGACCCAGGACCCGGGGGCTCAAAAGAGAAGTGAATCACGGATTCCTCGACTTTTCGCTAATCATCTAGAACGGGAACGCCGTCACGGCTTTACCGTCGTTAACGATGACACGGATGCTTGTCAACTCTCCACCCCCATTTGCCGGACCAGCCCTGTCGACAGGAACACCGAAGTCCCATTCATATATCTGCCCGGCGCGGGGCCTACCGGTCTCAGGGTCCGGAGTGTTCGGCCTTGGTGTCCCTCGATTGACGGTCTCCGCTATTCGCCCGCGAACATGCTTAGCCTTGCCTGTGAGGATTCCAGCTTTATCGTCGATCTTCACACCGCCAGGCCGGTGCCGATCCACAATGTGCTGCCAGTCTCCATTTTCCAGCGCTGCGGTTCCGCACAGGCCATTCGAATTGTGCACCAGGACCGGCGTCTCGCCCGCCAGCACATAGTACGTGTGCTACGCGGCGCCGCTCCACCTGCTTTTCCGCAGTTCAAGCGCTGTTTGCTGGTCCGGTGAAGTGCGTGGGTGTCCGTGGTTGTGCGGGGTTGTTGCCGTCGGCTACTGCCGTCAGCCGGTTCAGCCCAGGTACGGCTTTTCGCGGTGTTCCAGGAAGTGCTGGAGCCTGAGTCGTTGGGTGTGGTGCATCGGCAGCTGCTCGATCTCTTCCGGCGGTACGAACCGGAGTTCGGTTGACTCATCGGAGATTGCCAGTTGGCCGCCGGTGATGCGGGCGGTGAAGCAGACGTTGAACTGTCGGCGGACCTCGCCGTCGGTGTAGGCGATGATGTGTTTCGGGTCGGTGTAGGTGCCGACCAGGCCGGTGATCTCGACGTCCAGGCCGGTCTCTTCTTTGACTTCGCGGACGGCTGTGCCGGGCAGGGAGTCGGTGAGGTCCATGCCGCCTCCGGGCAGGGCCCATAGGTCGTTGTCGCGGCGGCGCTGGAGGAGGATGCGTCCGTGGTCGTCGGTGACGACGGTGGAGGCGGCGACGACCATGCTGTTCGGCTTGGGTGCGTTGGGGTCGTCGTAGTACTCGGTGCGGGCCACGGTCAGCCTTCCTCTCGTACGGGGGCTGCTGTCGTCCACACGGCGTCGAAGCTCTCGGCGTAGGTGTCGAACATGCCGCCTGTCTCGTGTCGGCGAAGATGCCATACGGGGGCGGCGTACGCGTTGACGCCCCAGACGTGGGCGTTGACGAGTTGCTGGTCGTCGGCGCGGTAGAGGGAGTTGTAGAGCGTGGTTTCGTGGGTGCGGACTTCGATGCCCGGGGTGCTGGCGAGCGGTCTGTAGTGCATGAGTGCGAGGCGGCAGCGGGATTCGATGCCGTGGCCGAACCGCTCCTCTTGGCCGCGGGCTTGGACGTTGTCGCTGTCGGGGTCCCCGATCGCGATGCGGACGGTGCAGCCTTCGGCGGCGCGTTCGGTGAGGAGTTCGTTCAGCCGCGGGTAAGCCTCGTGGAGGAAGACTGCCGCGTAGACGAGGATGTCGATCCGTTCCCGGGCCTGGGCCATCAGGTCGGTGAACGTCGAGACGGGGAGGTCGGCCCGCTGCTCGTAGAGCGCCACCAGTTCGGGGCTGATGGCGCGGGCGGGGCGGGCCTGGCGGAGCGCCGGCCAGAGTGCGTGCACGTCTTCTCCCAGGGCTTTGGCCGCCTGGAGGGCGGTGGCACGGCGTGGGATACGCCCGAGGTTCACCCAGCGCTCGACCGACTTGGGGTCGACCTCGACCTGCTGAGCGAGTGCGGCGTACGTCCAGCCTCCCGCCGTCATGACGGCTCGTAGTCTCTCGTTCGGCACGAGTCTCCCCTTTCGTCTCGGGACGGCACTAGGGACGTTTTACACGGTGCAGGACGTCCCGAAGTGGGGTTTGGTGGAGGTTCCTTCGTCCCAGTGACCGGCGTGAGGATCGGTGCCGACCCTGCGGCACCAACAGGCCCAGGGGCACGCATCAACGCCGCCGAGGAGCGTCACCGTGCCGAATGAGCGCCACCCCATGTGTTCCCGCCCTGCGACTGGACGCCCGGTCGCGCGCCGCCTCGCCGGGGTGGTCACGATGACGGCCCCCACCCCTGATGCCTACAGGCACACCGTCTCGCCCGATACCGGCGCCCTGGTGGTCGACCGGCGGAGCGGCAAGGTGGGCGTGGTGATGGGGCATGTGGGGCCGTACGTGCAGCTTCGACCGCCACGCGGTGGCCTGGAGTGGGACGTGCCGCCCGAGGACGTTCGCCCACCGACTCCGACGGAGGAGTTGAGCGCGAAGGTGGCCGTGGCCAACCGGAGGTGGGGACGGTGACCCCTCGCTCGGTCCTGCGGTACGAGACCTGGACTCTCCAGCCCGACCGCGAACCGGACGCGGAGCCGGTCCTGTACGCGATGCAGTGCGCCGTGGACGGAGAGACCTCACCGTCAAGCGAGGACTTCGCCGAACCGCAGAACTGGGTGCTGCGGCACTGCGGCCAGAACCCGTTCCACCACACCTACCGGGAGATCATCACCCGGCCCTGGCGGGCTTGGCGGCGGACGTGACCCGTCCCGCTCGCTCAGGAGCCGCACCCCGCTGACCTACCCAACTCCCGTCCCTGCCGGGCACGGCCGATCGAGGCTCCCCCTCCTCGTCAGCCCTGGCAGGGGCGGGCCCTTACGTGCGTGCCGTGCCCATGGCCATGAGGTTCTGGCCTCAGCCACAGAAAGTCAGCCACGACGGCGGGCGCCCCGACCGATCACCCGTCACGTGTGTCTCGCTCAACCCCGCACCGGCATCAGCCCAGTTATCTCCATCGTCACGGTCCCAGCCAGGCACAACGGCCGCGTTCCGGACGACAGCTCCGCCGGGGTGTCGACGCCGCACGGTACGAACTCGCCGGACGGCCTCTCGGGAACCCAGCCGGTCTGCTGCTGAGCGGTCGAACAGCGGGGCTTCCGATTGACAGTCCGGCCTATGCCTCTGGGCCCTGCGCGCCGAGTGGTCGGCGGCCGTCGCCAGCGGGGCGGCAGACAGGAGCGGGCGGCGGTCACCGACCGCCGGCGCGCGGCGGCCCGCGTCAGCGGGACGCCCTTGATCAAGTAAAGAAACTCTGAACAGCTCGCCCTGCGCCGAATTCACCGACCAGGCCGTGGCCGCCTACGTGGCCAAGTACGCGACCAAGTCCGCCGACGCCTCCGGCGCCCTCGACCGCGCCCTGTTCTGCCGCCCCTGTCAGGGACGCGGCGCCACCCTCCTGCCCCACGGCACCCCGCTGCCGTGCACCGCCTGCGGCGGCACCGGACAGGCCCGCCCGTTGCCCCGGCTCGCCGTTGCCCGCCATGTGCGGCAGATGATCCGCACCTGCTGGGAGCTGGGCAGGCTGCCGGAGTTCGCCGACCTGAAGCTCTGGAAGTGGGCGCACATGCTCGGCTTCCGGGGCCACTTTTCCACCAAATCCCGCAGCTACTCCACCACCCCCGGCGCGTTGCGCGACGCCCGCCGCGCCTGGCGCACCGAACAGGCCCGCGCCCACGCCGGCCTGCCCAAGCCCCACCCGGACACGACCCTCGTCGTCGGCCACTGGGCCTACCAGGGCACCGGCTACAGCCCCGGCGCGGCACTCCTCGCCGCCGCCGTCTGGCACCGCAGAGAACTCGCCCGGCAGTTCATCGCCGAAGGGGGTTGCTGATAACCATGCAGGCACCCGCCGCGCCCCACCAAGGGCCGAGCACACCGGAGGAACTGCTGACGGTGCCACAGGTCATGGCACGCCTCCAGCTCGGCCGGTCCGCCGTCTACGACCTGCTCCGCACCCGCCAGCTCGCCTCGATCACCCTCGGCCGCGCCCGCCGCATCCCCACCCACTCCCTCAACGACTTCATCCGCACCCGCCTCGAACAGGAAGCCGCCTGATGACCACACCTCGCGACACCCCCGCCTCCCGCCGAACCCGCGCCAACGGCGACGGAACCGTCTACCAGCGCAAGGACAGCCGCTGGGAAGCCGCCGGATACGTCCTCGCCGCCGGGCAACACCCGCCGCCGCGTCCGCGTCTACGGCACCACCCGGAAGGAAGCCCTGGCCAAGCTCACCGAGAAGATCGCCACCAGCAACCGCGGCCTCCCCGTGCCCTCCGCACAGGGCAGCGTTGGCGCGTACCTGACGTACTGGCTCGATGCCGTTGCCGTCCACCACCTCCGTGAGAACACCCACACCCGCTACACCGCCTGCGTCAACCGGTACCTCGTCCCCGGCCTGGGCAAGAAGAAGCTCGCCAAGCTCTCTGCAAAGGACGTCCGCACCTGGCTCAACCAGCTCCGCACCACCTGCCAGTGCTGCGCGCGCGGCATCGATGCGGGCCGTGATGAGCCCCGTTGCTGCGCCGTCGGAACGTGCTGCTCCAAGCGGCTCTCTCCGCTGACGCTGACCTACATCCACTCCGTACTCAAATCCGCACTCGAACACGCCGTACGCGAGGAAGAAATCCCTCGCAACGTGGCCCGTAACGTCCGCACCGGCACACCCCCGGCCCCGACGCTTCGAACCCCTCACCACCGACGAAGCCCGCCAGTTCCTCACAGCCGCGCGCAGACACCGGCTCCATGCCCTGTTCGAACTCGCGCTCCACACCGGACTCCGCAAAGGCGAACTCCTCGGCCTCCGCTGGAAAGACCTCGACCTCGACCGGGGCACGGCCGCTGTCCGCCGCACCTTGCAGCGCACCAGCACAGGCGGACTCACCACATTGCCCACCAAGACCCGAGCCTCCGAACGCCGCATCGCCCTCCCCGCCCGCTGCCTCCAGTCACTGAAGCACCACCACGAACAACAGCAGCGCGAGCGTGAGGCCGCAGGCACCACGTGGCAGCACAACGGGCACGTGTTCACCACTCCCCAGGGCGGACCGATCGACCCGACCAACCTCACCCGCACCTTCACCACGCTCCTCCGCAAGGCCGGCCTCCGCCGCATCCGCTTCCACGACCTCCGCCACTCGACCGCCACCCTGCTCCTGGAACAGGGCGTCGAACTCGTCGTCATCAAGGAACTCCTCGGCCACGCCCACATCGGCGTCACCGCCACCGTCTACGCCCACGTCCGACTCCGCCTCCAGCGCGACGCCATCGACACCCTCAGCACCGCCCTTGACGGTCCTGCCAACGACGAGTCGACCCGCGACGACAGCGACGACCCGCCGCTGTGCGGAGCCACCCTCCACTGACGTTGCCGTCAACTACTGCCGTCACCCACCGCAGAAGCCCCGCCAGGACGCACCTGACGGGGCTTCAAATTTGCTATCGCCACTTAAGGCTGGTGAGCATCTTCACTCTTCGAGGCCGGACTGAAGCCGCTGCCAATCCTCCTGCTGATCGCGCCAGGCAGCGCTCGCATAGATCGCAGTTTTCGCCTCAGGCAAAGACAGGCCAAGCACACGAGAAGCTACGTAGATCGCTTCGATCGGCGACAGGCCAAGTTCCCGCAGTTCCCGGAATACCGGTTCCCGCTCCACTTGCCCTCGGCCCGTGATGCTCGATGCCAAACCGTCCAGTCGAGACCGGTCCACTCTCTAATCTCCTAGGATCTTTGCGACGTCCAAGGTCATCGACCCCGGGCGCTTGTAGATACTGCCGTCCGGTTTGGGGATATGCCGCTCATAGTTCAGCACGACGGTGCTAAACCCCTGGGATCTCGCCTGCTCAGCGACGGAGCGCTTCATCTGGCGGATTGCATCTGGCCCGATCGGGGCGCGGCTCAGCCCTTGGGTCCCCGCCGGGAAGACCATCAGCCCGTCCAGATGCACGGTGTCTCCGGCCACCCTGACGGTCGCCATGGTCTCAACCGTCTGCCCTCCAACATTGAATGATCCGTCCCAGATGTCTCCATCGGTGAATGGAGAACAGTTGCTGTTGTGAACGAGTACCGGCGTCTGACCAGCGAGCACATAGTACGTGTGTATATCGCTAATCGTCAGATCGAACGTGCGCTGCCGCTCTGCGAACTCGCGCGTCTTGACCACCGGTACGGCAGAACCGTCTGCAGCGCGGATGGTCATGCCCGGCTTGAGATCGCCCGCGTCTACCCACGTGCCGTCGGAGTCGGACCAGAAGGGATGGGTTGTGGTCGTGACCAAGGAGTAGGTGCCCTTGGCTGTTTCGATCGTGAGGTCGACGAAGTG
This sequence comes from Streptomyces sp. NPDC042364, assembly GCF_056437585.1. Taxonomy (NCBI): domain Bacteria; kingdom Bacillati; phylum Actinomycetota; class Actinomycetes; order Kitasatosporales; family Streptomycetaceae; genus Streptomyces; species Streptomyces sp. NPDC042364. Next base: position 102,645 of record NZ_JBWKAJ010000013.1, on the reverse strand, counting down.
CTTGTCGTCCTCGGTGACGATGGTCCCGGCGACTTCACGCACCGTGGTCTCGCCGGTTGTCGGATCGGTGACCGTGAGCTTGTCGCCGATCTCGACGTCCTCGATGGGTTTGGTCGTTCCGTCGGCCATGAGAACTTCGGTGCCGGCGACGAAGCTGTGTGCAGCCGCGATGAGGCAACCGATGGCAGCGCTGTCCGAACGTTTCAGGGCCGCCTGGAAGACGTTGAGCGTGACCTTGGCCAGCTTCCCCAGACCGTAACCGGCGGCTGAGATTCCCGCATCAATTGCAGCATCCTTGCACCCCTTGCCGTTGTAGCAGTCGACGTAGGAGCGGACCCCGATCACTTCGAGGACGTCAATCTCGGGGTTGCCTCCGAACCAGCCAAGCTTGCCCACTGCGGAGCAAAAATCTCCATAGGCCTTGGACGGAGGACACTGAGTCCTGGCCCAGTTCTCCAGGTTGTACTGGAAGTCAATGTTCTCGTGGTAATAGGGGAACTCCGCGGCGAGTTCTTCCTGCGTGGGGATGTAGACACCTTGGATCGTGACTGACTGGCCATAGGGCTGGATGGTCACGGGCCCGTTCATGGGCGCGCCGTTCACTCCCCTGCGCGGCCTGTAAATGGTGCCGCCCCCGGTAGGACGACCGTCCTTGGACAAGGTGCCGTCGCCATGCGTGACCACCCCGGTGCCGCACCCCGCGTCGAATCCCGGCCCACAGGCCAGACCCAGTCCGGTGGCGTCGGTGAAGAAGAGCGGGTTCTGGGCCCCGTACGTATAGCCGTTGAGTGTCTGGGGCTTGTCGATCTCCATGAGGGGGTCGACGCTGATGAAGCGGCCGAGGGCCGGGTCGTATTCACGGGCGCCGAGGTGGGTGAGGCCAGTGACCTTGGTGTCGTCCGTGCCGCCCACGAAGCCCTTGGTGCCCGGCCAGTTGGTCGGGGCGTCACCGCGGATTCCTCCGAAGGGCAGAGTGCGGCGCTGGGTGAGCTTCTGGGTGGCAGCCTCGATCGAGAGTTCACCCGTTCCATGGTGATCCGCGATCGTGAAGGAGATGGACCCGTCGTCCTTCTGCACCGCCTGGTTGCCGCTGCCCAGGTCGAAGTAGCGGGTGGCCTTCGGGGTGGTGGAGCCCTTGGCCAGGGTGATTTCCGTGGCTCCGAGGTACAGCGTCGTCTCGGTCGAGGTTCTGCCGATGAGCCGGTTGCCGTCGGGGTCGTAGAGGTACTCCGTGACCTTGTCCGCGCCTCCTTCGACCGGTTCTGTCACCTTGGCGAGGTGGCCCTCGGTGTCCCAGAGAAGGGTCTGGGTGTCGCCACCGAGGGTGCGGGTCGTGGTGTTGCCGACCTCGTCGTACCCGTAGCTCTGCAGCGCCGTGCCCTCGGGGCCGGCCTCGGTGACGGAGGTCAGGGCGTGCGGCCTTGCCTTACCCACACCCGGGTAGGCATAGGTCCTTTTGGTGTCCTTGGCGGCGTCACCGGTGACGTCGTGCAGCGTCTCGGTACGACGGTTGCCCACGGCGTCATAGGTGTAGGAGTGCCAGTACTTGGCCGGTCCGCCCAGCACACTGGCGGTCGCGGCGGTGGCGCAGGTGGTGGTGCCCTGGGTCCATGCCTCGGTCAGGCGACGCAGGTGGTCGTAGGTGAAGCACTGGGTGTCGGTGCCGGAACGGGAGACGTCCGACACCGAGAGGACATTGCCCACCTCGTCGTAGTCGTAGGTACTGCTCTTGTCGAAGCCCGGGACGCCCTCGCGATGGACGGTCGAGTTGGCAAGGCGCTTGGTACCCATCTCATAGGCGTTGTTGACGAGGACACTCTTACCGCCGCCGCTGGACAACTGGTGGTCCCTGGGTTGTCCGGTCACTGTGTAATCGGTCGTGGCTTTGAGCCCCTGAGGCCCATCGATCCTGATCGGCCGCAGCGTGGCGTCCTCGTAGGCGTAGGCGACCGTCGCGGCTGGCAGGGAACCGGCCTTCGGATACCCGGCACCCTCGACAAGCCCCGACAACGTGTAAGAGGTCGTCGCCACATAAGTACCCTGCAGCGCCCCCTCCGAGGACGGGATCGTCACAGAGGTGCGCAGCGGGCGGTACAGACGGTCGTAAGCCAGCACCTTGGATGTGTAGGCGTTGCCACCGCTGTAGCGAGTGGATTCGGCCAGGTGCCCCTTGGCGTTGCTGATCGTGTCGTAGACGTACTTGCTCAGCAGTTTGCCGCCGGACCCGTCCTCCCTGGTCTCGGTCTTGCGGCCCAGGTTGTCGTAACCGAACCACAGCACAGGAGCCCCGGGGCGAGCGTCGTCGACCTTCGTGAGCTGGCCGCGGTCGTCGTACTCGCTGATCGTCGTGCCCTTGTCCGGGTCGACGGACTTGATCTGCTGGCCGAGCAGGTCGTAGGTGTACTCCCAGGCGTTGCCTTCGGGGTCGGTGACCTTCTTCAGTTCACCGCGTGGCGTGTGGCCGTAGGAGGTGGTGTCGAACGCTGCACTCGCGCTGCGCGTTCGGTGCTGGCGCAGTTCGGTGGTCTGGCCGCGAGCGTCAAAGATCGTGGTGCTGGCCGTGCCTCCGACCGGCGGAATTACCGTGGTGCGGTCACCGCCGTGAATGGTCGTGGTGGTGGCCAGGACCTGTCCGCCGTCCGCGTTTCCTGCGACCTGCTTCGCCTCGATCTAACGTCCCTGTCCGTCGTACCGGTACCAGGTCTGTGTCTCGACGGTCAGTGCGTCGTCGGGCGCGAACAGAACAGTGGAGGGAGCCACCTTGGCGTAGTAGGTGGCGAATTCCTTGCTGATCAGACCACGCTCGTCGTAGAGGACGTCGGTTACCAGGCTTTGTCCGGCCGGTCCCGGTTCCTGGGTCTGACGCGGGCGGAGGAAGCCGTCGTAGAGGACGTACGACGTTCTCTGGGCCCCACCGTTGCCGATCGCCTTCGTGCCGACGGCAACGGCCTTGTTCTCGGCGATGGTGTAGGTGAACTCGAAGGACGGCGTCTGGCCGGTCGACCGGTCGGCCAGCCACACCTTGGAGGAGCGGCCCAGGGCGTCGTAGGCGAAGTTGGTGACGTTGCCGTTGGTGTCGGTCTGGGCCAGGGGCAGTCCTCGTCGGATGTCGTGCGTGGTGGTGGAGGTCTGCGCCGAGCTCGCGTTACCCGCCGTGGCAGGAGGCGTCGTCACTTTTGTGGTGGTTGCGAAGCCCGTAGCGGGAGTTCGCTCGGTCTTGGTGGTACGGCCGTCGCTGCGCGTCGTCCGGGTCAGGACACCGCCTGCGGTGACCTTCACGTCTGCCGTGAGGTCGGTGCTGGTCAGCTGGCGACCGTAGGAGTCGAATGTGGCACCGGACTCCAGGTAGACGGCTGTGGTGCCGTCGTACTTCTTCAGCAGCGCGCTGGCGGTCGCGTCGCCCTTGGTGGGGGCCTCACCGTAAGCGCCCCCGTCGTAGGCGCTCCGGACGTCGGAAATCACGTCGCCGGGGCCTGCCGCCTTGTCACAGGACTTGGCGACGGTCTCCACACGGGAGGGAAGCGTGAGGATGTTGTTGAGCGTGCTGCTGAGCTGGTAGCTCGTTCGGGTACAGCGGTTGTCGTCAGAGGTCGAGTTGTCACCGAAGTCGTCGATGTGGGTCACTCGACCGGCGACCTCGTCGAACGTCGTGGCAGTGGAGGTGATGCGCCATTCGGCGCCGGCCCCGTCGTCCAGTGAGGTGAACGTCTTCGTGTGCCTGGTGCCGGTGAAGTTGGCCGTTACCGTGCCCCAGTCGCGGACCTTCTTGGCCGTCTCGTGGTGCCAGGGACGGTTCACGGTCTTGGAGAGCACCTTGCCGTTCGGCCCCGAGTAGCTGACCGTCTTGTAGGCGAAGCCGGCCGCTGACTCATGGTCGGTGATCGGGTCGCCCTCGCCCTCGCCGAGAGTGACGGTCACTGATTTGGTGTCGCCGCTGGGTTCCTTGCGGTCGCCGTCCATTCCGCGCAGGAAGTACGTCTCCTGCTGCGATTTCATCGCGGACGGGCCGCCAGGTCCACCGGTCTGGACACGCACGCGTCCGTAGCCGCGCCATTGGGACCAGGTCTTGGACTTTTCCTTCGTCAGTCCGTCGTCATCGTCGTAGTGCCAGGCGGCGCCGCCCAGGTAGTCGTACGAGGTGACCTGATCAGGGGCGCCACCCGTACGGTCGGACGCCACGACCGAGTCGACCACGTACTTGTTGAACCAATGGAGTTCAGGGTCCTCGGTGGCGCTACCGCCCATGTACTGGGGGAAGCAGCGGCTGGTGTTGCTCTTCGGGGTCGGCAGCGCGTCCCAGGCACAGGCCGGGTTCGAATAGTTGACGCTGATCTGGCCGCCGGACTCGTCGGCGATGCTCGACAGGCGCTCCTTGACGAAGGGGGCGTGGCCGTCGCCCACCTTGTCGAGTCGATTGGAGTACTGGGAGTAGACAAGGGTGGTCTTCGGCAGGGTGATCGCCGTATCGGCGGTGTGCCCTGTCCGCTGGATGGAGTCCAGCAGCAACTGGTAGTCGACGTCAGCCTGGCCCCAGCGGTGAGCCAGCTTCCAGGAATCGACCTTCTTGTATCCGCTGCCGTCGTAGACCTGGGTGGTGACCTCGGTCAGTCGCTTGCGGGTGAAGAACGAAGGCGAGAAGCGCCCCTCATCGCAATCACCTCGGTGTCGGCGGAGTACTGATTGAACGCCCACCGGTCATAGGTCCTGGAGTAGTAGACCTCGAATCCCGAGCGGAACTGGTCCGTCCGGGCGGTGATGATCGCCCCTTCACCGGGCTTCTTGTCCATCTTGGCCCAGACGGAGCTGTGAAACTGGGCTGCTGCTCCACCGCCCCGGCGTCCGTTCCCCGTCGGAGCACTCGCCGTCACCGCCGTCTGCGCCGATCCGCCGCCCTCACCTCTCGTACAACGCCTCGATCTCCCCCGCGAACGCCTCCTCGATCGCCTCTCTCCGCAGCTTCATCGACGGAGTCAGATGGCCCGCCTCCTCCGTGAAGCCGCCGGGGAGGACGGTGAAGCGGCGGATGGACTCGGGGCGGGAGACGAGGCGGTTGGCCTCGTCGACGGCGCGCTGGAGGACCATGCGCAGCTCCGGGTCGTCGACCAGGAGTTCGGCGGGCACCGCGTGCTTGCCGTTCATCTGGCGCCAGTGGGTGATGCCCTCGGGGTCCAGGGTCAGCAGGGCGGTGACGTACGGGCGGCGGTCGCCGATGACCATGGCCTGGGCGATCAGCGGGTGGGAGCGGAGCCAGTTCTCCAGCGGGGCCGGGGCCACGTTCTTGCCGCTGTCGGTGACCAGGATCTCCTTCTTGCGGCCGGTGATCGTGAGGTAGCCGTCGTCGTCGAGCCGGCCGATGTCCCCCGTGGCGAACCAGCCGTCGGGGCTCGTGGGGACGACCCCGCCGGCCTGGGGGTCCCAGTAGCCGCGGAAGATCTGGCCGCCCTGCAGGAGGACCTCGCCGTCGGCGGCGATGCGCACACGTGTGCCCGGCAGCGGCCGGCCGACCGTGCCGAGGCGGGGGCGGACCGGCGGGGTGACGGTGACGGCCGCGGTGGTCTCCGTCATGCCGTAGCCCTCGAAGACGTCGATGCCGGCGCCGGCGAAGAAGGCGGCCAGGCGGCGGCCCAGCGGGGAGCCGCCGCAGATGACGTAACGGACCCTGCCGCCGAGGGCGTTGCGGATGCGTCGGTAGACCAGGGGGTCGTAGAAGGTGCGGGCCGCCTTGAGGAAGGCGGTGGGGCCGGGGCCGGTGCCGTGCTGCTCGGACTCCAGCGCCTCGCCGTAGCGGCGGGCCACGGCGGCGGCGCGGTCGAAGGAGGAGGCGCGGCCCATGCGTTCGGCGGAGGCGCGGGCCGTGTTGAAGACCTTCTCCAGGACGTACGGGATGAGCAGCAGGAAGGTCGGGCGGAACGACTTCAGGTCCGCGAGCAGGTCCTCGGTGCGGAAGCTCGGCGAGTGCCCGACGCGGATGCGGGCCCGCATGCAGGCGATCGCGACCATCCGGCCGAAGACATGGGCGAGCGGGAGGAAGAGGAGGGTGGAGGCCTCCTCGTCGGTCTTCGCGCGGAAGATCGGGTAGAGGAGGTCGATCGCGTTGTCGATCTCCGCGAAGAAGTTGCCGTGGGTGAGCGCGCAGCCCTTGGGGCGGCCGGTGGTGCCCGAGGTGTAGATGAGGGTCGCGAGGGTGTCGGGGCCCAGCACCCCGCGTCGTACGGCGACTTCCTGGTCGGACACGTGCCGGCCCCGCTCGGCGAGGCGTTCCATGTGGCCCTTCTCGAAGGCCCACATGTGGCGGAGGTCGGGGATGCGGTCGAGTTCCGGGCCGAGGGCGGCGGCCTGACCGGTGGTCTCCACGGCGAGGGCGACCGCGCCGGAGTCCTGGAGGATCCAGCGGGTCTGGAATACGGAGGAGGTCGGGTAGACGGGCACGGTGACCAGGCCCGCCGCCCAGGCCGCGAAGTCGAGCAGCGTCCACTCGTATGTCGTCCGCGCCATGATGGCGATACGGTCGCCCGGCATCAGGCCTTCGGCGATCAGGCCCTTCGCCACGGCGAGCACCTCGGCCGCGAACTCCGCCGCCGTCACGTCCCGCCAACGACCCGCGTCCCCGCTCCCGTTGCCGTTGCCGTTCCCCTTCCCCTTGCCCTTGCCCTTCCCGTCGGCGTCCTCGCGGCCGTCACCGGAAGCACCGCCCCGGTTGTCCTTGCGGCTGAGGACGACCGCCCCGGGCTCGTGGTCCGCGTTGTCGAAGGGGATGTCCGCGAGCGAGCCGTATGCCCCGGGCGTGACCAGCGGGGGGACGTACGCCTCTCGTACCGTGCCGTCCAGCCGCTTCAACTCGGGTTCCACGAGCAGGGGTTCGCTGCGATCGAGCTGGGACACGGGCGGCTCCTGGGCGTTCGGTGTGCCCGGATCGTACGGGGCCGGTGTGTGAGGTTCGTGTGAGTGCGGGGGTGGTCCGGGGATGTTCCGGGGGCGGGGATGTGCAGTGTCGCGGAGCGCTCCGCCGCAGGTCAAGGATGCGTGGACACGACCCGAGGGTCACTCGTCTCCCACGCTCACACACCTGCTCCGCCGGGCCTTTACCTCGGGTAACCTGACTTGGGAGTAAGGACGCGGCGCTGCAAAGGGGAAACGGTCCGATGCCTCAGCTCACCCTCACCGGCCCCCCTCTGCTGCCGCCCCTCCTCGCCCGGGGCGCTCTGCTCTCCCCCTGCAAGAGCCGCAGGCTGCCCCGTACGGCCGCCCGGCACGGCGACGGCACGGTCGGCCGCCTCGACCGCCTGAACCGGCTCGTCCTGCCCGGCGTACGGATCGATCTCGCGCATCTCGCCGCATACGAACGGGTCTGCGGCTTCCCCACCGGTGAGGACGCCGTCCCGCTCACCTATCCGCATGTGCTCGGCTTCCCGCTCGCCATGCGGATCATGTCCGGCCGTGACTTCCCGCTGCCCCTGCTCGGGCTCGTCCACACCTCGGTCGAGATCACCCGCCGCCGTCGGCTGCCGGCCACCGGGGAGTACGAACTGAGCGTGTACGTGGACGGGTTGACGCCCCACCGACGCGGTACCGAGGCCGCGGTGGTGACGGAGGTACGGGACGCCCGCGGTGAGTGCGGCTGCGACGAGATCGCCTGGGAGTCCCGCAGTACGTACCTCGCCCGGCACCGGACGGACCTCGACCCGGGCGCCGTCGACAAGAGCGCGCGTCCGGCGCCCGCGCCGCTCCCCGCCCTCGCCGAGTTGCGGCTCGCCCCGGATGTCGGACGGCGCTACGGGGCGGTCTCGGGCGACCGCAACCCCATCCACCTCCACCCCCTCGGCGCCCGCCTGTTCGGGTTTCCCCGCGCCATCGCCCACGGCATGTGGACGGTCGCCCGCTGCCTCGCCGAACACGGAACGCCCCCGGCGGTCCTGGTCCGGGCCGAGTTCCGGGCGCCGGTCCCCCTCCCGAGCACCGTCACCTACGCGGCGGAGGGCCGCCCCGGCGGCGACTTCGAACTGCGCGGCCCGGACCGGAGGGGCGGGGAGCGGGTGCATGTGGCGGGGAGCGTGTATCCGCTGATCCACTGAGCGCCGGCGCAGGCGTGGGGGCGCGCGGTACGGAGACCGGGAGGACCTACGGCGTGGCGAGGTCGGCCGGTGGGGTCCAGGGGCGGCCGTCCATCAGGTTGCCGAGGCCGGACCAGGCGAAGTTCATGAGGGTGGCGGCGGCCTGTCTGGCCGTGAGGCCGGGCGTGGCGTTGGCCCAGGCGGCGAGGGCCTCGGCGGCACCGACCAGCGCCTCGGCGAGGCCGGCGACCTCGCGTTCGGGGAGGGACGGGTCGCGGCGGGCCTCACGGGCGGCGGCCAGGATCAGCCCCGTCACGAACGCCACCATCTCCTCGCGCATCGCCGCGACCTCGGCGGCGAAGGGCTCGCCGTGCGTACGGGCCTGGAGGTGCAGAACCGCCCAGGCATCCGGGTTGCGCGCGGTGTGGGTGAAGAACGCCCGCAGCCCCTCCCAGAGTTGGCGGTCGGCGGGCAGCCGGGGGTTGACGCCCTCGCGTACGGCGGTGCTGAGCGCCTGGGCCTCGCGGCGGATGCAGGCGGTGAAGAGGTCTTCCTTGGAGTTCAGGTAGAGGTACACCAACGGCTTGGACACGCCCGCCAGTTCGGCGATCTCGTCCATGGAGGCGGCCCGGTAGCCACGCTGCCCGAACGTCCGTACGGCCGCATCCAGCATCTGCTGTTCCCGCACCGCCCGGGGCATCCGTTTGTTCTTCACAGCACCCATGCGGGCAAGCGTACGGTTTTGCCGCCGGGAAAGATCCCGGCCGGCTTTTCCGCGGGGCGGCGCGTTACGAGGCGGGACGGCCCGACGCGGACGGGGTCGCCTCGGCCGTCTCGGACGCGCCGGCGGTCCGGGAAGGCTTGGCCGTCTCGTCGTCGACGGTCTCCGTGGGCGCGCCGTCCTCGTCCCGGGAACGGGCGACGTCGTCCGCCTCGTCCTCCTGACCGCGGTTGGCGGCGATGTTGGACTTCAAGCGGTCGATGGAACGGTCGAGGCGCGGGGCGATCCGGGCGGAGGCCCGGTCGCGCTCCTTGCGGAGGGCGACGAAGCTGATCGGCGCGGACACGACGAGGGCGAGCATGATCATCCACATGCCGTTGGAGGCGCCGAGACCACGCGGGGCGATGCCGGAGTAGACGAGGGCCCAGACGACCACGAAGCAGCCCACGAAGATCCCGAGGCGCATCAGTGTGTAGCGGAGCATCTCAATCCACTCTTCCGTTTCCGTTCCGGACGTTTCCAAAGGCCACCGTCCAGTGAAGCACGGTCGGGGGGCGATCTTGCACGGGGGTGCGGACGGCTCAGTCCAGGGGCAGGAGCATCGTGATGTCGTCGCGGTGGTCGTCCGGGGCGACCCGGATGGCACCGGGTACACGGCCGACCTCCTTGTAGCCGCAGGCCGCGTAGAAGTGCTCCAGGCCGAGGCCGCCGCGGCAGGTGAGGCGGACGGCGTCGATGCCGTCGAAGCCGCGGGCCGCCTCCTCCGCCGCTTTCATCAGGTCACGGCCGTAGCCCTTGCCCTGGTGGGAGGGGTGCACCATCACCGTGTAGAGCCAGACCCAGTGCGTCATCAGGCGGTGCGTGTTGAAGCTGAAGAACGCGGTGGCCGCGGGCTCGCCGGCGGCGTCGAACCCCACCAGCAGCCGCTGCCGGCCCTCCGCCATGCCGGCCATGTGCTTCACCAGCTCGGGACGGATCGCCTCCGGCGAGACCGGGGGCACGAACCCGACGGCTCCACCGGCGTTGGAGACGTCCGCCCAGAGGGCCAGGATGCCGTCACGGAGGGCGGGGGTGAGGCGCGGGTCCAGCTGGAAGGTAAGGGCCATACGGGGAGGTTAGCCATTACTTTTGGCGGTGCTCAAGCGGATTCCGGACCGCGGACACGTGCGGGCGGGTGGGGGCCGATCACACGGTTCCCCGCGCCCGCGGAGCGACCCCGCACCCCCGAGTTGATGGGCGCCCGGCCGTTCAGACCCGCATCGGCTGCGGCGACTCCCGCCGCAGCGGATCCGCCCCCTCGTACTCCCGGATGATCTCGTACCGGGTGTTCCGCTCCACCGGACGGAATCCGGCGTCCCGGATGAGGTCCAGCAGATCCTCGCGGGTCAGCTTGTTCGGCGTGCCGTAGTTGTCCGCGTCGTGGGTGATCTTGTACTCGACGACCGAGCCGTCCATGTCGTCGGCCCCGTGCTGCAGCGCGAGCTGCGCGGTCTGGACGCCGTGCATCACCCAGAAGACCTTCACGTGCGGGACGTTGTCGAACAGCAGTCGCGAGACCGCGAAGGTCTTCAGCGCCTCCGCGCCCGTCGCCATCTGCGTACGCGCCTGGAGCCGGTTGCGTACCTTGCCGTCCTGCATGTCGACGAAGTCGTGCTGGTAGCGCAGGGGGATGAAGACCTGGAAGCCGCCGGTCTCGTCCTGCAGCTCCCGCAGCCGCAGCACGTGGTCGACGCGGTGCCGCGGCTCCTCGATGTGGCCGTAGAGCATGGTGCACGGGGTCTTCAGACCCTTCTCGTGCGCCAGGCGGTGGATCCGCGACCAGTCCTCCCAGTGGGTGCGGTGGTCGACGATGTGCTGCCGGACCTCCCAGTCGAAGATCTCCGCGCCGCCGCCCGTCAGGGACTCCAGACCCGCGTCGATCAGCTCGTCGAGGATCTCCGACGCCGACAGCCCGCTGATCGTCTCGAAGTGGTGGATCTCCGTGGCCGTGAACGCCTTCAGCGAGACGTTCGGGAGGGCCGCCTTCAGCTCCCGCAGCGAGCGCGGGTAGTAGCGCCACGGCAGGTTCGGGTGCAGGCCGTTGACGATGTGCAGCTCGGTGAGGTTCTCGCTCTCCATGGCCTTGGCGAGCTTGACGGCCTCCTCGATGCGCATCGTGTACGCGTCCTTCTCCCCCGGCTTGCGCTGGAAGGAGCAGTACGCGCAGGAGGCCGTGCACACATTGGTCATGTTGAGGTGACGGTTGACGTTGAAGTGGACGACGTCGCCGTTCTTCCGCGTCCGCACCTCGTGCGCCAGCCCGCCCAGCCATGCCAGGTCGTCCGACTCGTACAGCGCGATGCCGTCCTCACGGGTCAGCCGCTCACCGGAGCGGACCTTCTCCTCCAGCTCGCGCTTGAGCCCGACGTCCATGCCTCCGCCTTCCCTCAACGACAACTCAGGCCACCGTACTCCCCCGGTCCTACTGCTCCTCGGGCAGCTCACCCACCCTGTTCTCCCACTTCGTGGAGAGCACGATCGTCGTACGGGTCCGGGAGACGCCCTTCGTGCCGGACAGCCGGCGGATCGTCTTCTCCAGGCCGTCGACGTCGGTGGCGCGCACCTTGAGCATGAAGGAGTCGTCACCCGCGATGAACCAGCAGTCCTCGATCTCGTCGAGGTCGCGGAGCCGGTCCGCCACGTCCTCGTGGTCGGCGGCGTCGGAGAGCGAGATCCCGATGAGCGCGATCACGCCGAGGCCGAGGGAGGCCGCGTCGACGGTGGCCCGGTACCCGGTGATGACTCCGGCGGCCTCCAGCCGGTTGATGCGGTCGGTGACACTGGGTCCCGACAGGCCGACGAGGCGCCCCAGCTCCGCGTAGGAGGCCCGGCCGTTCTCCCTCAGGGCCTGGATGAGCTGCCTGTCCACCGCGTCCATGCGATCGGTTGCCTTCCGCTGAAGAGTTGCTTGGTAGATGAGAGTGGTGCGCCGTGCGCGCGGGTGAGCGGGTGCCGCTCAGGTGGCCCCGGGGGCCGTGGTGCTCGTATCGCCGGTGTCGCTCTTCTCCGAGGGGCGGGCCCGGCCGATCTCGCCCTCCCAGCGCCGGTACAGGGTGTGCGGGACGCCCGCCGCGTCCAGCACCCGGCCGGCCACGAAGTCCACCAGGTCCTGGATGTGCGTGGCTCCCGCGTAGAAGGCCGGGGAGGCGGGCAGTACGGTGGCGCCCGCGTCGTCCAGGGCCACCAGATGCCGCAGGGTCTGCCCGTTCAACGGCGTCTCCCGTACGGCGACGACGAGTCGGCGGCGTTCCTTCAGGGTGACGCTCGCCGCCCGTTGCAGCAGGTCCTTGCTGAGCCCCAGCGCCACACCCGCGACGCACGCCGTCGACGCGGGGACGATCAGCATGCCCTTGACGGGGTACGAGCCCGAGGACGGCCCGGCGGCCAGGTCGCCGGCGCTCCAGTGCCGTACCCGGTCGCCGTCGACGTGCACCGGGAACGTGCCGGGCTTGCCGTCGGCGCCGCGCGACAGCCATTCCCGCAGGTCGTCACGCCAGTGCGCGTCCCGGAACGCGATGCCCGTCTCGTCCAGCAGGGTCAGCCGCGAGGCCCGGGACACCACGAGGTCGACGCTCTCGCCGGCGGCGAGGAGCGCGCGCAGCACGGCGGCGGCGTATGGGGTGCCGGATGCACCGGAGACCCCTACGATCCAAGGCGTACGCGCCGTCTCTCCTGGCTTGACTTGGTTCACGACACCGAGCCTATCCGGCGCCGTGGAGCGGGAACCGGTCAAGGGGGCACGGCCGTTTCACTGAGGGGACGAGTTGAGTCGGGGGTTGACATGGCAGATGGAGTGCGCGGGGCGCTGAGCCCTGATCGGGAGTGGTCGCGCGGGGACCGTGCGAAGGCCGCCGCCAAGCTGATGGCGGGCTGGGTGGCCCTGCTGTGGATCCTCGAAGTGATCGACGTGGCGAGCGGGCACGCGCTGGACGACTTCGGCATCATGCCGCGTTCGGTGCCCGAGCTGGTCGACGTCGTGCCCGCGTCGTTCATCCACTTCGGCTTCGGCCATGTCGCGGCGAACAGCGTGCCGCTGCTGGTGCTCGGGTTCCTCGCGGCACTGGGCGGGCTGCGCCGCTTCGCCGCGGTCTGCGCGCTGGTCATCGTGGCCGACGGCCTGGGCGTGTGGCTGATATCCCCGGACAACACCAACACGGCGGGCGCCTCGGGTGTCGTCTTCGGGCTCTTCGGGTTCCTGGTCGTCAGCGGGTTCGTCGAGCGGCGGCTGGCGGGGGTCGCGGTGGGCATCGTCATCGCCGCGATCTGGGGCGGCTCGATCCTCGCGGGCATCGCACCGACCGCGGCGGGCGTCAGCTGGCAGGGCCACCTGATCGGGCTGGTGGCGGGGGTGGTGTCGGCGTTCCTGTTCCGGCGCCGCCCACACCGCGCGGTGCTCACCGCGTAGGGCGCGCCTTCGGGTCGACGGGGAGGCGGCCGGTGGCGATCGTGAGTTTGCCCAGCGGCGAGTCGACGGTGACGTCGGGGCCGTAGGAGATCGTGTCGCGACCCCGGTAACCGTCGGGGCCGGGGTTCCACATCGTGACGCAGTGGCCCTTGAGCGGGTCGAGGATCAGGTAGTTGGCGATGCCGCGAGAGGCGTACCAACGCGGCTTGAGCTCGTAGTCGCGGCGGATGCTGCCCTGGGACACGACCTCGACGACGATTTCGACGAGGTCGGGTGAGTACGCCCCCTGGTTCTTTTCGACCTCCGCCGCGGGAATGACGGCCAGGTCAGGGCAGAACTCGTTCTCATCGTCGAAGGGGAAGGCAACATCGCTGGTGAAGCCCCATTCCTCGGCCACCTGCTCCCGCAGGGTGTTCCACACCAGTCGGATGGTCTCCGCGTGGTGGGGCTTGACCGGACTCATCATGATGCTGCCCTCGACAATCTCCATGCGATAGCCGGGGAACATGTCCTCGAACCGGCTGAGCTGCGAGTGCAGGCGGTCAATGCCCGAGACGGTCACGCTGGCCTCCCTGGAGTTTCTGCACTCGATGGTAGGCCGCACCGTATTCAGAGGGTCAGACCCCGAACCAGAAGATCCAGCAGCGCGCACACGAACAGGGCAATGCCGATGAAGCCGTTGACGCTGAAGAACGCCCGGTTCAGGCGGGACAGGTCATGCGGGCGCACGATGGTGTGCTCGTAGACGAAGGCGCCCGCCACGATCGCCAGGCCCAGCCACAGGAAGGCGCCCGCGTCCGTGAGCACCGCGTACCAGGCGAACAGGGCCGTCGTCAGGACGTGGCAGACCCGCGCCGCCCAGACCGCCGCCGGGATGCCGAAGCGGGCCGGGACCGACAGGACGCCGGTCTCACGGTCTGAGTCGACGTCCTGGCAGGCGTAGATGAGGTCGAAGCCGCCGATCCAGATGCCGACCGCCAGGCCGAGGACCACCGCGTCCCAGGACCACTCGCCGGTGACCGCGAGCCAGCCGCCGACCGGTCCCATGGCCTGGGCGAGGCCGAGGATGGCCTGCGGGTAGTTCGTGAAGCGTTTGCCGTACGGGTAGACCACCATCGGGATCACGGCGACGGGGGCCAGCGCCAGGCAGAGCGGGTTCAGCAGCGCCGCCGCGCCCAGGAAGACCACCAGGGCGATCAGGGCGCCGGTCCAGGCGTGCTTCACCGACATCGCGCCGGTCACCAGCTCACGGTGCGCCGTGCGCGGGTTCCGCGCGTCGATCTCGCGGTCGATGATCCGGTTGACCGCCATCGCGAAGGTGCGCAGCCCGACCATGCAGACGGTGACCAGCAGCAGCCGTACCCAGTGGACGTTGCCGTCCAGTTGGAACATGGCCGTGAGCGCGGCGATGTACGCGAAGGGGAGCGCGAAGACCGAGTGCTCGATCATCACCAGCCGCAGGAACGCCTTGGTGCGGCCCGGCCGGGGGATCGCGGCGGAGGCGCTGCTCACAGGCCGTACTCCTTCCAGCGGCGGTCGACGAGCGCCGCCGTGGCCGGGTCCGACTCGACCATGTCGGGCCAGCCCCCGTCCCGGGTGTAGCCCTCCTCGATCCACTTCCTGGTCGCGTCGATGCCCGCCTTCCCGCCCCAGAACTGCTGGTAGGAGGCATGGTCGAGGTGGTCCACCGGGCCCTCGACCACCGTGAGGTCGCGGGCGTAGTCCGTGTTGCCGAGGGCCCGCCAGGCGACCTCGTGGAGGTCGTGGACGTCGCAGTCGGAGTCCACGACCACGATCAGCTTCGTCAGGGACATCATGTGGGCGCCCCAGATCGCGTGCATGACCTTCTGCGCGTGCTTCGGGTACTTCTTCTCGATCGAGACGATCGCGCAGTTGTGGAAGCCGCCCGCCTCGGGGAGGTGGTAGTCCACGATGTCCGGGACGATGATCTTCAGCAGGGGCAGGAAGAAGCGTTCCGTCGCCCGGCCGAGGGGGCCGTCCTCCGTCGGGGGGCGGCCGACGACGATCGACTGGAGCAGCGGGCGCCTCCGCATGGTCACGCAGTCGATCTTCAGCGCGGGGAAGGGCTCCTGCGGAGTGTAGAAACCGGTGTGGTCGCCGAAGGGGCCCTCGGGGAGCATCTCGCCGGGCTCCAGCCAGCCCTCGATGACGACCTCGGCGTTCGCCGGCACCTGCAGCGGCACCGTCTTGCAGTCGACCATCTCGATCCGCCTGCCCGCGACGAACCCGGCGAACAGGTACTCGTCGATGTCACCGGGCAGCGGCGCCGTGGAGGCGTACGTCACGGCGGGCGGGCAGCCGAACGCGATCGCGACCGGCAGCCGCTCACCGCGCTTGGCGGCCACCTGGTAGTGGTTGCGGCTGTCCTTGTGGATCTGCCAGTGCATGCCGATGGTGCGCTTGTCGTGGCGCTGGAGGCGGTACAGGCCGAGGTTGCGCACGCCGGTCTCCGGGTGCTTGGTGTGCGTGAGACCGAGGTTGAAGAAGGAGCCGCCGTCCTTGGGCCAGGTGAACAGCGCGGGCAGTTGGTCCAGGTCCACGTCGTCGCCCTGGAGGACGACCTCCTGGACGGGGGCGCTGTCACCCTTCACCTTCTTCGGCGGTACGTGGGTCATCGCGCCGAGCTTCCCGAAGGCCTCGCGCACGCCCACGAACCCCTGCGGCAGCTCCGGCTTGAGCAGACCGCCGATCTTGTCGCTGATCTCGCCGTACGACTTCAGGCCGAGGGCCTTCAGCAGGCGGCGGTCGGTTCCGAAGACGTTCATGGCGAGCGGCATGCTCGACCCGCGGACGTTCTCGAAGAGCAGGGCGGGACCGCCGGCCTTGTTGACCCGGTCGACGATCTCCCCGACCTCCAGATACGGGTCGACCTCGGCCTTGATCCGCTTGAGATCGCCCTCGCGCTCCAGAGCGCGGAGCAGGGAGCGAAGATCGTCGTAAGCCATGGGGTCAAGTATCCCCGAGGGGCTACCCTGACCCCGTCACGGGGCCCGGCGTAAGCTCACGGCTTTCGTCGCGGAGGGCCGGCGCCGCACGGCCCGCCCGTCAGTACCGGGTCCGGCGGACGGGCCCACCACCGCGTTCCAGGGGGCGTTACATGCTCAGGGTGTTGATGTATCTCGTGCCGTTGGCGCTGACGATCTACGCGTTCATCGACTGCCTCAACACCCCCGAGGACGAGGCGAAGCACCTGCCCAAGATCGCCTGGGTGTTCATCATCCTGCTCTTCTGGATCGTCGGCCCGATCGCCTGGCTCGCCGCGGGCAAGCTGCGTCACGCTCCCGCGAACGGCCGCACGCCCTCCGAGTGGCACCGCAGCCGCCGCACGGAGTACATCGCCCCGGACGACAACCCCGAGTTCCTGAAGTCCCTCTCCGAGGAGAACAAGAAGGACGAGTCCCTGCTGAAGAGCTGGGAGGCCGATCTGCGCCGCCGCGAGGAGGAGCTGAAGCGGCAGGAGCGGGAGAAGCGGGAGAAGGACGGCGAGGAGTGAGCCGCGGCGCCTTGTAGGAGCCGGGGCGCCTTGTAGGAGCCGGGGCGCCGTGAAGGAGCCGGGGCGCCGTGTAGGAGCCGGGGCGCCTCATAGCTCGGGGGTGCGTCTCTCGTCGGCGGGTGCGGGGGGTGTGGTTTCTCGCGCCGTTCCCCGCGCCCTGAGAAGCACCCGAAAAGCGGCCGGGGCTGCGCCCCGTGGTTTCGAGGCGCTCGGCCTGTACGCCGCCCACGCCTTCATCTTCGTCTCCGCGGACTCTCCGCACCGCCCGAACGACCCCCGCCACGACCTGGACCTGGCGAGCTAGTGCCTGTTGCGGCACTACGTCCTGGTCAAGCCGATCGAGGCCCGCCCCGGCACGCCCGCCTCCGCCTGGCACCGGGAGCCGAAGCGGGTCTTTCACGCGCCGCCGAGGGCGTATCGACGGGCGGCGCCGGACGCCCGGCGCCGCCTGTGAGGGCGAACACCGTGACGGATTATTTCGGATATATAGGCATCAAAGTGTCATATGGGCGTTTCCGGGCACTCGGCGAGACAAGCGAGAAAGAGAGAAGGTGAGCCCCACGAACGGCCATGAGTCGGGGAAGCGCCGTCCCTCGTCGCGGCAGGAGCCCCCCGAGGAACGGCTCTCCGCGCCCGAGGCCATGCGGAACGCGATCCAGCAGCTCGCCGAGGTGCTGGGCCGCACTCCCGAATCCGTTTCCGCGCTGAAACCGACCGAAGAGGGCTGGGTGGCCGAGGTCGAGGTCGAGGAAGTGGAGCGCATCCCGCAGACAAGCAGCGTGATGGCCAGCTACCAGGTGGTCCTGGACCCCGCGGGCAAGCTGCTGGCGTACGAGCGCGGACGCCGGTACACGCGCGCACAGATCGACCGAGGCGGCCGCTGAGGCGACCCCAGGCACTTCCATGCCCGGAAGGGACGACATCGTGACTGTGGTACCACAGGGCGGGGGCGGGGCCGTTGCCGCGCCAGGAGGCGGCGGCGGGGGCGGCGGCTCGGGAAACCTGTACGACGTGCTGGAACTGGTCCTGGACAAGGGCCTGGTCATCGACGTGTTCGCCCGGGTCTCCCTGGTCGGCATCGAGATACTCAAGATCGACGCCCGCGTGGTCGTGGCCAGTGTCGACACCTATCTGCGGTTCGCGGAGGCTTGCAACCGGCTGGACCTGGAATCGGGACGCAAGGCCCCCGCCCAGCT
Source organism: Streptomyces sp. NPDC042364 (assembly GCF_056437585.1). Lineage (NCBI taxonomy): Bacteria > Bacillati > Actinomycetota > Actinomycetes > Kitasatosporales > Streptomycetaceae > Streptomyces > Streptomyces sp. NPDC042364. The sequence continues at coordinate 84,719 of NZ_JBWKAJ010000013.1, read as the reverse complement.
GACGGACATCGTCGGCGACACCACCGAGGCGGGCGCCCGCGGCAAGAGCAAAGGGGCGCTGACGGGCGCTGTCCAGGCGGTCACCGAGTCCTTCCAGAAGGGGCGTGACGACGACCGCGAGTCCGGGCGCGAGAAGCAGCGGGTGCGTTCCGAGCGCGGTTCGAGCCGCCGCTCCTCCAGGGACGACGACGAGTGAGGCGAGCCGATGTCCGTGTACGTCTACGCGATCACCAAGGCCGAGCATCCGCTGGACCTCGCTGACGTCAAGGGCGTCGGGGAGGAACCGGGCGACCTGCACGCGGTCAGCAACGGCGCCCTGAGCGCCGTCGTCAGCGAGGCCCCGGACGACCTGTCGGTCGCCCGCCGGGACCTGGACGCCCACCTGGGCGTCCAGGAGAACCTCTGGGCCGACGGCACCATCCTGCCGGTGAGCTTCGGGTTCATCGCCCCGGACGAGGATTCGGTGCGCGCCCTGCTGGACGAGCGGGCCGGCCCCTTCTCCCAGCGGCTCGACGAGCTCGCGGGAACAGCGGAGTTCAACGTGAAGGGCCTCACGGACGAGGAGGCCCTGTTGCGCGCGATCCTGACCGAGTCCGAGCAGGTCCGGGCGCTGAACAAGACGATCCGCGAAGGCGGCGGGGCGTACGAGGACCGCCTGGCCCTCGGCGAGCTGGTGGCCCGGGAGGTGGAGGCCCGGAACGCCGCGCTGGCCGAGGAGGTCCTGACCGCGCTGCGTCCTCTCGTCGTCTCCGAGCAGGTCGGCCCGCCGTCCCAGCAGTACTTCGTGAACGCTTCCTTCCTGGTGGAGAACGCACGGTTCGAGGAGTTCACCCGCGCCGGCGGTGAACTGGCCGAGCGTCTGGGCGAGGGCGTCGAACTCCGGCTGCGCGGCCCTCTGCCGCCGTACAGCTTCGTCTGACCGCCGACGGCTTCCGTATGACCGTCGACGGCTTCGTCCGACCGTCGTGAGGAGGCGATGGAGGTGGGACTGGTCGGGACCATCCTGACGCTGCCGCTCGCCCCCGTGCGCAGTATCGGCTGGGTGCTGGACAAGGTGCGGCAGCACGCCGAGGAGGTGTACTACGACCCCGCCCCGATCCAGGAGGAGCTGGTGAACCTGGAACGGGCGCGGACGGAGGGACGCATCGACGAGGAGGAGGCCACGCGGCGCGAGGACGAGTTGCTGCACCGGTTGCAGGAGATCAGCGCCTACCGGGCCCAGCAGGCCACAGGACCGGGGCCGTGACGCGCGTGGGCGCGGAAGGGAAGAGAGGATCATGAAAAACGCCACGATCGGTGCGGCCGTCCTGGGGGGCTACCTCCTCGGCCGGTCGAAGAAGGCCAAGCTCGCCCTCGGCGTGGGCGCGTTGCTGGCCGGTGCCAAGGCCGGGCCCGGGCAGCTCGGCAAGGTGCTCGGCTCCCCGCTCCTCAGCAACGTCACCCAGCAGGTGCGCACCGAGCTGACGGGCGCGGGCAAGGCGGCGGCGACCTCCGTCCTGACGGCGAAGGCGGACAGCCTGGCCGGGGCGCTGCACCAACGCACCGAGGGGCTCCGGGAGCGGAGCCACGCGAACGGGGACGGCGAGAAGGAGGAGCCGGACGACCAGCAGGACAAGGGGGACGAGCCGGACGACCAGCAGGACGAGGCGGACGAGCCGGACGACCAGCAGGACGAGGCGGACGACGAGCAGCAGGACGAGGCGGACGACGAGCAGCGGGACGAACACGGCGACGAGCGGCAGAAGGGCGAGCAGAACCGCCCCGAGGCGAAGAAGGGCCGGGGCGGGTCACAGCGCCGGAGCCCGTCGCGTCCCAAGAAGCAGACCGCCTCCGCGGGCCGCGCCAAGAGCGGTGGCACCTCGAGGTCGAGGAGGCAGGACCATGGCTGAGGGCAACGGAGCGAAAGGCGGTGCCGGCACCCTCACCAAGGCACGTGAGGACGCCCCGCACAACCCCGGCACGGCACGGCTGAAGGAGGAGCTGGAGGAGTACATCGAGGCCCGGCTGGCCGTGATGCTCCAGGGCGTCGGCCACGGCATCGGCGAAGGGGCGCGCCGGATCGGCGAGGGGAACGTGGGCGGCGGCCTGGCCTCGACCGCGTCCCACGCCAAGGGCGCGCTGATGGACAAGGCGAAGGGCGCCACCGGCAAGGCCAAGGACATGGCCGGGAAGGCGAAGGACGCCGCCGTCGGCAAGAAGAAAAAGAAGGACCCCGAGGGCGGCACCGGCCGGGGACACACCATGATCGAGGACATCGACGTGGGTGTGCCGGTGCGCGAGGCGTACAACCAGTGGACGCAGTTCCAGGAGTTCAGCCGGTTCGCCAAGGGCGTGATCGCCGTCGAGCAGCAGGACGACACCACGACCCAGTGGCATGTCAAGGTCGCCAAGTCGAAGCGACACTGGCGCGGCAACATCACGGAACAGGTGCCCGACCAGCGGATCGTCTGGACCTCCGAGGGCGAGAAGGCCACGACCAAGGGCGTCGTCACCTTCCACCCGCTCGGCGAGAACCTCACCAAGGTCCTGCTCGTCATCGAGTACTCCCCCAAGGGGCTGTTCGAGAGGACGGGCGGCCTGTTCAGGGCCCAGGGCCGTCGCGCCCGCCTCGACCTCAAACTCTTCCGCACGTTCGTCATGATGCGCGGCGAGGCCACCGGCGGCTGGCGCGGTGAGATCCACGAGGGCGAGGTCACCGAACCGGACGACTCCGCCGAGGACACCGAGGCCGAGGGCACCGACGAAACCGAGGACACCGAGGACACCGAGGCCGAGGACACGGACACCGGCGCGGACGACGAGGTGCCCGACGAGGAGTCCGAGGACGAGGACCGGGACGAGGACACCGAAGCCCGGGACGAGGACGAAGAGGAGGACGAGGACGAGGAAGGCGAGTACGAGGAGGACGAGGACGAGGACACGGAGGCGCGGGACGAAGAGGCGGACGACGAGTACGCGGACGACGAAGAGGAGGACGAGGACGAGGGCGAGGAGCCGGAAGGGGAAGCGAGGTCGAGCAAGCCGTGAGCGGGCCCGCCGACTCCCCCGCCCAGACCCCGTCGCGGGCCTTCTCCCCGTACGGCGGCGGCCAGGGGTCCAGCGCGAACCTCGCCGACATCCTCGAACGGGTCCTCGACAAGGGCATCGTCATCGTCGGCGACATCAAGGTGAACCTGCTGGACATCGAGCTGCTCACGATCAAGCTGCGTCTCCTGGTGGCATCGGTCGACAAGGCCAAGGAGATCGGCATCGACTGGTGGGAGCACGACCCCGCCCTCTCGTCGCGGGCGTCCCGCTCCGACGGCCGCCGCTCCCTGGAGGAGCAGAACGAACGCCTCCAGGACGAGATCAGGGAACTCCGGAGCCGCCTCGCGGAGTCCCCGGCGGAGCTGGCCCCGAGCAGCTCGTCCGAACAGCGACGCGCCCCCGACCCGGAGCGCAGGGCCCGCGCCGCACCCCGCAAGGAGCGCCGCGCGGATGACCGCGGGGAGGCGGGTCGAGGGGGCCGCTCGGACGAGCCGCGTCCCAAGCGGCGCAAGGCCGCCGCGCGGGAGGACGACGAGCGCGACGAGGACCGGCGCTGATGAGCGCGTACGACCCGCCAGCCGGGTACGACGACGAGTACGACCGCCCCCTCAGCCAACGGCAGGTCGCGCTGATCGATCTGCTCGACCGGCTGCTGAGCGGCGGCGTCGTGCTGACCGGCGATGTCGTGCTGAGCGTGGCCGACATCGACCTGGTGCGCATCTCGCTGCGCGCGGTGATCGTCTCCGTCCAGGAGCAGATGGAGGAGCAGTGGGCACCGATCCTCCCGGGCGGGACGTCCACGGCACCCGCGGACGCGGCGTACGCGGAAGGGAGAGGTCATGGCGCCGATTCCCTCTGAGGGGCCGCCCATGGACCGGCTCCGGGAGGTGGCGGACGCCGCGCGGCGCGCGTTCTCGCTGCTTCCCGCGCGGCCGGACGAGATCGCCCCGCCACCGCTCTCCCGCGGCGGGGCGGTCGCGCACCGGCTGCGGACCGATCCGGACACCGTGGAGCGGGACCTCGTCAAGCTGGTGCTCACCATCGTCGAACTGCTGCGCCAGCTGATGGAGCGCCAGGCCCTCCATCGGGTCGACCAGGGCGGTCTGACCGAGGAACAGGAGGAACGCCTCGGGATGACACTGATGGTCCTGCACGACCGCATGACCGAACTCTGCGACCGCTACGGCCTCACCCTGGACGACCTCAACCTCGACCTCGGCCCGCTGGGCACCCTGCTCCCGCCGTGATCCCCCGCGACATACGTGGGCCCGCCGTTTCCCGGGAAGAGTGAGGCCATGACTGAGGAGACGACGGCGAGGGACCGGACCCACCGGGCGCACCCGGAACACCCGGCGTGGGCGCGGGCGTGGCTCGCGACCGCCGTGGCGGAGGCACGGGCCGGCCTGGCCGAGGGCGGCATCCCCGTCGGTGCCGCGCTCTACGGCCCGGACGGGACCGTCCTCGGACGGGGACACAACCGGCGGGTCCAGGACGACGACCCCTCCATGCACGCGGAGACGGCGGCGTTCCGCGCGGCGGGCCGGCAGCGGTCGTACCGCGGTACGACGATGGTGACGACGCTGTCGCCGTGCTGGTACTGCTCCGGCCTCGTGCGGCAGTTCGGCATCTCGCGGGTGGTGATCGGCGAGGCGGTGACCTTCCGGGGCGGTCACGACTGGCTGGCCGAGCACGGCGTGGAGGTCGTACTGCTGGACGACGCGGAGTGCGTGGAACTGATGCGCGACTTCATCGAGAAGAACCCGGGTCTGTGGAACGAGGACATCGGTGAGTAGCTCGGTCAGCGGTTCTGCGGGCGGTCCGGGGACGGGCGGCCACCGCATCCCCACCATCGACCTGGCCCCCTGGTTCGACGGCGACGCGGAGGCCCGTGCCCGTGTCGCGCGGACCGTCGACGCGGCGCTCCGGACCGCCGGCTTCCTCCTGGTGACCGGGCACGGTGTGGACGCGGCGCTCCGGACGCGCGTCCGTGAGGCGGCACGGGCCTTCTTCACGCTGCCGGTGGAGCGCAAGAGGGCGTACGAGGTGAAGGTCGGCGGCAGGGGGTGGCTGGGGCCGGGGGCCGAGGCGAACGGCTACGCGGAGGGGACCGAGACCCCGCCGGACCTGAAGGAGTCCCTGACGTTCGCGACCCACGAGCCGTTCGAGGACCCGGTGGTCAACGCGGAGTGGTACCAGCCGAACGTCTGGCCGGCGGAGGTGCCGGAGCTGCGGCCGCTCTGTGAGGAGTACCTGGCGCGGATGGGCGAGCTGGAGCGGCATCTGCTCACTCTGCTGGGCGATGCGCTCGGCCTCGAACGGGACTTCTTCGCCCGGCACATGAGCCATCCGACCTACGGCTTCAACATCAACTGGTACCCGGGCCGGGACGTCCTCGGGGACCCCGCTCCCGGCCAGTTCAGGATCGGCCCGCACACCGACTTCGGCACGGTCACGATCCTCGACCGGCAGGCCGGCAGGGGCGGGCTCCAGGTGTACACGGACGAGGGAGGCTGGGAGGACGCGCCGTACGATCCGGCGGCCTTCACCATCAACATCGGTGACCTGATGGCCCGTTGGACGGGCGACCGCTGGCGCTCCGGCCGCCATCGCGTCCTGCCTCCCCCCGCCGACGAGCCCGCGGAGGAGCTGATGTCGCTGGTGTACTTCGGCGAGTGCACACCGGGGACGGTCGTCGAGTCGCTCCCCGCCCCGGTCGGCCGGGTCGCCTACCCGCCGGTCGACTCGCACGTCTACCTGAGGGAGAAGCTCGACTCGATCACCGTGGACTGACCACCCTCTTGTATCAAGCATTTGACACAAACACCTGTCCGGGCCATCTTGTATCCACGACTTGGTACAAGACCGATCCGGGGGGATCTCCACATGCTCGACAGCGCCCCGCTCCCGCACCGGCTCCTCGAACACGCGGACCACTTCGCCCGCTGGTCCGGGCTGGCCATCGGCATCGTGGTGGCGCAGGCGATCTCCACCCTGGGGGGCGTCGAGTTCGAGCAGCGCGTCGTGTTCTGCATCACGGCCTTCGGCCTGTGCGCGGTGGCCGGCGTCCTGCTCGCCGACGCGCTGACGCTGCGCCCCCAGGAGGCGGTGAGGACCGCGAGTCTCGCCCCGCGCCTGGTGAGAGACCATGTGCCGCCGCGGATGGGCCCGCTGATCGCCCTCCAGGGGGTCTCCCTCGTCGTGCTGCTGGTGGTCACGGCCGCCACGGCCTCCGTCGACCCCGACCGCGTCCTCAGCACGGGGAAGGTCGTCCACATCACCTGCAACGGGATGCGCGCGAGCCTCGGCCCGTGGCCCGGCCTGTACTACAGCCTCCCGATGTTCGGCGCGCTCGCCATAGCCACCCCCACCTGCGTCTGGGCCCTGCGCCGCATCGCCCACGGGCCGGGCGAGGACCAGCAGCGCCGCGACCGCGCGTGGGCGGTCACCGGGGCCTGGGGCCTGCTGGTGTCGAGCCAGCAGCTGTACGCCGTACTCATGGTCTCCGTCGCGCTGACGGAGACGGGCTGCGCGGGGGCGGTGGGCGTGCTCACCTTCTGGGTCTTCTACCCCCTGGCCCTGCTGAACCTGTTCACCGTCGTCTGGTCCCTGGTCACCGTGGTGGCACCGCGGGCGGTCGAGGACGAGGAACCGCTCGACGACAGCACGGCACACCACGACGCGGCGGCCCTCGACGACGCGGCTGCCGCCGACGAACCCGCCGCCGAGGGGACGCTCCGCCGATGACCGACCCCGCCGTCCGCGTCGACACCACCAGCCAGGTACCGCCGTACGAGCAGATCCGCGCCCAGCTGGCCGCGCTGATCCGCACCGGCCGGCTGGCCGAGGGCGAACGGCTGCCGACCGTACGCCAGCTCGCCGCCGATCTGGGCCTGGCACCCGGCACGGTCGCCCGCGCCTACCGCCAGCTGGAGGCCGACGGGCTGATCCGCACGCGCCGGGGCGCCGGCACCCGCGTCGCCGCCCTGCCCGCCGGGCCGCGTGCCCACGACGCCGGCCAGCTCACCACGCTCGCCCGCGACTTCACCTCGGCCGCGCGGGCGCTCGGCGCCGACACGGAGGACATCCTGACCGCGGTACGCGACGCCCTGGCGTGACGGCACACCGCACCGGCCCCTGAACCGGGCGCGCACTACCGCGCCTCCCCGGTCATCAACCGCTCCGCCCCGCGGCACTTCACGGACGCCGTTGCGACACTCTCGCGACCCGAACGAGCACTCTTCGCCCTAGTCCGAAACAACTGCCCCCAGCCGAAAAGCAGTTGATACCCAGAGCTGCTATGACGCACGCGAAGGAAGAGCCGTTCGTGGTGCTGGCGGACGCCCGGGGCGCGGGCAAGAGCACGGCACTGCGGGAGTTGCGGGACGCGTACGAGGGGCGGACCCCCGTCGCGTTGATGGACGGCGAGGAGACACGGTTCGAGCGGCCGCCGCGGGGCCGCCCGGCGGAGTCGTGGTCGCCCGCCTACGAGGCACTGTCGACGATCGCGGAGCAACTCGCGGCACCGGTCGCCGGGGCGGGGCGCGTCGCGTTCCCCCGGCTGGCGTGCGGACTGCTCGCCGTCGCGGCCGGTGGCTGGAGCGACCGGGAGGTGCCGAGGCTCCGGGAGGAGGCCGAGCGGGCACTCCTGCTGAGCGGCACGGGCGGCCTGCTGGGGAGACCGGCGGGCCGGTGGACCGGCAGGGTGGTCGCACGGCTGGTGTCGTCCGTGTCGATGTCGGGGTCGGGCCCGGTGGTGGAGGCGATCGTCGAGGCGGCCCTGGAGGCGTTCAGCGAGGGCATGTCGTCGTCGTACCGGCGGCTGCGGAGGGGGGCGGTCTGGTACCGGGACTATCCGTACGCGGCGGGCAGTCCGAAGCTGGGCCTGGTCCTGCTGTCCCGGCACTTCAGGGCCGGCGGGGACGCGCGTGCCCATGCCGAGCGGCATCTGGTACGGGCGTTGCTGGCGGACCTGGGCGACGCGGGCGCCGGGGGCGGGCGGCCGGTGATCCTCATAGACAACGTGCAGGAGACGGCGGGGCTGCGGCTGATGGAGTCGGTGCTGTGGGACCGGGCGGCGGGGATAGCCGACCGGGCGGTGTTCTACGCCGGGTTGCGGGGGCGGGACCATCCGGCGCTGCGCCATGCGACGCGGACGAGCGACTGGGTACCGGGGCGGGCGCCGTCCTCGCGGGCACTGCTGGTGTCACTGCCGCAGTGACTCGAGTGCACGCCCTCCCCCTGTCCGTACACCGAAGGCCGGTTCCCATGACCCATGTCACAAGGGAACCGGCCTTCGGTGTGCGGCGGCTGTACGTGCGGTCAGCCGACGTCGGCGTAGGAGTGCTTGCCGCTGACGAAGATGTTGACGCCGTAGTAGTTGAACAGCCAGCAGGCGAAGGCGATGAGCGCGATGTACGCGGCCTTGCGGCCCTTCCAGCCGGCGGTGGCGCGGGCGTGCAGGTAGCCGGCGTAGGCGACCCAGGTGATGAACGACCAGGTCTCCTTGGGGTCCCAGCCCCAGTAGCGGCCCCACGCGTCGCCCGCCCAGATGGCGCCCGCGATGATCGTGAACGTCCACAGCGGGAAGACGGCGGCGTTGACGCGGTACGAGAACTTGTCGAGGGACGTCGAGGCGGGCAGCCGCTCCATGACGGAGGTCGCGAACCGGCCCGGCCGGCCGCCGCTCGCCAGCTTGCTCTCGTAGGAGTCCTTGAACAGGTACAGGATCGTGCCGACCGCGCCCACGTAGAAGACGGCGCCGCAGAAGATCGCGGTGGAGACGTGGATGTACAGCCAGTACGAGTGGAGGGCGGGCACCAACTGGTCGCTGGCGGTGTACAGGACGGTGACGGCGAGACCGAGGTCGAGGAGGACCGTGGTGATCAGCGGCAGGCCCAGCCAGCGCGCGTTCTTCTTCAGCGCGAGCAGCGCGAGGTACACCCCGACGGCCACGGTGGAGAAGGTGATGTTGAACTCGTACATGTTGCCCCACGGCGCCCGCTGCACCGAGAGCGCCCGCGCGAGCACACCGGCGGCCTCGACGGCCCAGGCCAGCACGGTGAGGGACACGGCGATACGGCCGTAGAGGTCGCCCTGCTCGTCCCCGCCGTGGGCGCCGGGCCCGTCCGGGACGTCCCGCGCACCGGCGGCTGCCCGTACGACCACCCTGGGCCGCTCCAGAACGGAGGTGCCGCCGGCCGACTTCACGGTCACCGCGGGCGCGTCCGCCTTCTTCGCCGCGTCGGACCCGGCGGTGAGCGCGGCGGCCGTCCGGCCCACCTTGCTGCGGCTGCCGAAGAGCCATTCGGCGATGTACGCGAAGAAGGCCAGCGTGTACACGGCCATCGCGGAGTAGATCAGCGTGTTGCTGAGGTTCGCGAGGTTTTCGTTGGTCGCGGCGGCGAGAGTCACTTCTCAGGCCCTTCGGCAGTGACGACTGAGGGTTCGGAGTCGGGGTCGGGTTGGTTGTCGGGCGCGGTCGGAGCCTCGTCGTGGATCAGCGCGGCGAGGTCGCCCAGCTCCTCCGGCACCTTCGCCGACTCGCTGCGGCCGAGGCCCGCCATCTCGACCACGGTCACCCCGTCGGCGCCGGCGACCGCGCGGACCCACACCCGGCGGCGCTGGATGAAGAGCGACCCGGCGAGACCGAGGATCGCGGTGATCGCGCCGGCCAGGGCCCAGCCGCTGCCGGGCTGCTGGGTCACCTGGAAGCCGGCCCACTCCTTGACCCCGTTGAACGTGATGGTGCCCGCCCCGTTCGGCAGGGTCATGGACTCGCCGATCTCCAGGTTCTCCCGCACCTGCGCGCCCTTGGAGTCCCGGAACGCCTTCAGCTTCGACTTGTCGAGCTGGTACACGCTCTGCGGCAGCCCCGCGTTGACCCGCAGATCACCGTGGTACGGCGTCAGGTTCAGCCGCGGATTCAGCAGCGCGGGGAACTGCGAGACCACCGCCGAGTCCGCGCCGCCGTACGTCGGGAGGAAGAACGCCTGGATACCGAGCTGGTCCCACTTGCCCTTGGCGTCCCGGTAGCCGTCCATCACCTTGATGGCGCCGGTGGAGGTGACGTTGGAGTCCAGCGGCAGCAGCGGCACCGCGTCCTCGAAGACGACCTTGCCCCGGCCGTCCTTGATGGTGATGACGGGCGCGTAGCCGTGGCTGACGAGGTAGACCTTGGAGTCGTCGATCTCCAGCGGCTTGTTGACCTCGATCCTGGTGGCCTTCTCCGCGCCGTCCGCGCCGACGGCGTAGTCGACGCTCGCCTCGTAGACCCGCGGGGTGCCCTTGTTCGGCCCGGTGGCCTCGTAGGTGCCGCGGAAGTTCTTGAGGTCGAAGCTGAACGGGTCGAGGTCGTCGGCGGTGAACAGGTTGCCGGACTTGAAGTCGTCGTACTGGGGCAGGACGTTGGAGAACCCGTCGCCCTCCACGATCAGTTTGTTGCCCTCGGACCTGTAGAGCTGGCCCCAGGCGAAGGCGATGAGCATCACGATCAGCGCGAGGTGGAAGGCCAGGTTGCCGGCCTCCCGGAGGTAGCCCTTCTCGGCGGCGACCGCGTCCCCCGCGACATGGGCGCGGAACCGGCGACGCTTCAGCGCCTTCAGCGCGACCTCGCGGACCTGCTCCGGGGTGGCCGCCGTGCGCCAGGTCGCGTACGCGGGCATGCGCGTCAGCCGCTTCGGCGCGCCCGGCGGGCGGCCGCGGAGCTGGCCGACGAACTGCCAGGTGCGGGGCACGATGCAGCCGATGAGCGAGATGAACAGCAGGATGTAGATCGCGGAGAACCACACCGAGCTGTAGACGTGGAACAGCCCGAGCTTCTCGTAGACCGGGCCCAGGGTGTCGTGCCGCTCCATGAAGTCGGCGACCCGGGTCTCGTCCTGTCCGCTCTGCGGGACCAGGGAGCCGGGGATCGCCGCGAGCGACAGCATGAACAGCAGCAGCAGCGCGACCCGCATGGAGGTCAGCTGCCGCCAGAACCAGCGGGCCCAGCCGATCACCCCCAGCTGGGGCACGTTGAGGGTGTCCTCCTGCGGGGCGGTGGACAGCCGCGAGCCGACGACGTCGAGTTCGCCGTCGTCGCGCTTGCCGGAGTCGGTCGTCGTCATTGGCTCAGATCCCGGGGGTGAAGCTGGAGGACCAGACCTGCATCTCCTGCACGATGCGGTCCCACGCGCCGGTCAGCATCAGCACTCCGATGGTGATCATCATGCCGCCGCCGATGCGCAGCACCCACGCGTAGTGCCGCTTGACCCAGGTGAAGGCGCCGAGCGCCTTGCGGAAGGCCACCGCGGCGAGCACGAAGGGCAGGCCCAGCCCCAGACAGTACGCCACCATCAACAGGGCGCCGCGCACGGCGCTGCCCTCCTGCATCGCGAGGACGTTCACGGCGGCGAGGGTCGGGCCGATGCAGGGGACCCAACCTATGCCGAAGAGCGCGCCGAGGACCGGGGCACCCACCAGCCCCGCGGTCGGCTTGGTGTGGAAGCGGAACTCGCGCTGGGTGAGCCAGGGCATGAGCCCCATGAAGAAGAGGCCCATGAAGATCATGAGCCCGCCGAGGACCTTGGCCAGCACGTCCTGGTGTTCCAGCAGCGTCCGGCCGAAGTACCCGAAGAGCGCCCCGCTGGAGACGAACACCGCGGTGAACCCGAGCACGAACAGCCCGGCCCCGGCCGCCATCCGCCCCTTGCGGGCGTCCGCGAGATCGGTGCCGCCGACGCCGGTGACGTAGGACAGATAGCCGGGGACGAGGGGCAGGACGCAGGGCGAGAAGAAGGAGACGAGGCCGCCGAGCAGGGCGATCGGCAGCGCGAGCAGCAGGGCCCCGCTGGAGACGGTCTCGGTGAGGTCGGCGGCGTTGGTGGTGACGGCGGTGTTCAGCACGGCCGCGGTCGTCGGTCCCGGCACGTCACTTCTCCGCGAGGACGGGCTTGAGCATCTTGCGCAGCAGTTCCTCGGTGAGCGGCGTCTGGGCCCGCGCCGCGAGCTTGCCCTCCCGGTCGACGACGATCGTCGAGGGGATGAGCTGCGGGTTGAGCGTGCCCTTCTCGAAGCGGAGCAGCAGCTTGCCGGTGGGGTCGTAGAGGCTCGGGTAGGTGACCTTGAACTCTTCCTCGAAGGCCAGCGCGGGGCGGGTGCTGGTGTCGCGGGTGTTGATGCCGACGAACTGCACACCCTGGCCGGCGAGGTCCTTGGAGACCTTGACGAAGTTGGTCGCCTCCGCGCGGCACGGCGGGCACCAGGAGCCCCAGACGTTCAGGACGACGATCTTGCCCTTGTAGGCGGAGGCCACATCGAGTGTGCCGCCGTCGATGGTCTTGCCGGCGAGCCTGGGCGCGGTGGCCCGCTCCCCCTTCTTCACGGTCGCGATGCCGTCGGAGCCGGCCACGAACCCGGTACCGCCGCCACCGCCCTCGATGCCTCCGCCCGAACAGGCGGACAGCGCCAGCGCCAGGGCGGCGGCCCCGGCGGAGAGCAAAGCGGCACGACTGCGGCTCGTACGGACACTCATGTGAAAAGTTTCGCATGCCCGTTTCATCGACCGGCGGCGGGGTCGAGCAGCCCGGCCGGGCCCGCTTCCGCCGAGGTCAGGCGGTCGAGCCCGTCTTGAGGAACTCCTTCCAGCCCCCCGCCGGCTTCTGCCCGACCCCGAGGGTCCGGAGCTTGTCGAGGACGTCCGGCTTCTGTACGTCCAGCCAGTCGACGAACTGCCGGAAGGAGACGATCCGGATCTCCCCGTCCTTGGCCTTCTCCTTGGCCCGGGCGATGTGCTTGAGGGCTCCCTCGACGGCGTCCATGTAGACCCCGCCGTTCCACTCCTCGAAGTGGTTGCCTATGAACAGCGGTGCCCGGTTCGTCTCGAACGCCCGCTGGAATCCGGCCACGTACGCGCCGGTGGCCTGGGTGCGGTACGCCGGGTAGTTGGCGGGCGGGGCCTGGGTGGAGTTCTGGGACTGGTTGAACATGATGTTGTAGTCCATCGACAGGACCTCGAAGCTGCGGCCCGGGAACGGCACGGACTGCAACGGCAGGTCCCAGATGCCCTGCTTCTTCCGGGGCCAGACCTGGAGGCCGCCGGGCGAGGAGGAGTCGTAGCGCCAGCCCAGCTCGCGCGCGGTGGGCAGCAGGTTCTCCTGCCCGAGGAGACAGGGGGTGCGTCCGCCGACCAGTTCCTTCTCGTAGTCGAAGGGCAGCGGGTCGAGGTCGGTCCAGCCGCTGTTCGTCTTCCACTCCGTCACGAACGACTTGGCCTGCTCTATCTCGCTGCGCCACTGCTTGGGCGTCCACTTGCCGACCGAGCCGAAGCCGTCGCCGCAGAAGTGGCCGTTGAAGTGCGTGCCTATCTCGTGGCCGTCGAGCCAGGCCGTCCGCAGGTGCTTCAGCGTCGACCTGATGTGCCCGTCGGTGAGATAGCCGATGTCGGAGGCGCCGGGCGCGTTGTTCGGCGGGAGGTACTTGCGCTTCTTCGACTCGGGGAGGAGGTAGATCCCGGAGAGGAAGAACGTCATGTGGGCGTCGTGGTCCCGCCCGGCCTTCAGGAACCGCTCGAACAGGCCGTTCCCGACGTCGCCCGCGCCGTCCCAGGAGAACACCACGAACTGCGGCGGCGTCTCGCCCGGCGCCAACGGCCGCGGCTTCTCCGGCTGGTTCGGCTGCTTGCCGGTGTGAGCGGTCGAGCCGTCCCCGATCGGCTTCACCTTCTTCTCCGGCGTCCCGCGGCCCTTGCCGCCGCCTCCGGCACCCCCGGAGTCACCGTCCTCGGTGGGCTTGCCCCCGAACCCCGTACCGCAGCCGGTCAACCCGAGTCCGGCGGCGGCCCCCGCCCCGAGCCCGAGCAATCCCCTTCGCGACATTTGGCGCATTGCGTCCCCCTTGTTCAGGTCACGCCCCGCTCGACGTGAAGCACACCGTTCTAGAGGTCAGGGGAATCACCAGGGTTCCGCCGATCTGCCATATATTGCAGAGACTTTGACCGAAAACGGTTGCATGCGCCCTCTGCACGCCTCACGCCGAAGCGCACGCCGGGGGCACACGCGTAGGTACGACCCCCCGAACAAGAGAGCACGCCTCATAGGACAGACGTACGGACCGCAGGGTTCCAGTTGATCAAGACCAACGCGAAGCGGGTCGGTCGGGGGCACAGGGAACCGCACGCTTGTCAGGGCCGCGAGGGACGGCGGGCGCCATGGGGGCCGAGGGCAACCGCACGCTTCAAAGGGGCGCGGGGAACTGCGCGACCAGCCACGACGGCCCCGCAGTCACCCACCGACCCCAGTCACCCGGCACCTCTGGAGGCACCCGGCAACCCCAGCGGAGCGCTCACGCCCCGAACGCCTTGCCCTTCCCCTTCACCGGCTTGGCCCCGGCCAGCAGATGCGGCGGCACCAGATCCCGCGCCGGCTCGCTGTACCCCACCGACACGATCCTGTCGCCCTGGTACGTGAACGTGGTCAGGGACGCCAGCGTGCACTGCCGCCGCCGCGGGTCGTGCCACAGCCGCCGCCGCTCGACGTACGACCGGACGATCCAGATCGGCAGCTGGTGCGAGACGAGCACGGCCTCGTGCCCGCGCGCCGCGTCCTTCGCCGCGTCCAGCGCCCCCATCATCCGGACCACCTGGTCGACGTACGGCTCACCCCAGGACGGCCTGAAGGGGTTCACCAGGTGCTTCCAGTTCTCCGGCCGCTTCAGCGCGCCGTCACCGACACCGAAGGTCTTGCCCTGGAAGACGTTGTCGGCCTCGATGAGCCGCGCGTCGGTCGCGAGGTCCAGCCCGTGCGCCTTGGCGATCGGCGTCGCCGTCTCCTGCGCCCGCTCCAGCGGCGACGCCACGACATGGGTCACGTCACGGCCGGCCAGGTGCTCGGCGACCCGGTCGGCCATGCGGCGCCCGAGGTCGGAGAGGTGGTACCCGGCCAGCCGCCCGTACAGAATCCCGTCCGGGTTGGCGACCTCGCCGTGCCGCATCAGGTGGACGACGGTGATGTCACTCATGCTGCCGTGGCCTCCGCTGCCGCTCGCGCCGCCGCCGGAAGGGCGTCGGCGATCCTCTGCACCGCCCGCTCGTCGTGTGCGGTGGACACGAACCACGACTCGAACGACGACGGCGGCAGATAGACGCCCTGCGACAGCATCGAGTGGAAGAAGGCGTTGAACCGGAAGGACTCCTGCGCCCTGGCGTCCTCGTAGTTCCGTACGGGGGTGTCCGTGAAGAACACGGAGAACATGTTGGAGGCGTTCTGCAGCGTGTGCGCGACGCCCTCCTTGGTGAGCGCCTCCGTGACGAGCCCCTGGATCTGCAGGGACACCGCGTCGACGACCTCGTACGCCGCGTCGTCCAGGAGCCGCAGCTGCGCGAGCCCGGCGGCCGTGGCGACCGGGTTCCCGGAGAGCGTGCCGGCCTGGTAGACGGGCCCGGCGGGCGCGAGGTACGCCATCACGTCGGCCCGGCCGCCGAACGCGGCCGCGGGGAAGCCGCCGCCCATGACCTTGCCGAAGGTCATCAGGTCGGGGACGACCCCGTCGATCCCGAACCAGCCGGCCCTGCTGGTGCGGAAGCCCGTCATGACCTCGTCGGAGATGTACAGGGCCCCGTTCTCGGAGCAGACGTCCTTGAGCCCCTGGTTGAAGCCGGGCAGGGGCGGTACGACGCCCATGTTGCCCGGGGACGCTTCGGTGATCACGCAGGCGATCTCGCCGGGGTGGGCGGCGAAGGCGGAGCGTACGGCGTCGAGGTCGTTGTAGGGGAGGACGATGGTGTCGCCGGCCTGTGCGCCGGTGACACCGGGGGTGTCCGGCAGCGCGAAGGTGGCGACTCCCGACCCGGCCGCGGCCAGCAGCGAGTCGACGTGGCCGTGGTAGCAGCCGGCGAACTTGACGACCTTGGCGCGGCCGGTGAAGCCGCGGGCGAGCCGGATCGCGGACATCGTGGCCTCGGTCCCGCTGGAGACGAGCCGCACCCGCTCCAGCGGCCCGACGCGGTCGACCATCTCCTCGGCGAGCGCCACCTCGCCCTCGCCGGGGGTGCCGAAGGAGGTACCGCGCGAGACGGCCTCCTGGACGGCGGCGATGACCTCGGGGCGGGAGTGGCCGAGGATCATGGGCCCCCAGGAGCACACGAGATCGACGTACTCACGACCGTCGGCGTCGGTCAGATAGGGACCGGTGCCGGACACCATGAACCGGGGCGTACCGCCCACGGCGCGGAAGGCGCGCACGGGAGAGTTCACGCCGCCGGGCGTGACGGCCGCCGCGCGCTCGAAGAGAGTCTGCGAAACCGGGGCTTCGTATGAATAGGGTCCCTGGGGCATGACCTGCGCTTTCTCCAACTCTTCCGACTCCGTCGCTGGTGCTGCCGTCAGCGTAGGCCAGCGCTCGCCGGCCACTGCGCGGAAGATCTCAGCCACGGGGCCGTCGGCGAACCGACCTCCGAGACGATGCCCGCGCCTCGTCCTTCGACGGTCTGAGAGACTGGGGCTTCGTACGGATAGCTCACACAGGCCATGGTGTCAGAGGCTCCGAAGATCCTGTCGACTGGTGTTTCCGCGCACGTTTCGGCGAGCGGTCGCGGGGGAGGTCACTGACACGATGATCGGGTTGCGCGGCGGGGATCACGTGGCCCAGAAATGCGTTCGGGTGGAGATATGCATCGCGGTGGCGGACTGGGCGAGGGGACCGGTGACCTCGGTCCTCGTCGTGCCCGGCGGGGAAGGCACCGGCGCGAGGCGGAGGAGACTGCGGAGACTTCACGACAGGAGCGGGGCGGGTCCGGGGCGTCCGGCGCCACGGCCGGCGGAGCGAGCGGACCGGGCGGATCGGCCGGATCGGCCGGATCGGCCGGATCGGCCGGGTCGAGCGCCTCGGCCGGTCCCGTCGGTCCGGTCGGCTCGGGTACGTCGTCGAGCGGTCCCGGTGGTGTGACCGGGTCCGGCGCCCAGGGCGGCGCGGGTGGCGGGCCGGGCACTCAGGGCGGAGCCGCGGACACCGGGTCCGCGGGTGCCACGGGGCCCCTGCGCGGTCTGGGCCCGCTCGGTTCCCTGGGGGCGCTCGGCTCCCGGAGGTCTAGGGGCGGGCAGGGGGCGCAGGGAGCCCGGGGCGCTCAGTCGCCGTCGGGTTCGCCGCCGCCGGCGCCGTCGGGGCCCCCGCCGCAGCCCCCGCTCGGTGGCGCACCGCAGCCGCCTCGGTCCCCGCAGTCACAGCAGTCACCTCAGTTGCCGTCGACCCCCCAAGGGTCGCCGGGGTCACAGCCCCCGTACGCTCCGCCCGGCCCGCGGGGCGTGTACGGTCCGCAGGGTGCGCACGGCACCCACGAGACCCAGGACCAGCAGCACCCGGCCGACGGGTCCGTCGGCATGCCCGGACGGGACGGCGCCGACGATCCGCAGCAGGAGGGTTCGCGCTTCTCGCGCCGCCGGCGTGCCGCACGCAGCGGTTCCGACCATCTTGAGAGCGGTTCCGAGCGCACCGAGAGCGGTCCTGACCGGCCGGGGAGCGGTTCCGACCGGGTCGAGCGCGGTGGTGGCGACCGCATCCAGGGCGGCGGCCCTGAGCGGATCGGGCGGCGCAGCCGTATGGAGGGTATGGACCGTATGGATCGCGCCGAGCATGTGGATCGTGTCAATCGTGACGGAATGGATCAGACGGGCCAGACGGACCGGCCTGACGCCGTCGACCGTGAGAGCCGTGCGGCGCGCCGACGCCGCGCGGACCGCCTCGACCAGGTGGTCAACCGGCTCCATACGGCCGGGAGCAGGAATGGTGGTCGGGTGGGGGTGACGTACAAGTACTTCGGCGCGCCCGACGGCGCGACCGCGGCCCGCGTCCCGATCTCGATGCGCCCCGAGGAACTCGGCGGCGACGAGCTCGGTATGAACGGCATGTTCACCAAGATCAAGCCGGAGACGATGGCCGCGATGGTGCTGACCGGCATCGAGGGCGTCCCCCTGCACAAGGTCCCGCCGCTGGAACTGGTCGTCCTGCACCCCGACTACGCGGTCGTGAAGCTGCCGATGACCGTCGTGGACCCGCTGCGCGGCATCGGCGAGGAAGCGGTCGGCGCGGCGGCCTTCATCTGGTCCACGGTCCCGGACCGAGGCGGCCCCCGCGACGCGTTCAACGTGTACCAACTGCTCCACGAGTGGCAGGACTTCAGCCATCGGTTGCATGAGGCGGGGCATCAGCCGTACTGCCTTGTGTGGCCGTGAGCCGGGGTTTCACCGGTTTCGGGCGGGGTTCTCGGACCCCGCCTTCGTCATGTGCCGGGAGGGGCCGTCAGGCGCCAGGGCACATCGAGGGCACATGGGTTTGGACGAGGCACTGAGCCGCAGACCGAACGCCCCTACGCCCACCACCTCCGACAGGCAGCCCCCGGACACACCGAGCGCCTCCTGACCGACACCGCCTGGGACGCCCCGGCCACCGGGCTCGCCGAGCCGTTCGGCCGGTGAGCATTTTCAGAGCGCCCACCGGAGCCACTCCAGCCGGTGGAGCGTCATCGGCGTGCGTCAGGGCCTGGGGTTGCGCGTCACCACGTCGGTCGGCTTGGGGTCGTGCTCGACGCGGTCGCGAGGTGGACGGGCGCCGTACTCGATGGAACGTCCGTGTCTCGCAACGGAGTTCCTGCGGTGTACAACCTTCACTCGAAGTGGTCCGTCTCCCGTGACGTCACACACGTTCCGCACAGGAGGCACAGTGCCCCGCCGCACTCTCACCGCCGCGATCGCCGTCACCGCGCTCGCGACCCCCCTCGCGCTCTTCGCCACCTCCGGCACGGCGTCGGCCGTGCCCGTGCCGCCCCGCACGCCGATGACCGACTTCAACCACGACGGACACGCCGACCTCGCGGTCGCGGCGCCCTTCGGCACCGTCGGCGGTGTGGAGAAGGCCGGCTACGTCTCGGTCGTGTACGGCACCGCCTCCGGGCCCGGAACGGCGCGCCACCAGATGATCAGCCGGGCCACTCCCGGCGTTCCCGGCGACCTCCAGGGCACCTTCGCCTTCGGAGTCCAGACGCTTCCCGGTGACCTCGACGGCGACTCGTACACCGACCTGCTCGTGGCGAGCGGCGGCGACGACGGCGAGCCGACCGTGCTGTGGGGCTCCAAGGACGGCCTTACCGGCCAGAACACCGTTCTGCCGTACCGGTACTCCGAGTTCGCCCTCGGTGACTTCAACGGCGACGGCAAGCGCGACCTCGTCGTGAACTCCGACCCGAGCGACGACCCGGACGTGTCCGGGATGACGATCCATTACGGCCCGTTCACCCGCGACGGCAAGACGCGCACCCAGGACAGCATCACCACGGATGACGGCCCCTCGGGTCTGCGCTCCTTCATCACCGGTGACCTCACGGGCGACGGCGTCGACGACATCGTCACCACGCACGGCTTCGAGGAGATGCAGCACGAGGCCCGCTTCTGGAAGGGGTCGAGGACCGGCGTCGGCCACACCTCCAAGGCCCTCGGCACGGCGTACAGCGGCACCGTCGGCGATGTCGACGGCGACGGCTACGGCGACCTGATCACCCGCGACATCGGCTCCGTCACCGAGGTCATCGACTCCGACCCGGGCAGCATCACCATCCAGTACGGCGGCTCCACCGGGCCGAGCAACACGCGCAAGAAGGTCATCACCCAGGCCACCGCGGGGGTTCCCGGGGCGAGCGAGGCGGACGACGCCTTCGGCGCGTCCCTCAGCGCCGGTGACGTGAACGGCGACGGCAGGGCGGAGGTCGCGGTCGGCGTTCCCGGCGAGAGCCTCGACGCCGCCACCGGTACCGGCGCGGTGATCCTGCTCAAGGGCGCGTCCAAGGCCGCCGGTGGCATGACCGGCAAGGGCGCGATCGCCTACAACCAGTCCACGGCGGGCGTGCCGGGTGTCTCCGAGTCGGGCGACGACTTCGGCCGCCAGGTGAGCCTCTCCGACCTGAACAGGGACGGCAAGGCGGACCTGACCGCGACGGCCCCCGGCGAGGACGGTGCCTTCGCCGACTCGGGCGCCCTGTGGAACCTCTACGGCTCCGCGAGCGGCCTGACCACGACGGGCGCCGGCACGCTCAGCCCCGTGAAGCTCGGTGCGCCCGAGCAGGACGCCGGGTTCGGCCACACGCTCGGCGGCTGACGCCCTTCTTCTCTCTCGCCGTCGGTCCCCCGCCGAAGCGCCGCGAGGCTGCGGGGGCCGCGTCGCCCGGCCCCTTCAGGCGTCCGTCGCGCCCTCTCCGGCCGCGTGGCCGGGCGGTTGCTCGACGACGAATGAGCCCTTGCCGCGCACCGTGACGATCAACCCGCGCTCGCGGAGTTCCAGCGCGGCACGTCGCGCGGTGAGTCGGGCCACGCCGTACTCATCGGCAAGGTGGTTCTCCGAGGGGATGGGCCGGTCCGGCGCCAGTTCCCCGGACTCGATTTTCCCTGCGATGACGTCGGCCAACTGAACATAGAGCGGTCTGGCACTCATGGGGTCCAGCGTGATCTTCGGCTCTTCCCTGTCGCTCATACGTCCAACGTAGAGCGGCAGTGACCTCCACTATCGGGTGGATCCCTCTGCACTTGTATACAGAGGGATGCATACAGGTATAGCGTCGAAGACGTAAAGACCCCGGCGAGGTGGCTAGACCTCCCGGGGCATGGCCAACGCTTACCAGGAGCGTCGACATGCACGACCTTATCCGCCACACCCTCGAACGGCTGCGTCTTCTCCTCGCGCCGGGCACGGGCAGACGGCGCCGCCCGCAGCACCGCCCTCGCCTCTGCCTCCACCTCACCGTTGTACGGCGCCCCTCCGCGCCCCTGGCTCCGCCACCCTCCGCTCCCCCGCCCCCGCACCTGCCCCGTCATCGCTCGCCCTACGGCCTCGTCACGTCCATCGACGGCGCCACCTCCCCGCTCGTGCGCCCCTACCTCGCCACCCATGAGCGGGAAGCGACCCTCCGGGAACGTCGTCGTCTCGCCCTCGTCCTCGCCGCGGACTTCGGGATCGACCTCGGCCGCCACCTGATAGGTGCCCAGGAGGTGGCCGCCTGATGGAACCCCTGACCAACCTCAGCCTGCTGCCCTGGCCGTCGCCCGGCGGCAACCCCAGTCACCTGGTCACCGACGGGGGCGCCGGGTACGTCTCCCGCCTCGCCGACGAGATGGAGGCCGCGCAACTGGCCACCGGCGCCGACGTGCTCGGCCTCGCCCGCAGGGTGCTGGACGACCCCGCGTCGCCGTACACCGAGGTCCGCTACGCCGGCCTCCGGCTCGCCGAATGCCTCACCGACGCCCTGCGCGTCGCCGAGTCCCGGGGCCTGCGCCTGCCCGGACCGGGGACCGAGAACGTCGAGGGTGCCGAC
The DNA here is from genome assembly GCF_056437585.1 of Streptomyces sp. NPDC042364. Lineage (NCBI taxonomy): Bacteria > Bacillati > Actinomycetota > Actinomycetes > Kitasatosporales > Streptomycetaceae > Streptomyces > Streptomyces sp. NPDC042364. The sequence goes on along the minus strand of NZ_JBWKAJ010000013.1, from coordinate 63,364 downwards.
GGCGTCGAGGAGGCCGGTACGACCGAGCGCCACGCATCGCCGTAGTCCGGCGCCGGCGGCCAACCCGGATCCCGTTCCGGCCGTGACCACGTCGAACGGCCGGAACGGGATCCGGCATTCCTTCCCGCCCTTTCACGGTGGCCCTTTCGGGCAGTGCCCTCATCGCGCAGTGGCTGGAGAGGCAGTTCCGGCCAAGCTCCACCGTTCATAGGGTCGTTGGCGCAGCTATCGCTCACGCGTCACGCCCGGCGAGCACCGGGGCGGGCCGTGCACCGGGTGTCAGGCATACCGCCGCGCGGTGTCGATCCAGGAGCCCTCGTGTCGGTTACTGGTGATTCCCCTGAAGTTGCGGGCAGCGACAACCCCACTCGGCCGACGCTTGGCGTTCGGCGCCGTGCTGAGCAGGACGGACATGGCTGCCGACAACGACTTCATCGCTATGTAGGGCTCGGCTTCAGAGGACGACCAGCGGATCGGTTCTCCTCGCCTGATGCTCCGGCGGACGACTTTGAACGCCTGGCGGACACCGCCGAGCATGTCTATCTCGGCCTCGGTGAGGAAGCGCTCGGCGGCCAGCTTGGCCATGAGCGCCTCGATCTGTCCCTCGGCGGCGGTCGCCCGTTCGAGGCAGCCCCAGCCGACGTGCTCGGGCGCGGTGACAGGTGTGTGGCCGTCTGCCAGGGAGTTCCACGTCTTCCAGACGGCTACGAATTCTCCGTAGAGGCGTTGGAAGTCCTGAGCCGCTGTCAGGTCCATCTCGCGGTTCTTCTTGACCTGTTCCCAGTGATCAGTCACCCGGGTCGTCACGAGCCAACCGCCGCCGAGAGTGACGGCCACCGTGAGCAACGGGGCACCTAATGACTCGATGATCGACATGGATCTCCTTGCCGATGGTGACGAGTGGTCACCGACAATTGTGCTGCCCCGCTGGTGCAGACAGCGCCGGTCGCGTGTCCTTCTGCGCATGCTGGTCACCGACCACGAGCCGTTCCCCTGACCGGCGCCTATCTTGACCCCATGCAGTCCTACACGATCGGTCAGGCCGCGCGGTTGCTCGGGGTGAGTCCGGACACCGCGCGGCGATGGGCGGATGCGGGCCGGGTGGCGACCCGGCGCGATGACAGCGGGCGTCGGCTCATCGACGGCCGGGATCTCGCGGCGTTCTCCGTGGAGCTGGCCGCCGACGCCGCCGCCGAGGACGACGTCCCCTACACCTCGGCCCGCAACGCGTTCCCCGGAATCGTCACCGCCGTCAGGCTCGGCGACGTGGCCGCGCAGGTGGAGATCCAGGCCGGTCCCCACCGCCTGGTCTCCCTCCTGACGCGGGAGGCCGTGGAGGAGCTGGGACTGGAGGTCGGCGTGGAGGCCACCGCCCGCGTGAAGTCCACGAACGTCCACATCGACCGGACCTGAGCCGGGGCCTCAGGGCCGTTCGAAGTACTGGAGCAGACCGCCGGCGCAGAAGCAGAGCGCGCCGGCGAGGGTGCCCCCGTTGGCGATGTCGGCGTTGACCAGGCTGCCGGTGGCCGGGCGGGTGTAGGCGGCGACGGCCGAGACCATGAAGAGGACGGAGCCGAGCTGGTTCACGGCGACGATCCACCAGCCGAGGTCGCGCGGCAGCAGGCGTGGCCGGCCGTGGCAGATCTCGACGAGGGCGAGGTGGCCGGAGATCAGGAAGAGCACACAGCCGATCACGTCGGGCGTCCAGATCAGACGGTTGATCTGTTGCGTGGTCAGACCCTGCAGGAAGGAGTCGAGCAGGTTGACGCCGAACACCAGGGTGCCGGTGAACAGGACGAACGTGCTCAGCCAGTCGGTTCGCCCCGGCTCATAGCTCCACCATCGCCAGTGGCGCGTGACCAGGGCGCCTTCGCCCCCCGGCACGTGGCGGGGCGCGTTGACCACCTGGAGCAGGGACACATAGCCGCCCGTGTTGAAGCACAGGCCGCCGGCGAAGTAGACCGACGCGCAGATGGTGGCGTCGCCGGAGCTGAACTGGGCGACGGCGGCCCCCGCGGCGAACAGCGCTCCGCCGAGGACGAAGGCGGTGGCGGCGATCGCGTTCAGCCTGCGCAGCCGGGCGACGGAGGTGTGGTCGGCGCTGGCCCGATGGGCGGCGGCCGCTCCGGGCGGGTGGACGGTGATGAGGCCGCGGCGCCGGGCCGGGCGGGATTCCCAGACGGCGGTACCGCCGCCGGGCGGCTGCCATGTGAGCCGCGTGACGAACGGTCCGGCGCCCTCGGCGTGCTGCCCGGACCGTCTCATACGGGCGGAGCGGCGGCGAGGCCGCCCTGTTCCACGGGTCCGTTCAGGGAACGTCCACTCGTCCCTCCCCGCCGCCACTGGGGGCTGTCTCCCGCTTCCCTCATGGCATCTCCCCAGGTCACTGTGGACGGGGCGCCGTCGGCAACGGACCCCTGAACCTTCATCGACTCTGCCAGAGCCGGGGGGAGGCGGCCCGCCGTCGGAGCGCGCGCTGGTCCGATCAGCGGATGGCCGGGCAGCGAGGCCGGGACAACCCCCCGGGGCGACGACGAGCCGGTCCGGGCTCCGCGCGCCGCCGGGTCGGACCCGACCCTGTCCGGCCTACGCGCGCGCCGCCAGGTCGAACCAGACCGCCTTGCCGTCGGGGTGGACCAGGCCGCCGCCGTAGGGGAGGGCGGCGGCCGTGCCCCAGCGGCCCTCGGTGAGGGCGTCCACGAGGTACAGGCCGCGGCCGCCCTCCTCACACCCCTCGGGGGCCAGTTCCCGCATGACCGGCGGGCTCTCGTCACCGTCGTAGACGATCACCCGGACCCGCCAGGTCTCCACCGCCAGCCACAGAACCGATCCTCCACCCTTGGCGTGCACACACGCGTTCGTGACCAGCTCGGAGGTGCACAGTGCGGCCGCGTCGACGAGGTCGTCCAGGCCGAGGGCGCGCAGCACGGTGGCGACGAAATCGCGCGCGATGAGCGGGGAGGTGTCGAGAGGCGGACAGAACAGGGTGTACGTCGTCGCCGCGGGCGAGACCCACGGGGTGGGGGACGGGGCCCGCGGGGAGGGCACGGCGGGGAGGTTCGGGGCGGTATCGGGCATGGCTGACCAACTCCATTGCGGCGAGAAGGGATGGGTGGGTCCCTACCGCGTCTGGCTCCTCCTCGGGTGTCGACGGCCCGGGGCGCACTTTCAACTGGCGGTTCTCAGGGGCTAGTTGCGGACTGGTTGCTCTTTGTTCATCAGTCGGGCACTCTCCGTGAGCACTGGAATGACCGTAGTGGGCACATTTGCACCACCGCAACGGGGTCGCTGGAAGTAGTACGAAAGCGCGTCGCAGGGGAAGCCGACGTGGGGGCCTGGGGGCGGTCGGATCACCGGGCCCCGGGTGCAGGGGGACGGTCATGGGCACGGGCGCGCCCCGTGTGAGGATGGGCCGGGGCGCTCGCCGGGGACGGGTGGGTGCCCGTACGGGGAGCGGCGGGGCCGCACGGGGAACGGGGACGGAGATGACCAGTAGGTTGCTCATGGCGTACGGCGCGCGGGAGAGTCGGGCCGGTGCGGCGGTACGGAGCGCGCAGGACGTACGCGGGTCCACGCGGGCCACGCCCATCCTGGACCACGACGACCCGTTGGTGAGGGCGATCGCGGGCCGGGTGGTGAGCGAGGCGACCCCGCGGGAGGCGCTGCGCGCCGCGCACCGGATCATCGCGCGGGGTGTGCGCCCGGTGTACTCGGTCGAGGACCGGCGCCGGGTCTCCCGGACGCTGCGGCTGGGGCGGGGCTCGTGCAGTCAGCGGATGGCGGCGCTGGAGGCGGTGGCCCGTGCCGTCCGGGTGCGGACGCGGGTACGCGGGCTGCTCGTCGACGGCGCGTTCTGGTATCCGCGGTTCCCGCGGCTCAAGCCGTTCGTGCCGGCGCAGGTCCTGCTGGCCTGGCCGGAGTTCCGGATCGACGGGGCCTGGCTGCCGATCGGCGAACTGTTCACCGGACCCGCAGCGGGCGGGCGGTACACCAACGACGGCGGGGAGACCCTCTTCGACGCGGTGGCCCGCACCGGCATCGCCTGGGACGGCGGGAACCGGGCCGGGGCGAACGCCCAGGACGACGGAAACCCGGCCGGGGCGAACGCCCGGGACGGCGGGAGCCATGTCGGGGCGGGCGCCCGGAGCGGCATGTCCCGGGCCGGAGCACGCGCCTGCGCCGCCGACGGGGGCTCCTGCGACCTGTCCGCCCAGCTGATCGCGGACCTGGGCCATTTCGACGACCGCGACACCCTGTTCGACCGGCACGGCCAGACCCTCTGCCGGACGGCCCGCACCCTGACCGAGCCCGTCCTCGGCCGCTGGACCCCGGGCACCCGCACCACGGCCTGACCGCCGAGGCCGGGGAACGGCGGTACGTCAGGTCGCGATTCCCCGTACCGTGAAGCCGATCGCGAGCCCCCCGCCCTCCCGCCGGAAGGCGAACGGCCTGCCGCCGTGGGCGGAGGCCACCGCGCGGACGATGGACAGGCCGAGGCCGGAGCCGGGGAGGCTGCGGGCGTCGGCGGCACGGTAGAAGCGGTCAAAGATGCGTTCGAGGTCGCAGTCGGCGACGCCGGGCCCCCGGTCGAGGACCTCCACCCGGACCACCTCGGGCGCGTCGCCCTGCCCCCCGTCGTCGAGGTCACCGCCGCCCCGCGCCGGCCCCCGCGCGACCACGACCTCGATCGCCCCCGTCCCGGCGCGGTCGAACTTGGCCGCGTTCTCCACCAGGTTGGACACGGCCCGCTGCAGCGCGCCCGCCCGCCCCTCGACGGTCGTGTCCCCCTCCACCCGTACGGCGACCTCCCGCCCGGTCCGCCGCCGCGCGGTGGCCGCGACGTCCTCGGCGATGTCGGCCAGCTGCACCCGCTGCACGGGCTCGGTGCTCGACTGCCCGGCCGCGAGGTCCACCAGCTCATTGACGAGGTCGGTCAGTTCGCGGGCCTCCTGGGCGAGGTCGTCGACCAGTTCCTCCCGCATCCGGGCGGGCAGTTCGTCGATGCGGCGCAGCAGCGAGATGTTCGTCCGCAGGGACGTCAGCGGGGTCCGCAGCTCGTGGCCGGCGTCCTGCACCAGCCGCCGCTGGTCCTCCTCCGACTGGGCCAGCCGCACCAGCATCCGGTCGAAGGAACGACCGAGGCGCCCCACCTCGTCCCGGCCCGCGACCGGCACCTGGATCCCCAGGTGCCCCGTCCGGGCCACGTCCTCCGCCGCCCCGGCCAGCTGCACCAGCCGCCGGGTCTGCCGCCGCGCCAGCCACCATCCGAACAACCCCGCCGAGACGACGACACCCGACACGAACAGCAGGGTCCGCTGCTGCAACTCCCGCAGCAGGTCCTCCGTGTCGCTGAACTCCTGGGCCACCTGCACGGCCCCCCGCCCGCCACCGAGCGCGACGGTCGTCACCCGGTACCGGCCGCCGCCCACCTCGACCCCGCCGTGCTCGACCATCGTCCCGGCGAACCTCGCCCCCGCGACACGACGGTCGGCGGGCCGCACGGGCAGCCCGGGGTCGCCCTTGTCGAGGATCTGGCCCTCGGGGCCGAGGACCTGGACGTCCGTACGACCGGAGCGGATCAGGTCGTCACGGGGGCCGCCGCTGTCCGAGGGAGCGAAGTCCTCGGGCCCCAGCAGGTCCTGCTCGACCAGCTCCCGCAGATCGCGGACCACCTCGGCGAACACGGTCTGCTGGTCCACCCGCACCAGCCGCGCCGCCGCGCTGTAGCTGAGGATCCCGACGAGCACGGTGACGACACACGCCACCGCCACGAACGACACGGTGAACGTCGCCCGCAGCGACGGCACCGGACGCAGCCGGGCCGGCACCCGGGCCGGCAGCCGGACGACACGCGGCGCCACCGCCCGCCGCCTCAGTCTTCCCGCAGCGCGTACCCCACACCCCGCACGGTGTGGATCAGCGCGGGCGCCCCGGGCTCGTCGAGCTTGCGCCGCAGATAGCCGACGTAGACGGCGAGGTTCTTGGAGCCGGGCCCGAAGTCATAGCCCCAGATGCGGTCGTAGATGGTGGCGTGGTCGAGGACGATCCCGGCGTTGCGCACCAGCAGTTCGAGCAGGTCGAACTCGGTCCGCGTCAGCTCCAGCTCCCGCGCACCCCGCCAGGCCCGCCGCGCCTGTACGTCCATCCGCACCCCGGCGGCCGAGACCAGTCCGGTCTCCTGCCCCGTTCCCGCGGCCCCCGGTGCCACCGCGGCGGGCGGCTCCTGGGCCGGCTTCCCGGCGAGGTCCCCGGAGTTGCCGGTCCGGCGCAGCAGCGCGCGCAGCCGGGCGAAGACCTCCTCCACGTCGAACGGCTTGACGACGTAGTCGTCCGCGCCGGCGTCGAGCCCGGCGATCCGGTCGGCGGTCTCCACCAGCGCGGTCAGCATCAGGATCGGGGTCCGGTCGCCCTCGGCGCGCAGCACCCGGCACACCTGGAGACCGTCTATGCCGGGCATCATCACATCGAGGACGAGCACGTCGGGCTGCCTGCGGTGCGCCTGCGCGAGTGCCTCGACGCCGTCGGCCACCGCCGTCACCTCGTAGCCCTCCAGCGTCAGCGCCCGCTCCAGGGCATGGCGGATGGCGCGGTCGTCCTCGGCGAGCAGCACGTTCTGGGGCACCTCACCAGTCTGCCAAGGCCACGGCCGCGCACCACCTCGCCGAGTGCGCCCGATCGCCCCTTCTTACCGGCCTCTCACCCCGGCCGTGCGGCCGTCTCACCCCGCCGAAGCACCGTGTTCGTGTGACACGGGCCCGCAAGGGAACCCGGGCGGAGAGGGCGCATGAAGTAAAAAGGGTCCGAACCCGCCCCAATTCTCCGATACATCACCAATACCGTCGGGAAGGTAGTGCATGAGCCGCCGGATGAAGATCGTCTTCCTGCTGCACAACGCGTACGCCATCGGCGGCACCGTCCGTACGACCCTGAACCTGGCGTCGGCGCTCGCGGACCACCACGACGTGGAGATCGCCTCGATGTCCCGCCACCGGGACGAACCCCGCTTCACGGTCGACCCCCGGATCACCCTCGTCCCGCTGGTGGACATCCGCCCGAACAGCCCGGACCTGCGCGACCCGGCCGTGATGCGGCCGGCCGTCGACTTCCCGGCCGCCGAGAAGCGCCACCACCAGTACAGCCGCCTCACCGACCGGCGCGTGCGCGGCTATCTGGCCGGCTGCGACGCCGACGTCGTCATCGGCACCCGCCCCGGCCTCAACGTGTACGTCTCCCGCTTCGCCCCGCGCCGCGCGCTGCGCATCGGCCAGGAGCACCTGCGCCACGACGCCCACTCCAGGCAGCTGCGCACGGTCCTCGCCCGCCACTACCGCACCCTGGACGCGGTCGTGACGACCACGGCCGCCGACGCCGAGGTGTACCGCACGCGGATGAGGCTGCCGGGCGTACGGGTCACGCCCGTACCCAACATCGTCCCCGCCACCGGCGTCACCCCGTCGGACGGCACGGCCCCCGTCATCGCCGCCGCCGGGCGCCTCGCGCGCGGCAAGCGCTTCGACCTCCTCCTGGAGGCGTTCGCCAAGGTCGCCCCGAAGGAACCCGAGTGGGAGCTGCGCATCTACGGCGGCGGGAAGCAGAAGGACCGCCTGGAGGCGCTGATCGAGGACCTCGGCCTCACCGGCCGCGCCCATCTGATGGGCGCGCGCACTCCCGTGGAGGCCGAGTTCGCCCGCGCCTCCCTCGTGGTCAGCGCCTCCGACGCCGAGTCCTTCGGCATGACCATCGTCGAGGCCATGCGCTGCGGCGTCCCCGTGGTGAGCACCGACTGCCCGCTGGGCCCCGCCGAGATCATCACCGACGGAGTCGACGGCCGCCTCGTCCCCGTCGACGACCCCCACGCCCTCGCCGACGCCGTCCTCGACCTCATCGGCGACGACGCCCTGCGCCGCGACATGGGCCGGGCGGCCCTGAAGTCCGCCCACCGCTACGACCCCGCCCCCATCGTCGCCAGGTACGAGGCCCTCTTCGAGGAGCTCCGCGCGACCAGGCTCCGGCGCACCTGGGAGAGGGAGACGACCAGGGCGAGGAGCTGGCTGCGCCGCCGGGCCGCGGCGTGGAGGAGGGCGACGCTGTCGGCCTCGGGGGCCGCGGGACTGTCACAGGTGCGGCTCCGCCGCGCGGGCGCGACCGGCCACGGACAACGCGCGGCCTGAAGAGACCGCACCCCCGACGGCGGGACTCAGCCCTTCGCCCCCGCGGCAGCCGCCGACCCATGGGTCGGCGCATCCGGTACCCCGGCCGGACGGCGCTTCGCGAACTCCTCCCGCAGCACCGGCACGACCTCCTCCCCCAGCATGTCGATCTGCTCCAGCACCGTCTTCAGCGGCAGACCGGCGTGGTCGACGAGGAACAACTGCCGCTGGTAGTCCCCCGCGTACTCCCGGAAGGACAACGTCTTCTCGATCACCTGCTGGGGCGATCCCACGGTCAGCGGCGTCTGCTCGGCGAAGTCCTCCAGGGACGGCCCGTTGCCGTACACCGGCGCCACGTCGAAGTACGGCCGGAACTCCCGTATCGCGTCCTGGGAGTTCTTCCGCATGAACACATGCCCGCCGAGCCCCACGATCGCCTGCTCGGGGGTGCCGTGCCCGTGGTGGGCGTACCGCTCGCGGTACAGCTCCACCATCCGCCGGGTGTGGTCGGCCGGCCAGAAGATGTTGTTGTGGAAGAAGCCGTCACCGTAGAAGGCGGCCTGCTCGGCGATCTCGGGCGAGCGGATCGACCCGTGCCAGACGAACGGCGGCACCCCGTCCAGCGGCCGCGGCGTGGAGGTGAAGCTCTGCAGCGGCGTACGGAACCTGCCCGCCCAGTTCACGACGTCCTCGCGCCACAGACGGTGCAGCAGCGCGTAGTTCTCGATGGCGATGTCGATGCCCTGCCGGATGTCCTGCCCGAACCAGGGGTAGACCGGCGCGGTGTTGCCGCGCCCCAGCATCAGGTCCACCCGGCCGTCGGCCAGGTGCTGGAGCATCGCGAAGTCCTCGGCGATCTTCACCGGGTCGTTGGTGGTGATGAGGGTGGTCGCGGTGGAGAGGATCAGCCGCTCGGTGCGGGCGGCGATCCAGCCCAGCATGGTCGTGGGCGACGACGGCACGAACGGCGGGTTGTGGTGCTCTCCGGTGGCGAAGACGTCGAGTCCGACCTCCTCCGCCTTCAGCGCGATCTCGACCATCGCCTTGATGCGCTCACGCTCGGTCGGCGTGCGGCCCGTCGTGGGGTCCGGCGTCACGTCACCGACGCTGAAGATCCCGAACTGCATCATCGTTGCCACCCTCTCAGGTTGTTTACGATTCAACCATACCCTCGAACGGGTGCCCCACCTCCACTATTCCGCCGACACCCGGCACCGGCCTCCCCGCACCACCGCTGAATGTCAGTCCCCGTCCCTACCCTCCTCCCATGGCCGCCCCACGCCGTGACACCCGAGGCATCGTGGACGCCGCGGAACTCTTCGCACGCGTCCGCTTCCGCCGCCGCGAACCCGCCGGACCGCTCCGCCCCTATCTGGAGCACTACTGGCTGATCGACTGGGACCTGCCCGAGCCCCACGTCTCCCGGGTCGTCCCGCACCCCTCGGTCAACATCGTCTTCCAGCGGTACGCGGGACAGGCCCCCTTCGCCGAGGTCTCCGGCATCGGGCTCGGCCTCTTCGCCCGGAAGCTGGAGGGCAGGGGCCGGGTCTGCGGCATCCAGTTCCGCCCGGGCGGCTTCCGCCCCTTCACCCCCCGCACCCCCGCGTCCCACTGGACCGGCCGACGCGTACGGCACCCCGAGGTGTTCCCGGACACCGACCCCGGCGACATCCTCGCCCCCGACGACGAGGACGCCCGCGTCGCCGCGCTGGACGCGTTCCTCCTGGGCCTCGGCCCCCGCCCCGACCCCCAGGCCGACCTCGCCATGACCCTCGTCGACCGCATCCGCACCGACCGCGCCATCCGCCGCGTCACCGACTTCGCCCGCGCCGAGGGCCTCTCCGTACGGCTCCTGCAACGCCTGTTCGCCGCGTACGTCGGGGTCGGCCCCAAGTGGGTCATCCTGCGCTACCGCATCCACGAGGCCCTGGAACACGCCGAGACCGAACGCGCGGTCGACTGGGCCGCGCTCGCCGCCGACCTCGGCTACGCCGACCAGGCCCACCTCGTCCGCGACTTCACGACGACGGTAGGCGTCCCGCCGACGGCGTACGCCCAGGCCCTGGCACCGTCCGCCCCCGTCTGATCACTCGGCGTGCATCACCGCGTAGATCATCACGAACGCCACCAGGTGGATACCGAAGAGGAAGTACGCCAGGTACCACCACACATACCGCTCGTTCTTCTTCTCCTCGGCGAGCCTGCGCCGCTCGGAGTCGAGGTCCCGCTCCCCGGACGGCATCACAGCTCCCGATGGACCTTGGTGTTGGAGGCCTGGGCACGAGGACGCACAATCAACAGGTCGACGTTGACATGGCTGGGCCGGGTGACCGCCCAGGTGATCGTCTCGGCCACGTCGTCGGCGGTCAGGGGCTCCGCGACCCCCTCGTACACACGCTCCGCCTTCGCCGCGTCACCGCCGAAACGGGTCAGGGCGAACTCCTCGGTCTTCACCATGCCCGGCGCGATCTCGATGACCCGCACCGGAGTCCCGACGATCTCCAGCCGCAGCGTCTCCGCGAGGACATGCGCCCCGTGCTTGGCGGCGACATAGCCCGCGCCGCCCTCGTACGTCCCGTGACCCGCCGTCGACGACACCACGACCACCGTGCCGTCACCGCTCGCGGTCAGCGCGGGCAGCAGGGCCTGGGTGACGTTCAGCGTGCCGATGACGTTCGTCTCGTACATCCGCCGCCAGTCGTCGGGGGCGCCGGTGGCCACCGGATCGGCGCCGAGCGCGCCGCCCGCGTTGTTCACCAGCACACCGATCGTCCGGAAGGCCGTGGCGAACTCGTCCACCGCCGCCCGGTCGGTCACGTCCAGCGCGTACGACGTGGCCTGGCCGCCCGCCGCGTTGATCTCCTCCGCCAGCGCCTCGATCCGGTCCTTGCGGCGCGCCGTCAGCACGACGCGGTACCCCGCAGCGGCCAGCTGCCGCGCCGTCGCGGCGCCGATCCCGCTGCTCGCACCCGTGACGACGGCGATACGGGAGGCGGCGGAGGGTGCGGCTGTGGCCATGAGCTGCTCCTGGTGCGCGAGGACTGTGTTGCCCGGCCAGGATAGGCATGCGGTGGGACAATGAGATGAACCAGACGGGTGATCCCCTGTTGAGGAGGTGGATCATGGGACAGGCGCGCGAGGTCATGGACCAGCTCACCGAGGCCCTCACCACACACCAGGACCCGAAGACCATCGGCAACCTCTTCGCGGAGGACGCCGTGGCCCACACACCCGACGGCGGAGAGATTCACGGCCGGGAGAACATCGCCGAGTACTGGCGCCAGATGACCGACGCCGTACCCGAGGCCAGGTTCGAGTCGCTCAGCGCCTTCGAGGTCGGCGACACCGCGATCGACGAGGGCATCTACAGCGGCAGGAACACCGGCCCCCTGGCATTCCCCGACGGCACGTCCCTCCCCCCGACCCAGAAGGACGTCAGCATCCGCGGCGTGGACTTCGCCACGGTGGAGAACGGCCAGATCACCAGCTACCGGCTGTACTTCGACCAGCTGGACTTCCTCGCCCAACTGGGCCTGCTGCCGGAGGAACTGACGCAGTAGCGCCCAGGCCCGCCAGCGGCGTCAGGTCCCGATGCCGACCAGCGCTCAGTGGAACCGCAGTGGCCCGAGCCGGCAAGGGCTCGGGCCGCTGGCGCTGTTCATCCCTTGACGCAGACGACCTGCTTCAGCTTCGCCACGACCTCGACCAGGTCCCGCTGCTGGTCGATGACCTGCTCGATCGGCTTGTAGGCACCCGGGATCTCGTCGACGACGCCGGAGTCCTTACGGCACTCCACGCCCCGTGTCTGCTCCTCCAGGTCCTTCGTCGAGAAGCGGCGCTTGGCCGCGTTGCGGCTCATCCGCCGGCCCGCGCCGTGCGACGCGGAGTTGAAGGCCTTCTCGTTTCCGAGGCCCTTCACGATGTACGAACCGGTGCCCATCGAACCGGGAATGATCCCGTAGTCGCCGGAACCCGCGCGGATCGCGCCCTTGCGGGTCACGAGGAGGTCCATGCCGTCGTAGCGCTCCTCGGCCACATAGTTGTGGTGCGCGCTGATCTCGGGCTCGAAGGCCGGCTTCGCCTTCCTGAACTCCTTGCGGATGACGTCCTTGAGGAGCGCCATCATGATCGAGCGGTTGTACTTCGCATACTCCTGCGCCCAGAACAGGTCGTTGCGATACGCCGCCATCTGCGGGGTGTCCGCGACGAAGACGGCGAGGTCGCGGTCGATCAGGCCCTGGTTGTGCGGAAGCTTCTGGGCCACACCGATGTGATGCTCCGCAAGCTCCTTGCCGATGTTGCGGGAGCCGGAGTGCAGCATGAGCCAAACAGAACCGATCGAATCAGTGCAAACTTCGACAAAGTGGTTTCCGCTGCCTAGCGTACCTATCTGCTTTTGTGCCCGTTCGTGACGGAATTTGACCGCTTCCGCCACACCGTCAAAGCGCCCCCAAAATCCGTCCCACCCTGCCGAGGCGAAGCCGTACAGCCGCCCCGGGTCGACGGGCTCGTCATGCATCCCCCGCCCCACCGGGATCGCCTGCTCGATCCTCGACCGCAGTCGGGAGAGATCGCCCGGCAGGTCGTTGGCCGTCAGGGACGTCTTCACCGCGGACATGCCGCAGCCGATGTCCACGCCCACCGCCGCGGGGCACACCGCGCCCTGCATCGCGATGACCGACCCGACCGTCGCGCCCTTCCCGTAGTGGACGTCCGGCATGACGGCCAGCCCCTTGATCCAGGGAAGGGTCGCGACATTGCGAAGCTGCTGGAGGGCGACGTCCTCCACCGACGCCGGGTCGGTCCACATACGGATCGGCACCTTCGCGCCCGGTATCTCTACATACGACATCTCGCCCTCATTCCCCCGCAATTCCATAAAAAGCCTCATAACGCAAAACCGGCGCCAAGGTCAACGAAAGGGATTCCGGACCGGCGTCCACGGCCGTGCGTGCGATACACATGGTGCCCGGGGGTCACCCCCGGTCGGCAAGCGAAATAAGCACAGGCCACGGCACAGGACTGCGCAGGCGTCCCCCAGGGACCCCGTCGAGAGGAGCCCCACGGTGCAGCGGAAGGCGTACGTACCCGGCGTCGCCGTGCTCCTCGCGGCACTGCTGACCGCGTGCACGGGTTCGGGCGACGGCGACGACAGCGACGACCCGCGCCCCGGCGAGGTCACCGCGTCCGCCTCGACCGCGCAGCCCGGCCGCTACGACACACTCCCCGAAGCCTGCGGTTCCATAGACGCCGAAACCCTCGACACCCTCCTCCCCGGCCTGAGGCAACTCCCGGACGCGGAGCAGCGCGAGGAGGCGTACGAGGGCGAGGCGACGCTGACCTACGACACGGACCGGAAGGCCGGCTGCCACTGGAAGGTGGAGTCGCCGACCGCCACCGACTATCTGTTCGTCGAATTCGAGCGCGTGGTGTCGTGGAAGGGCGCGGTCAGCGACGACAGCAAGGCGCAGGAGGTGTACGGCGGGAAGGTGGAGGCGGCGGACCTCCCGGAGCCGTCGCCGAGCGCGACCGAGGGAGAGGACGAGGGGGAGGGCGAGGACGGCGGCTCCACGGCGTCTCCGTCGCAGAGCGGTTCCCCCTCCGATTCGCCCAAGTCGCCCAAGCCGTCCGGCTCATCAGGTTCTTCCGATTCCTCCGGCTCTTCCGGTTCTTCCGATCCGTCCGGTTCCGCTACGGCGTCCGCGACTCCGGCCTCCCTTCAGCCCCGTACGCTCGACGGTCTCGGGGACGAGGCGTTCCTGGACGACACCCTCGGAACGAGTCGGCAGCGCACGGTGACTGTGGTGTTCCGCACGTCGAATGTGATCGTGACGGTCGAGTACGAGGAGCAGCCGGCGACGACGACGGACGTGCCGGACAGTGAGGAAATGCAGGACAGGGCCCGGAATCTGGCCGAGTCGCTGGCGGAGTCGTTCGACGAGTGAGCGGTTGCCGGGGGTGGTCGGGGCGGCCGGGCGAACCCCCTGATTCAGGACCGCGTTTCTTCCTCACCGCGTACCGTGGCCCCTCGGACCCGATCCGACCGCAGGAACCACGAGCGTGATGAACGTCATGAGTGAAGGAACCATGCAACGAGCCGCAGAGTCAGGTCATCGTCAGCAGCAGTCGCGTACCGCGGGGTGCACGGGCGCCGCTCGTGCCGGGCGTCCGGGGCGGGCACGGGTGCTCGTCGGCGCCGCTGTCGTCCCGGTGATGCTGTTGGCGGTCGGCTGTTCGTCGGACTCCGGCTCCGACGGCGCGTCGGAGGACAAGGCGTCGGCGGGGGCGACCTCGGCGGCGACCACGTCGCCGACGCCGGAGGTGGTCGAGGCGGCGTACGCGGTGCTGCCGGACGCGTGCGAGGTGTTCGCGTCGAAGACGCTGAAGTCGCTGGTCCCGCAGGGCACGAAGTCGGGGAAGGCGATCAACACCGCCGAGAAGAACGTGACCGGCGACTGCCGTTGGACCAGTCTCGACAACAACGGTGTGGACGGTTCGCAGTACCGCTGGCTGAGCGTGTCGCTGCATCTGCTGGCGTCGGACGCCGCGAACGGTCCGGGCGAGGACCGCGCGCACGAGGCGTTCGAGTCGAAGGTGGCCGCGGCGAAGGCCGTGGACGGGGCGAAGAAGGTCAAGACGGAGCCGGTGACGGGCCTGGGCGACGAGGCGACGGCGGTGCGTTACGACCTGAAGAAGGACGGCGACACCTTCAAGCAGCAGACGATCGTGGTGCGCACGGAGAACGTGGTCGTCACCCTCGACTACAACGGCGCCGGTCTGGCCGGTGACAAGACCCCGGACCCGGCGGCGCTGCTGAAGTCGGCGAAGTCGGCTGCGAAGGAGGCCGTGGAGGCGGTCGGGGACGCGAACGACGGCGACGGCGGCAAGTCGTCCCCGTCGGCGAGCGCGTCGAAGACGCCGTCCAAGGCGCCGTCGAAGACGCCGTCCAAGGGGGCCACGAAGGCGGCGGGCTCCGGTTCCGGCTCGGACCTCGGCTCCGGCTCGGATTCCGGCTCCAAGGACTCGACGAGCGGCTCGTCGTCGACCCGTAAGACCTCGCGGTAGCGGACGCGCGGGACCGGTCGGCACCGGGCAGGGCGCCGCGTCGGCGCGGTGCCGGTCGGGCCGGGGTCGCGTAGTGCCCAACTCGTAATGCGCGGCGGTTGGCGACCCGCCTCACCAGGGGTTTCGCCGGGGCCCGGTCCTCTCGTGGGCCGGGCCCGGTACGTACCGGCAACCCGTTCGCCGTACACATGTGCCACCCTGTTGCGCGCAACAACACGCAAGGGGAGGGGAGTACGGGTGGCCGCGCCAATGCAGCTGACTCGAATGCACCGCGTTCTCATCGGCGTGGTCGTGTTCGGCGCCGTCATCATCGCCGGGATCGGCTTCGCGGGTTCCTACGCGGCGGTGCGGGAACTGGCCGTCAAGAAGGGCTTCGGGAACTTCTCCTATGTCTTCCCGATCGGTATCGACGCGGGTATCTGTGTCCTGCTGGCCCTGGATCTGCTGCTGACCTGGATCCGCATCCCCTTCCCCCTGCTGCGTCAGACGGCGTGGCTGCTGACGGCGGCGACGATCGCGTTCAACGGCGCGGCGGCCTGGCCGGACCCGCTGGGTGTGGGCATGCACGCGGTGATCCCGGTGCTGTTCGTGGTGTCGGTCGAGGCGGCGCGGCACGCGATCGGCCGGATCGCCGACATCACCGCGGACAAGCACATGGAGGGCGTACGCCTGACGCGCTGGCTGCTCTCCCCCGTGCCCACGTTCCTTCTCTGGCGCCGGATGAAGCTCTGGGAGCTGCGCTCCTACGACCAGGTGATCAAGCTGGAGCAGGAACGTCTCGTCTACCAGGCCCGCCTGCGCTCCCGCTTCGGCCGGGCCTGGCGCCGCAAGGCCCCGGTGGAGTCCCTGATGCCGTTGCGGCTGGCCCGCTACGGCGTGCCCCTGGCGGACACGGCCCCGGCGGGCCTGGCGGCGGCGGGCATCGAACCGGCGCTGCTGCCGCCGGCGCCGCAGGCCGACGTCGACGTGACCGCGGGGAGCCGTCCCGCCGGGGCGGCTCGGGCGGGCGTGGCCGCGCCGGCCGGCGAGCAGCGCCCCCAGCTGGAGAGCGTCCCCGCCCAGCAGCCGGAGTACCCCGAGTACCGGCAGCAGGGGTACGCCGAGCAGGAACCGCCGGCCGAGGAAAGCCCGTGGCTCCACGCCCGCCATCCCCAGGAGGTCCCGTACCAGGGCGGCTACGACCCTTCGTACGACCCGGAGGAGGAGTACGAGCGGTGGTACGAGGAGCAGGACCCGGAGCAGTACCAGGCGGAGCAGTACCAGGCGGAGCAGTACCAGGCGGAGCAGTACCCGCCCGAGCGGTTCCGGCAGCGGTTCGAGGAGCCGGAGGCGCCGGAGGAGGAGCCCTCGCCGGAGGAGACGGGCAGCTTCCCGATCCCGGTGGCCCCGGGCCGCACCCGTGAACTGGGTGAGGGCGGCGGTACTCCGGAGCCGGACGAAGAGGCCTACTACCAGGTCTTCAAGCAGTCGATAAGCCCTGGCAGCGGCTACCCGACGCCCCGTGAGTTCAGCGACAACATCCAGATGACCTTCGGTGTCAGTGTCCTGGACGCCGAGGCCAAGCGCATGGTGCTGCGCTTCCAGAACCGCCACACCGCGGAGCTGGAGGACGACCACATCGCGTGAGCGGCGTGCAACGCGAGGAGGGGGCGCCCGGTGGTGATCACCGGGCGCCCCCTCGTCGTCTGTGCGGGTCCTACTCGCCGAGCAGGGCCCGTACCCGGTCCTGGCCGACCGCGAGGAGCAGCGTGGGCAGGCGCGGGCCGGTGTCACGGCCGACGAGCAGGTGGTAGAGCAGCGCGAAGAACGACCGCTGGGCGGTCTTGATCTCCGGCGGCAGTTCCTTGGGCGTGGCGTCCGCGGAGAACCCGGCCTGAACCTTGGGCACGCCGTAGACGAGGTGCGTGAGCCCGTCGAGGGACCAGTGGTCGGCGAGTCCGTCGAGCAGCAGCCTGAGGGAGCCCTGGGCCTGCTCGTCGAGGGACTTCAGCAGCTCGGCGTCGGGTTCGTCGCGCACGATGGTCCGCTGGTCGGCGGGGACGTGCGTGTTGATCCAGGCCTCGGCCTTGTCGAGGCGGGGCCGTACGGCGTCGAGGGAGGACAGCGGGTCGGTGGGGTCGAGCTCGCTGAGGATGCGCAGGGTCTGGTCCTCGGCGCCCGCGGTGATGTCGGCGACGGACGCGAGGGTCCGGTACGGCATCGGGCGGGGCGTGCGGGGCAGCTCGCCGGCGGCGGTGCGCACGGCACGGGAGTGGGCGGCCACGTCGGCCGGCAGCGCGGAGCCGTCGGCGACCTTGGCGTCGAGCTTGTCCCACTCGTCGTACAGGCGCTGGATCTCCTGGTCGAAGGCGATCTTGAAGGACTGGTTGGGGCGACGGCGGGCGTAGAGCCAGCGCAGGAGCTGCGGCTCCATGATCTTCAGCGCGTCGGCGGGGGTGGGCACACCGCCCTTGGACGACGACATCTTGGCCATGCCGCTGATGCCGACGAAGGCGTACATGGGTCCGATGGGCTGCTTGCCGCCGAAGATCCCGACGATCTGACCGCCGACCTGGAAGCTCGACCCGGGGGAGGAGTGGTCGACACCGCTGGGCTCGAAGACGACGCCCTCGTACGCCCAGCGCATCGGCCAGTCGACCTTCCAGACGAGCTTGCCGCGGTTGAACTCGTTCAGCGCGACGGTCTCGGCGAAGCCGCAGGCGGTGCAGGTGTAGGACAGCTCGGTGGTGTCGTCGTCGTAGGCGGTGACGGTGGTGAGGTCCTTCTCGCACTGCCCGCAGAAGGGCTTGTACGGGAAGTACCCGGCGGAGCCGGAGCTGCCGTCGTCCTCGGCGGCGGCGCCGGAGCCCTCCGCCGCCTCCAGCTCGGCCTCGTCGACGGGCTTCTGCGACTGCGGCTTCTTGGCCGGGTCCTTCTTGGTGCGGTACTGGGCGAGGATCGCGTCGATGTCGCCGCGGTGCTTCATGGCGTGCAGGATCTGCTCGCGGTACGCGCCCGAGGTGTACTGCTCGGTCTGGCTGATCCCGTCGAACTCGACGCCCATCTCGGCGAGCGCGTCGACCATCGCGGCCTTGAAGTGCTCGGCCCAGTTGGGGTGGGCGGAGCCCTTGGGGGCCGGGACGGAGGTGAGGGGCTTGCCGATGTGCTCGGCCCAGGTGCCGTCGACACCGTCGACGCCGTTGGGGACCTTGCGGTAGCGGTCGTAGTCGTCCCAGGAGATCAGATGGCGGACCTGGTGGCCGCGCCGGCGGATCTCGTCGGCGACGAGGTGCGGCGTCATCACCTCGCGGAGGTTGCCCAGGTGGATGGGGCCGGACGGGGAGAGCCCGGACGCGACGACGACCGGTTTGCCCGGGGCCCGACGCTCCGACTCCTCGATGACCTCATCCGCGAAACGGGAGACCCAGTCGGTGGTCTCGGTGCTCTGAGCCACGATCGGCACGTCCTCTTTTTCTGAGTGTTCTCCGGGGCAGACCGGTACGGTCCCCGGCCGACGGGGCCCATTCTCCCAGCTCTGGCCATAACCACGAAACCGCGTTTCGGAGGGGGCCGGGTGCCTCGGAGCTCGGGGGTACGCGTTCGTTGGCGGCTACGGGTGGTGTGTGGTTTCTCGCGCAGTTCCCCGCGCCCCTGAAGGCATGGGCCTGCGGCCCGGCCTTCAGAGGGTGTCGCCGTTGCGATCGGATGGGCGCCCGTTGAAAAGCACCGGACGCGGCCCCGGTCGTCTTTCAGGGGCGCGGGGAGCCACGCGACAAGCCCCCACCCACTCGCAGTCGCCCGACAACAGCGGCCCCTGAGCCATGAGGCGACCTCCGCTCGCCAGAAAAACCCCTTTACCCCCGTGGGATACTGAACGACATCCATCCGTACCCCGAGGAGAACGGCTCCCCTCTCATGGCCCCGGTCACGTCCCTCACCGCCTCCGTCCACCAGCGCCTCGCGACCGCCCTCTCGGCCACCCTGCCGGAGGCCCCCGCGGACCCGCTGCTGCGACGCAGCGACCGGGCGGACTTCCAGGCCAACGGCATCCTCGCCCTGGCGAAGAAGGCGAAGGCGAACCCGCGGGAGCTGGCGACGCAGGTCGTCGCGAAGGTCGAGTCGGGGGTGACCAGCGATCTGATCAAGGAGATCGAGGTCTCGGGCCCCGGCTTCCTCAACATCACCCTCACCGACGCGGCGATCATCCGTAACCTCGCGGAGCGCTACGCGGACGAGGCCCGCCTCGGCGTCCCCCTGGCGGAGCACCCGGGTACGACGGTCATCGACTACGCCCAGCCGAACGTGGCGAAGGAGATGCACGTCGGGCACCTCCGCTCCGCGGTGATCGGTGACGCGGTCGTCCAGATCCTGGAGTTCACCGGCGAGAACGTGGTCCGCAGGCACCACATCGGCGACTGGGGCACCCAGTTCGGCATGCTGATCCAGTATCTGCTGGAGCACCCGCACGAGCTGGACCACAGGGCGGACGGCGCGGACACGGCGGTCTCCGGCGAGGAGGCCATGTCGAACCTGAACCGCCTCTACAAGGCGTCGCGGGCGCTGTTCGACTCGGACGAGGAGTTCAAGACGCGGGCCCGGCGCCGGGTGGTCGACCTCCAGGCGGGCGAGCCGGAGACGCTCGCGCTGTGGCAGCGGTTCGTGGACGAGTCGAAGATCTACTTCTACTCGGTCTTCGAGAAGCTGGACATGGAGATCCGGGACCCGGACATCGTCGGCGAGTCGGGTTACAACGACATGCTGGACGAGACGTGCCGGCTGCTGGAGGAGTCGGGTGTCGCGGTCCGCTCCGAGGGCGCGCTCTGTGTCTTCTTCGACGACATCAAGGGCCCGGACGGCAACCCGGTGCCGCTGATCGTGCAGAAGTCGGACGGCGGCTACGGCTACGCGGCGACCGACCTGTCCGCGATCCGCGACCGGGTCTTCCAGCAGAAGGCGAACACGCTGCTGTACGTCGTGGACGCCCGGCAGTCGCTGCACTTCAAGATGGTCTTCGAGACGGCCCGCCGGGCGGGCTGGCTGAACGACGAGGTGAAGGCGCACCAGCTGGCGTTCGGCACGGTCCTCGGCAAGGACGGCAAGCCGTTCAAGACCCGTGCGGGCGAGACGGTCCGGCTGGAGGACCTGCTCGACGAGGCGGTGCAGCGGGCGACGGCGGTGGTCCGGGAGAAGGCCGAGAAGGTGGGCCTGTCCGAGCAGGAGATCGTCGAGAACGGCCGGTACGTGGGCATCGGCGCGGTGAAGTACGCCGACCTGTCGACGTCCGCCGTGCGGGACTACAAGTTCGACCTGGACCAGATGGTGTCGCTGAACGGCGACACGTCGGTGTACCTGCAGTACGCGTACGCCCGTATCCAGTCGATCCTCCGGAAGGCCGGCGAGACCCGTCCGGCCGCCCACCCGGAGCTGGAACTGGCCCCGGCGGAGCGGGCGCTGGGTCTGCACCTGGACCAGTTCGGCGAGACGATCGCGGAGGTCGCGGAGGGGTACGAGCCGCACAAGCTGGCCGCGTACCTCTACAAGCTGGCGACGCTGCTGACCACGTTCTACGACCAGTGCCAGGTGCTCTCCGCGGACAACGCGCCCGAGGTGGTGGAGAACCGCCTGTTCCTGGTGGACCTGACGGCCCGCACCCTCCACCACGGCATGGCGCTGCTCGGCATCAGGACGCCCGGGCGTCTCTGAGCGCGGAACGCCCCACCTCGTCACGCGGGGGCACCCCCACGTCGTGCCCCCGCGTGACGGTGTCCGTCAGCGCTTGCCGATCCAAGCGTTGAACTTCACGTTCACCGTGGAGGTGGTCTGCGGCAGGGCGAGCGTGGTGGTGCCCGCGGAGCGGTACAGCGGCTTGGCCTGCCACGTGGTGGTGGCCTGGATGTTGCGGCCGCTGACCCTGAGCGCGTCCTTCTGCAGCGGGGTGATGGCGAAGGCACCGTTGAGGTTGGTGACGGAGCGCTTGTACTTCGGGGACTTCACGGCGGTGCCGTAGTCGTAGGACAGGACGGTCTTCTGGGTGATGACCGTGATGCCGTAGATCCGCTCGCTGGCGGTGAAGGTCAGGGTGATGTGCGACCCGCCCGGGGCCTCCTTGCGGACGCCCTTGACGTCCGCCACGAAGCGGACGTCCTTGTTGTAGGCCTGCTCGTTGTGGCCGCCGCGGTTGATGTAGCCGCCGGCCCGGACCTTGTACGCCTCCTGGACCTTCCGGTTCTGGAGGTAGTCGACGAACTTCTGCTGCCTGGCCTTGGGCAGCTTGTCGAACGCCTTGAGCACCTTGAGGGAGGCGGCGCCCTCGTCGTTGTTCTTCAGCCAGTCGCGGTACTTGGCGACGGTGAGCTTGCTCGCCTTGCCCTGCGGGGCGGCGACGGCCGTGCCCTGGGCGGCGACGCCGGTGAACAGCAGGGCGCCGGCGGTGGCGGCGAGGACGCCGGTGCGGGTGGCGGTGGCGAAGGTGCGCATGGGTGAGGGGGGCCTTCCGAGACGGTTGGGGTTGTTCAACCAACGTAAATTGCACGCGAGTTGGCCGAAATCGTCTCTTGGGGCACTGCCCTTTGGGTCACGGCGGAGCGCCGCCGGGCCCGTTGCCGGCAGCCCGGGCGGGCCGCGGGCCCGTCCCTTCAGGGGCGCGGGGAACCTCGCCGGAAACCACGAACCGCCCGCACCCGCCGACGGGACCCGCACCCCCGGGCTATGGGGCGGCATCCACCCCCAATCCCTTCCCCAGCCTCCGCAGCCCCTCCCGGATCTCCCCCGGCGCCTGCGTCACGAAGCACAGACGCAGCGTCGAGCGGTCCGCCGCGCCCGCGTAGAACGGCGCACCCGGGACGTACGCGACGTCGTGCTCGACCACCCGTGGAAGGAGCGCCGTCGTGTCGTACGCCGCGGGCAGCCGGGCCCACAGGAACATGCCGCCCTCGGGCCGGTTCCAGGCGGAGCCCTCCGGCAGGGCGTCCGGCAGCCCCGCGAGCATCGCGTCGCGGCGCTCGCGGTAGGCGGCCGCGACGCGGGCCACATGCGCGTCGAGGTCCCGGTCGGCCAGGTATCGCGCCGCGGCGAGCTGGTTGACGGTCGGGGTGTGCAGATCGGCCGCCTGCTTGGCGACCGCGCAGGCCCGGCGCAGCGCGGCCGGCGCGCGCAGCCAGCCCAGCCGCATACCGGGGGCCATCACCTTGGAGAACGAGCCCAGCAGTGCCGTCCGGTCCTCGGCGCCGGGGAAGGAGGCGACCCACGGCACGCGCTCCCCCTCGAAGCGGAGTTCGCCGTACGGGTCGTCCTCGACGATCCACAGCCCGAGCCGGGCCGCGACGGAGGCGACGGCCGCCCGCCGCTGTGCGGGCAGCGTGCGCCCGGTGGGGTTCTGGAAGGTGGGCACGGTGTAGAAGAGCTTGGGCCGGGTCCGCGCCACCAGCTCCGCCAGCGCGTCGGGGTCGACGCCGTCCGCGTCGCCGGGCACGGCCAGCACCCGTGCCCCCGCGAGCCGGAACGCCTGAAGTGCGGCCAGGTAGCAGGGGTCCTCGACCAGGACGACGTCCCCCGGTTCGAGGAGAGCGGTGGCGAGCAGCGACAGCGCCTGCTGCGACCCGGTGGTGACGAGCAGTCCGTCGGCGTCCGTCGGCAGGCCCCGGGCGCCGTACCGGGCGGCGAGCGCCTCGCGGAGCACCGGCTCGCCCTCGGTCGTCGCGTACTGCAGCGCACGCCCGGCCGATCCGGCGAGGACGTCCCGGTAGGCCGCCGCCATCCCCTCGGTGTCGAAGAGCTCCGGCGCGGGCAGACCGCCCGCGAAGTTGACGACTTCGGGCCGTGAGGTGACGGCGAGGATGTCCCGTACGGGGGAACCTCCGACGGAGGTGACGCGCTCGGCGAGGGACGGTACGGGCGCCCCGGCGGCCACCGTCACCGGGCCTCGCACTTCGCGCGGAACCATCGAAACCTTGACAAAGTCTCCGCCGTTCACGGCCCGCACAGCGTCCACAGCACCCACCCCACACCCGTAGTGGCATATTCAGGGCGGTTCGGCGCCGCCCCGGCCCTCACTCTAAAGAGATATATGCCCCCTACATCCACCGATTCCGCGATACGGACCGCCCCCGTACCCCCTAGGCTGCGCGCATGCTGCCCAGCGTGGACACAAACGACGAACTGCAGGAAGTCGTCGGTGACGAGGCGCTGCTGCGACCGGCCGCCCAGGATCTCTGTGCTCAACTCGGTCTCGCAGGCGCGCGAATCGTGCGTTTCCCCGAGGGTTCGTTGCCGGTGTACGCGGTCGGTGACACCCTCGTCCTGAAGCTCTATCCGGCCTTCGAGGCGCCGGAAGCCGTGCGGGAGGCACGCCTGTTGTCCCACCTGTGGGGACAACTGCCGATACCCACACCCCGGTTGCACGCCGCCGAGCAGTACAAGAACGGCTGGCGCTTCGTCCTGATGTCCCGGCTGCCCGGCGAGGACCTCAACGAGGCCTGGCCGCGCATCCCGAGGGCCGACCGGGAGCGGATCGTCGCGGAGACCGCCGAGTGTCTCGCCGCCCTGCACTCCCTGGACCCGGCCCCGGTGTCCGCCGTCACCGGACCGCCCGACTGGTCCAGGTTCGTGGCCGGACAGCGGGCGGCCGCGGTCGAGCACCAGGCCGCCGGAGGCCTGCCGGAACTCTGGCTGGAACAGATCCCCGACTTCCTGCGCTCCGTACCGCTCCCCGCCCCCGTCCGGCCGGTGCTGCTCCACACGGAGCTCATGCGCGAGCACCTCACCGTCGACCCGCACGAAGGCTGGCGCCTCACCGGCCTGTTCGACTTCGAGCCCGCCATGATCGGCGCGCCCGCGTACGACTTCGTCAGCGTCGGCCTGTTCCTCACCGGCGCCGACCCGGCGCTCCTCAAACTCTTCTACGAGGCGTACGGCCGCCCCCCGTTCGACCCCCGGGAACTGATGGCGTACACCCTCCTGCACGTCTACAGCGACCTGAACTGGTATCTGCGCAGGCTCCCGGCGCCGCCCCGCCAGGACTTGGACAGCCTGGCGGAGACCTGGTTCGGGACGGGGGGCTGAGAGCTCCGAGCAAAAGTGGAGTCCGATCGGCTCGCGGCGTCTGGTGCGTGCGATCGCAAGGCGCCGGAAGCTCCTTGTAGCGGGGCTACCAGGGGCTTTCGGCAACGCGGCGAGCGTGCGTGCCAGGCGTCGCGAGCCGGGCTCCACTTCTGTTCGGAGCTCTGAAAGGGGAGGCGGTGCGGCCGCCGCCCCCTTCCCGGGCGGGGGCGGGGGCCGCTCCCCCCTGCCGCGGGGCCGGCTACCCCCTCCCTGCGGTGGCCGCTACCGCTTCCTGCCGGTGGCCGCGTACACGTTGATGTCCGCGTCGGTCACATCGTTGATGTCCCGGTAGCGGACCTTCTCGATGTCGTCCAACGCGGCGAACGCCTGCGGTTCCACCTCCGGAGGCAGCGGCGCGCCCTCCTCGAACCGCCAGTGGTGGACGGGAACGACCCCCGGCTCGTCCACCACGAGCCCGCTCTGCTCGAAGAACCGGGCGACCTCGTCCCTGGAGCGCAGCACGAAGGTGAACCCCCGTTTGGTGTACGTCTCCTGCACCGCGCGGATCTTCGACGGGTTCAGGTCCTCCGTGAGATGGGTGAGGACGAGCCGGCTCCCGGCGGGCAGCGCGTCGACCAGCCGGCGGACGACGGGGTAGGCGACCTCGTCCTCGACGAAGTGCAGCAGCGCCACCAGGCACAGCGCGATCGGTTGGTCGAAGTCGAGTGTCCTGGCGGCCTCTTCGAGAATGCGCGCCGGTTCCCGGAAGTCGGCGTCGACGTAGTCGGTGGCGCCCTCCGGCCCGCTGGTGAGCAGCGCCCGGGCGTGGGCGAGCACCACCGGGTCGTTGTCGACGTAGACGACCCGGGTGCCGGGGGTGATGTCCTGGGCGATCTGGTGGACGTTCTCGGCGGTCGGCAGCCCGGTGCCGATGTCGAGGAACTGCCGGACGCCCTCGTCCTTGGCGAGCGTGGTCACGGCGCGGCGCAGGAAGTCCCGGTTGTGCCGCACGTCGAGGTACCCGCGCGGGTTGGCCGCGAGTGCTGCGCCGGCCGCCTCACGGTCCACGGGGTAGTTGTCCTTGCCGCCGAGGAAGACGTCGTAGACACGTGCCGGATGCGCCTTGCCGGTGTCGATCCTCCTCCGCAAGTCGGCGGGGTCCTGGCTGAGCGCGTCACCGGCCATGAAGCCTCTCCTGGGGAGTCGTCGTTGAACGCACAACAACCTATCGTTAGGCGGGAGTTGATGTCGCCGAAATCCGGCCGTCCACCGACCCTCCGCCCACCCGGCCCTCCGCCCACCCGGGCCTCCGCCCGTCCGGGCCAGGGCCTCGGTCACGCGACCGGCCGCGCCCCGGTCACACCGCGAGCCCCTTCGGGTCGGCGCCGTACCGGTTCTCCCCGTGTTCCCCCTCGGTGGCCATGAAGGACGACCCTCACGATCGTGCCGACACACGCCGACCGACCGTCCCGGCTCAGCCGTCCCCGCCCAGCGTCGTCCCCTCCTTGACCCAGTTCTTCCCGTTCAGCGGGAACTCGTAGGCCGGGCGACCGTTGTTGCCGCTGGTGCGGAACGGCCTGCCGTCGTCCCCCACCGTCAGCGTGTCACTGCGGTCGCCGGCGGACCACGTGACCTCCAGGTACCAACTGACGTCGTACGCCGAGGCGTCGGCCGTGATGTAGTACACCTCCGGGTCGGACTCGCTGACGGAGTAGGGGAAGTCCCTGCTCCCGGCCACGGGCCGGACGAGGGGCCGCGCGGCGTCGAGGGCGACCGTGAAGGACCGGGTCGGCACACCGGCCCCGCATCCGACACCGGGATACCCCATGACGTAGTCGTTCCAGGGGAGCGGCTGGCGCTTGGCCACCGTGCGGACCTTGATGCTGTTCACGACGACCGTCTCCTTTCCGGTGCCCTGGAGGGTGAGCGTCAGGAACTGTTGGCCGGACGAGACGGCCCCGGCCGAAGCCACCCAGGAGGCCGCTTCCTGCTCCAGCGGCGGCTCGTCGACCTCCGTGGGCGGCCGGTTGACCAGGTACCGCTGGGAGCACGGGCTCTCCCAGGAGTACGGCTGCACCTTCACGGACAGCGGCGGGTCGAGGGAAGCGGAGTCATCGCCGCCCGCCCCGGAGCCCGTCGGCCCGGCGCCACCGGCGGATGCCCGCGCCCCCGTCCCCTCACCCCTCGCGTCCTTTCCGCCCTTCGCGCCCTTCCCGTCCCCCGCGCTCCCGGAGGGCGAGGGCGAGGCGTCGGACGGCGACGCGGAGACCTCGTCCGCGGCCGCCCCGCCCCCGGAGGACGCGGCCCCGACGGTGCGGCGTCCGCCCTCGTCCCCCGACTCGCCGGGCGGCAGACTCACCGCGAGCGTGACGGCACCGAGCAGCGCGGCGGCGGCCACCCCCGCGACGAGGGCACGCCGCCGCGGTCGTGAGGCCCCACGGGACTCCCGGGCACCCGAGCCGCCCTCCACGACCGTCTCCTCCACGACCGTCTCCTCGGCGACCGTCTCCTCGGCGACCACGGCCTCCGGCGGGCCCGGCGCCTCCCGCCCGCCCGAACCCGAGGCTTCCGCCGCCGGGGCCGGCGTCTGCCGCTCCCGCGCGCCCTTCGGCGAAGCCTGGGATGCATCGCCGCCGGCGGCATGGACGTCCCCCGCCCTGCGCCCCCGCGTGGCATCCGCGAGCACCCATCTGCGGTGCAGCTCGACCAGTTCCTCGGGCGTCGCCCTGCAGAGACGGGCCAGCCGCTCGACGGGCGCGTAGTCCGCCGGTACGGCGTCCCCGTTGCAGTACCGGTGCAGCGTCGACGTACTCATGTGGAGCCGCTTGGCGAGCACCCCGTAGCTGAGCCCGGAGCGCTCCTTCAACTCCCGCAGCTGTTCCGCGAAACCAGCCGCCATGCCGTTCCCGGCACCGCTCCCCGACACGTTCTCTCCATCCCCTCACCGCCCCGACGTCCCGTTCCGCGTTCCAGGGAAGGGACGTTCATCCAGGTCACAGGCATTGCGAGCATTCCAGCGTCCCTGATCGTCCCCCCGGTGTGGCGGCCGGGACGGATCAGCCCGCAAGCTCTGGTCATCCAAACACGCCGCTCCCGAAAGTCCGGTCGAGCGGCGCGGGTTCGACCACTTGTTCTCAGCCTGCTCCACCGGCTTTGTCCGAAAGGGACTCCGTCATGCGTACGTACCGCACCGCCCGCACCGTCCGCCCCTCCCGTCTGCTCGTCGCGGCCGGAGCGGCCCTCGCGGCCCTCTCCCTCACCGCGTGCGGCGACGGCACGGGCACGAAGGACGAGGGCGCCGCCCACTCCACGGTGTCGACCACCGACGGCTCCCCGCGCACGGGCACGGACAAGGGCACGGGCAGCGGTACGGACAGCGGCATGAACACGGCTACGGACACGGGCACCGGCACGGACACGGGCACAGGCACGGACACGGGCACAGGCACGGACACGGGCACCGTCAACCAGGCGTCGAAGAAGGGCGGCGCCCCGTCCGCCCCGGCCAACCGGGTCACCTGCAACGGCTCGAACACGGCCGTCACGATGAAGCCCGTCACCCGCCCCCTCAACCACATGCTGATCACCGTCAAGAACACCGGCACGAAGGTCTGCGACCTGTACTACTACCCGACCGTCCGCTTCGACCAGGTCCAGTGGGCCCCGAGGGTCGTCGAGGAGTCCCAGCCCCAGGCCGTCGTGACCCTCGCCCCCGGCGAGTCCGGCTACGCGGGCGTCCTGCTGTCCGCCGCCGACGGCAGCGGCGAGAACGGCACCACCGCCAAGAAGGTCGCCATCGGCTTCCAGGGCAGGGAGACCGGCAGCAACGGCGGCGCCACCGCGTCCCCGTCCCTGCCGGCGAAGGGCGTCTACTACGACAGCACCCTGGCCGTGACGTACTGGCAGTCGACGATCGACGACGCCCTCATGTACTGACCGGACCAGGACCGCGACGGCCCGGAACGACGGACGACAGACGACGGACGACGGACGACAGACGACAGACGACGGACGACGCTCCCGAACGACGCTCCCGAACGACGGACGGCCCCGGCCGACGCACACCGCGTCGCCCGGGGCCGCTCCCGCACGGGGATCGCGCCGCTCAGCGCACCATCCGGGCCGCCTCGACGGCCCAGTACGTGAGGATGTTCTGCGCGCCGGCCCGCTTGATGCCGGTCAGCGTCTCCAGGATCGCCCGGTCCCGGTCGATCCAGCCCTTCTCCGCGGCGGCCTCGACCATCGAGTACTCACCGGAGATCTGGTACGCGGCGACCGGCACGTCCACGGCGTCCGCGACCTTCGCCAGGATGTCGAGGTAGGGACCGGCCGGCTTCACCATCACCATGTCGGCGCCCTCCTCCAGGTCGAGGGCCAACTCCCGCAGCGACTCCCGTGCGTTGGCGGGGTCCTGCTGGTAGGTCTTGCGGTCCCCCCGGAGCGAGGAGGCGACGGCCTCGCGGAAGGGGCCGTAGAACGCGGACGCGTACTTGGCCGTGTAGGCCAGGATCGCCACGTCCTCCCGCCCGATCTGGTCGAGCGCGTCGCGGACGACACCGATCTGGCCGTCCATCATGCCGCTGGGCCCGACCACGTGCGCACCGGCGTCGGCCTGCACCTGGGCCATCTCGGCGTACCGCTCCAGCGTGGCGTCGTTGTCGACGCGGCCCTCCGCGTCGAGCACCCCGCAGTGCCCGTGGTCCGTGGTCTCGTCGAGACACAGGTCCGACATCACCAGCAGCTCGTCGCCGACCTCGGCCCGTACGTCGCGGAGGGCGACCTGGAGAATTCCGTCCGGGTCCGTCCCCGGCGTGCCCAGGGCGTCCTTCTTCGCGTCCTCCGGCACCCCGAACAGCATGATCCCGGAGATCCCGGCCTCGACGGCCTCCGCGGCGGCCTTCTTCAGGCTGTCGCGCGTGTGCTGCACGACCCCCGGCATCGCGGCGATCGGCACCGGCTCGCTGACCCCTTCCCGCACGAACGCGGGAAGGATGAAGTCCGCCGGATGCAGCCGCGTCTCCGCGACCATCCGGCGCATCACGGGCGAAGTGCGCAGCCGCCGCGGCCGCGTACCGGGAAAGGATCCGTACGTCGACATACCCCTACGCTACGCCCGCCCCGGCACCCCCTTTACCGACGTACCGTCGGCGGTCCGCTCCCCCGCCCGGTGACGATCCGCTGACCCCGCCCGGTGACGATCCGCTCCCCACCCGGTGACGATCGCGTCATTCACCTCACCAGGCGTGTCCACGCGTGCGTAACCTGCGAGTAGGGCAGTTCGTACCGGTACTCAGGTCAAAGGGGGATGGCGTTGGGTGGTACGGGGGAGCGTGGTCCCGCGTGTGAGAACACGGCGGAGGCCGCGGACGAACGACGCCGCCTGTCCACCCTGGACCTCGTCGGCCTGGCGGCCGGGGGCGTGGTGGGGTCCGGCTGGCTGCTCGCGGCGGGCCCCGCCTTCTGGGGGCTCGGCGCGGACGCCATATGGGGGTGGG
This sequence comes from Streptomyces sp. NPDC042364, assembly GCF_056437585.1. NCBI lineage: Bacteria > Bacillati > Actinomycetota > Actinomycetes > Kitasatosporales > Streptomycetaceae > Streptomyces > Streptomyces sp. NPDC042364. The sequence goes on along the minus strand of NZ_JBWKAJ010000013.1, from coordinate 33,636 downwards.
TGGCCGGCGGGGCGCTGATGCTGCTGATCGCCGCCGTGATGGTCGAACTGGGGATCGCCGTCCCCAAGACCGGCGGGCTGATCTTCCTGCCGCTCCAGGCCGCCGGGCCGCTCGTGGCCACGGTCGTGGCCACCGGCCTGTGGGTCGTCTACGCGGCGAACCCGGCGAGCGAGGCGGCGGCCATGGTCCGCGGGCTGGCGTACGAGTACCCGTGGCTGCTGGAGAACGGGGACCGGCTGGCGGTGGCCGGCGGGCTCACCGAGAGCGTGCCCCGGCCCTACGACCTGTCGGGCACCGGTCTGCTGTGCGCGGTGGCGTTCCTGGCGTTGATCATGGCCGTCAATCTGCTGCCGCAGCGCAGGCTGATCCGGCTGAACCTGGTCGTCACCGTGGTGAAGGTCCTGATCCCGGTGCTGATCGTCGTCTGCCTGTGGCGCTACGCCCTCGACACCGCCCACACCTGTGTGCCGAAGGACGTCTGGTACCTCAGCGGGCAGGAGGACACCAAGGCGGCCCTCCAGGCGAGGGCCGGGCACCCGGAGCCGCAGGACTTCCTGTACATGGTGCTGGGCGGCAGCATCATCTACGCGTACATCGGCTTCCAGGCCCCGCTCGACTTCGCGGGCAACGTCAAACGGCGCGGCCGGGGCGAGGCCGCCCGGCTGCGGTGGGCGGTGTACGGCACCCTCGTCGGCGCGTTCGTGCTGTACACGGCTCTCCAGTGGATCTTCGGCGGGCTCTGCGGCGAGCTCACCGGGAACATGCTGGCGTCCCCCTACGCCCAGTTCGCCACGGCCCTGGGCGGGGTCTGGCTGGTCTGGCTGATCCGCCTGAACGCGGTGCTGTCCCCCATGGGTTCCGGGATCGTCTTCACCCACGCCCTGACCCGCGAGGTCGCCGCCCTGAGCCGCGCCCACCTCACCCACCGGGGACTGCAGACGGCCCGCCGGGCGTCGTTCCGGTTCCGGGGTGCCGAGATCGACGCGTTCTGGATGATCCTGCTGGTCAACTTCACCATCGGCCTGGTGATGCTCCTCCTGGTGGAGGGCAGCTGGGAGGACCTGGTCGCCCTCAACAGCGTGCCGGCGCTGGTGGTGTACGCCATGCCGGGTGTCGTCCTGGTGGCGTTGAGACCGCCGGGGTTCCCGGGGGCCCGCCGTGTGCTGCACCTGGTGCTCTCCTTCACCGCGTTCATCGCGATCGCCGTGGTGATCCACGAGGCCGGGTGGGGCAAGGTGTGGCGGGGCATGGCCGCCGTGGGGGTGGGCTCGGCCCTGCTGCTCGGCCTGCCGTGGCTCGCCCGGCTCGACCTGCCCCTCGTGGGGCGTCTGTTGCGCCGCTACGACGCCCGCGACCACGTCTCCCGCTTCGCGCGCCGCGACGACCCCGCCGTACGGCCGGCGCTGCTCTTCCTCGCCCATCTGGCGGTGCTCGTGCTGTGCACCGGGCTGCGGGACGCCCTGGACGGGAGGTTCGAGGACGTGGGTCTCGTGACCCTGCCCGTCTCCGCCCTCTCCGCGGCCGTCCTCTTCCCCCTGCTGGTCAAGGCATGCCGCCGCTACATGGCCGCCGTGCCACCGACCCTGCCCGCCCCCCGGCACGAACCGGCTCCGGAGCCGAGGGCGGCGGTCACCGCAGGGACTTGATGACCCACTCCGCGGCCTCGCGCCGCCCGGCGTCCCGCAGCGCGGTCACCGCGTCGTCGCGGTGCCCGACGTCGGACCAGCGGCCCACGGTGGCCCGCAGCAGCAGTTCCGCGTCCGGCAGCGGCAGCGCCAGCACCCCGCCGACGACCTCGACCACATCGGCCGGGGTCACCAACTGCTCGTTCTCCAGCAACCGTTCGAGCAGGGTCCAGGCCACCTTGTGCAGCCCGGCGCGGTGCAGTCGCCCCGCGACATCGGCGACCAGCGCGGCGTCGACCGTCAACGCGTGCGAGGGGTCGGACAGTTCACGGTAGGCGGCGCGTACGGCGACGGAGTACCTGGCCTCGTGCAGCGCGCGCAGACAGTCCACGAACCGGTCGCGGTCCGCGTGCGGCCGCATCACGGCCGTGGCGAGCCGCCGCCCCACGGTGTCGGCGGCCCGGGTCCGGTCGCGGCTGCGCGCGACCCGGCCCAGCAGGGTCACCAGGTCGGCGCCGGAGCGCCCCTCGACATGGACGGCGGCCGCGTGTCCCAGCATCTGGGAGCAGCGGGGGTCGGCGTCCTCCACCCGCAGCCACTCGTCCAGTTGCCGCAGCTCGTTCAGGGTGCGGGGCACGGCCGGCCCGCCGCCCACGGAACCCCCGGCATCCCCGGCATCCCCGGCGCCTGCGGCGCCCGCGGCGCCCGCGGCGCCCGCGGCGCCCGCCACGATGTCCGTCAGCAGATCGCGGGTCGTCCGCGTCAGGGCCGGCTCCTTGTGCCAGAACGCCACCAGCACGGCCAGTTCCTGCACGTTCTTGTGCCCGGCCGCGTACCGCCGTACCAGGGCGCACTTGGCGGGGGACGCCGTGTCCCCCCTGGCGAGCAGCGCGCAGAGCTTCACCACGTGCCGGGGCTGCGCAGTGCGGCCGATGTGTTCGGCGAGGGCGTCGTGTCCGGCGCCGCGCCGGGCGATGAGCCGCGCCACGAGTTCCCTGGTGCGTTCCACCTCGGTGGCGTCGGAGGCGTTCAGCCGCTCCTCGACCCAGCGTTCCAGGATCCGTCCGGCGGGGCTGAGGTGTTGGAAGGCGCCCGCGAGGTCGGCAATCTCCTCGTCCTCCTCGCCCGCCCCGGCGGCGCCCGGCGGGCTGTCGGCGATCGCCCGCAGGGTCAGCCCGAGCAGCCGGTCGGCCTCGCGGTGGCAGCCCTCGTCGCGCAGCGCGGTGTGCAGCAGCGCCTTGTCGAGGTTGGTGCGGCCGGAACCGGGGCTCGCGAACACCTGCACGGTCCGCTTGGCGAGCGCCGGTTCCCGCTGCTCCAGGACACGCACGAACACCGCCACGTCGAACGCGGTGCGCTGGCAGGCCACGTCGTGCACGATGCTCGCGGTGATCGGGGCCCGCTCGCCGCCCGACTCGGCCTCGTACTGCATCAGCGCCAGCTCGGCCGCCTCGCCCACCGGCCGGGACAGGGCCGCCGTCGCCATCAGCATCACCGCGTCCCGCCCGTCGAAGTGGTCGGCGAGGCGGACCAGTTCGTGGACGGGGCGGCGCAGCGCGAAGGCGTGCAGGGCCCGCATGGCCATGGCCTCGCGGTGCTCCTCCCGCATCCGGCCCAGGATGCCCACGAACTGCGCGACCTGGATCCGCGTCACCCAGGCGTACGCCTCGTTGAGCGACTCGGCGAGGTCCAGCTGGAACAGATGCTCGGTCCGGCGGTCGGCCCCCTGGCCGTCGGCGCCACTCATCCGCCGCCCAGCATCGCGGGTTCGATCTCGCCCCAGTACCTGACGAAGTCGACCGGCTCCGGCAGGAGTTCGGCGGCCCGCCGGTCGACGCGGCGGGCCAGTTCGCGGCTCTGCTCGTCGCCCGCCTTCAGTCGTACGACGACCCGGCCGGCGAGGTCGGGGCGGCGCATCAGATCGGGCAGATTGCGCTCCCCGTTGAGGAGCAGCTCGCGGACCCATCCGTCCACGGTGTCCGGCACGCGCGTGCGGGGTCGGCGGCCCTTCGCGTGGTTGGTGAACAGCGTGGCCGCCTCGGAGGCGTCGTTCAGCAGCATGCGGGGGGCGTGGTGGACGCCGCACTCCTGCATGCTCTCGTCGATGCCGGCGCGGAGCGCGCCGAGGGTGAGGTCGTCGTCGTGGTCGGGCATGCCCTCGCCGAGCACGTTCAGCAGATGACCGCTGAAGGGGGTGCACGTGTCGAGGGGGCTGGGCAGGTTCGCGCAGGCGTCGGCCCAGGCGTTGTGGACGGTGCCGCCGACCGCCGTGAGCACACAGGTGCCCTGGTGGCGGGTGCCGAGGGCGCCCGGCAGCGCGGACTCGGGTCCCAGGTGGGGCAGCATGTTGGAGTAGCAGCAGTCGGCGATCAGCACCTTGAGGCCGGCCTTGCTCTTCCTGATGGCCCGGTACACGTACCAGGCGGACAGCCAGGTCCAGGGCTCGTTGATCCGGGACGAGCCGACCGCGAAGTGCACCTGCCCGCCCGGCACGTCCTGCCAGTACGCCCCGTGCCCGACGTACACCACGAGCAGGGTGTCCTGGTGTCCCTCCCCGGCGGCGGCCGCGTCGTGGAGGGCGCGCATCACCCCGTCCGCGGTCCGGGTCCGCTCCGGCTCCAGCACCGCGGCGCCCGCCTCCGCGCCCCACTGCGGGTCCCGGGCCAGCGCCGCCCCGTACGCGCGGGCGCTCGCCTCGATCGTCGGATACCCGTCTATGCCGGAGTCGTCGTCGTACGCCCCGACCCCGATCACCAGTGCCCGCGACGCCATGGCCGTCAGCTCCCTTCGGGGGTGGCGGGGCCCGCGGGCCCGCCCGCGTCGTCACCGGAGCCCTGTGGCGGCTCGGGGTCCTGCGCGGGCTCGGGCGTCTGCGGAGCACCCGGAGCCCCGGGGGTCTGCGGCATCTGGAAGACGATGGTGACCGTCGGCGGGTCGAGCCGCCGTCCCCGCCAGGTGTCGACCGCCCGCTGTGCGGCGACCCCGATCGCGGCGCCGACAGCGCCCTCCAGCAGCGCTTCCAGCAGGGTGAAAGCGATGTCGCCGCCCAGCGTGCCCTTCTGCCCGACCGTCTCCAGCCGCCAGTCCAGCCCCGTCTCCCGGCCCAGCTCCTCCAGGAGCTCCTGCGGCTCGTCCAGCCCGACCGGCCCCTCGACCTTCACCGAGATCATCGCTGTCATGCTCCCGTGCCTCCCCCGTCGGCTCGCGCGATACACGTCCACTCTGCCAGCGCGAACACCGGCTCCGCGAGGGCCAACTGACGCACGCCGCGTTCTTCTTACGCCCCCTGGACGCCACCTCCTGGCGTACGGGTGTCTTCCTCGCCCCGGACGACGCGCAACGCGGGCCCCGGCGCGAACTCGCCGACCTCGAACGCGGCGTCCCGCCAGTGCGCGGCCAGGTCCAGTTGCCGCTGGGGCTCATGGTCGGCGGGCGGCCCCGGCTGGCAGGGCAGTACGGGGTGCAGAACGGCCACGGCGAACCTCACCGCGTGCATGGCGGCTCCGGCGTAGGGTTCCGCGTAGCCTTCCCCGGCGCCCGTACGCTTCAGTTCCTCCAGCGCGGCGGCCGCTTGGCGCAGCGTGTTGTACACCTCCACGTAGGCGGAGTGGGTCGTGTGGTGTGGCATGGGGTGGGGCATGTCGGCTCCCTCGACGTGGTGGGGCGTGTGGTCGGTTGGAAGGCTCGTACGTCTCGCGAGGGGCTTCCTGTCCGGGCTCAGGACGCGCGGGCGCGGACGGCTTCCGCCTCGGCGGTACGACGATCGCGCTCGGCGCGACAGTCCCGGCACCACGTGCCCTCCGGTTGACGGAAGGCACGATTGCAGCCACCCGCGCAGTCGACCATGGAATACCGGCTGGACGGCTCGGTCTCTGGAGCCTCGCCCTCGGAAACGTCCGGCAGGGGCGGCAGCGGCGGTGGCAGCAGTTCCCGCAGCCGGTAGGCGAGGAAGCCGGCCGGATGCTCGACGAGGGCGGGCACGTCGGCGGTCATGGCGTGGTGCACCGCCGTCGCCGTGGCACCGTTGTCGAACCAGGCGATGACGGCGGGAGTGAGGCGGCGTACGTCCCGCCGGGAGAGCGTGAACCGGCTGTCGGTACGGCGCAGCCGCACGAGCAGGGCGACGGCCTTGTCGTGGTGTTCGCTGCCGGGCGACTCGGGTTCGGCGGACTCCGGTGTGGTGGGCTCGGGTGCGGCGCGTACACGGTCTTCGGCACCGGAGGCGCTGTCCACGCCCGGCGCGACCGGAGGCGCCGCGACAGCGGGAGCCACGGAGGCGGACGCCCCCTCGGAAGCGCCCTGGCCGACCGACATGGCTCTCGGCGGCATCGCGGCACCGCAGCCCGCCCCGTCCGCCGCCGTCCGACGGGCACGCGTGAGCGCCGGGGCGTTGTACGCGTACGTGCGCGTGACGACACGCCCCCCGTCGACCCGCTCGCGCACCCGCTCGATATATCCGTGCGCCTCCAACTCGCGCAGGGCGAAGGCGATCCGGTCCCGCCCCTCGGGGAACCGCTCGGCGAGGGTGCGGATGTCCGCGGAGGCGCCCTGGGGCAGCGACAGGATGTGCGTACCGAGCCCGATGGCGGTCAGGGACAACTCGCGGTGCTGTGCGAGGTGGTTGCCGATGATCGTGAACCGGTCGGGCTGGTACTCCCTGATGTGGGTGACCCCGGAACGGGTGGCGCTTTGCCGAACAGGCGGCTGCGGGCACACGGCGCCGCTAGGCTTCGTCTCAGCCATGGGGGAAGAGGTCCTGTCTTCCTCAGTGGTCAGGCCCTCGCATGGGAGTGCTAGTCCCGGCGGGGGCCGACGCATGTCTGCGGTTGTCTTCGCCGAGACTGCACGCCCAAACCCTCCCCACGCCAGTCGACTTGAGACATTTCACCCCAGCGAGTGACGAACACGGGGTTTGGATGGTTTGGAAGGTTTCTTTCCCAGGATTTCTTTCTCTTTTACCGCCCGGAACCCCGACGCCCGCCCGACCGGGACCAGGGTTTCCGGGCTCCGGCGCAAGGTGCTTGGGTCAGCCGACGAATACGACTCTGGGCGGCTCCCCGAAGTCTGCTGCTGTCTTCCTTCAGCGGAGCCCGAGGCGGGGAGGCGTCCTGCGTGCACCAGTCAGCGGGTGGAGCGGATCATGACCGTGAGAACGGGTGAGGCCGGGGACGGCTGACTCTGTCCGATGTCCTCGTATCCCCACGACCTGTAGAGCGCGTGGACCTTTCCGTCACCAGCGGCCGGGTTGACCATGAGTGTGACGAAGGGCTCGTCACACGTGGCAAGAAGAGCGTCATGGATACGGCGTGCGGTTCCCGTGCCACGCCACTGGGCGCGGACGCCGATCTCCTTCAGAGCCACGGCCGGGTACTCGGTGTACTTCTCCGCAGGCACCGGGCTCGTGCGCTGCCAGTACCGGTCGCTGTGCTCGATGGTGTTGCCGTAGGCGTAGCCGACCGGATGACCGTCCGCGTACGCGAGGACGGCGATGAACCCCGGCTCGCTGCCATGCCGGTCCAGACGTTCACCGAACGCCGTGACCGCGTAGTTCGGAAGGTGGAGCAGCGGGGCACGCACGTCGGCATACACGCCGATGAGGTCGCCCCGGACTGGGCCGAGGACGGTGAACGTGCGCAGTTCGATGGCGGGTACCGTGGTCATGCGGTGTTCCTCAAGGTGGCGACGTGCTCGGTCCAGGTCTGCACGGCGGAGCTGCCAGGCGCGGTGGCGCGCAGCGCGCCCCCGAACTCTTGCAGCATGCGCGTTACGCGGGCGTGTTGGGTAGCTGCGTCGGCCGGTACCTTCATCGCGGTGGCCGTGGCGGTGTCGGCTGCACCCTGCGCGAGCTGAGCGTATGCAAGCCGGGTTGTGGCGATGGCCCGCGACCGGACCATATGGGGCCGCAGGGCGGACAGACAGCGATGGGCGTGGAATTCAGCGGTCGGGTAGTCTCCGAGCGCCAGATATGCCGAGAGAGCCAATGAGTCCAGCTCAGCCTGGTCATAGAACGCGAGCATCCACACCGGCCGGCAGTCGGCGGGATCGGCGCGAAGCATGGCGTCCTGCGCCTGAACCACTGAACGGATAGTGCCGCTCCGATCATGTGCCGCGCCTTGAATGGCCGCCTGCCGGGCCAACCCCAGGGACGTGAATAGCGGGTCGCGGCGCGTGATGTGCAGGTTGCGGGCGACATCGTTCGCCGCGAGAGCATCGACGGGGCGGCCCATATGCCGGTACATCGTCCCCGCGTGACTCCAGATGCGGAACTTGATGGCCTGATCGCCGGACATTTCGGCGAGGATCTGAGCCTCACGCATGTGCCCTCTCGCGTCGTCGTGGCGGCGACCGTCGATTGCGGCCCACATCGCCGAGGAACGGAACGCCGCAGCGGAGGCGTAGAGGCTATTGCGTACGCGCTGAGTGGCGCTGCCTGCCCTCTGAAGGTTCAGCGCCTCGTCGGCGAGCGCTACGGCACGCTGTTCGATGCCGAGTCGTCCGCCGTGGCGGTGATCACTCGCGACGACCTCTGCAAAGCGCTTCTGTAGACGCTCGACATCGCTCATGCCGATACGGCGGGGCGCTGCGGGGCCGGGACCGGCAGCCGCCGCAGCGGCAGCCGCCGCAATGCCGCCGACGAGGGTGCGGCGCTTCATGTCGGAATCCTCCAAGTGCTGCAATGGGGTCGGGACGGAAGGAGTCCTGCCCCGTGGCACGAAACCGAGAGTGGTGGCCGAGAGGCCGGTCACTTCCTCAAGTGCCGCGCGGGTAACCGATTTGGGCCACTTGACCCGGCCCGCCTTCCAGTCCCGGACCGATGCCCCGTCGAGGCCGCCCGGCCGCCCGGTTAACTGCTCGATGGCCCTGTTCACGGCGTCAGCAAAGCGGTTGGAGCTGTAGCCGTGTTCGGCCATCCACGCCTCAAGAACAGCGTTGCGCGTGGTGTCCATCTACGCACGGTAGCCCTCAGCACCTCCACTCACCAGGTAAAGCAGAAGTCAAATCGCCCTAGTTCGTTACGTCGGCTGACGAGGTGAACGCCCTAACCGACGTGGTGGGAAGAGGAGTTGTCTGGTCATCGGTCGCCCTTCATCCCGTACGGGCGGCTGTTGACGGCCTAGCCCGCCCCGAAGCCTTACGAGGGGTGAGCTGAGCACCGAGACAACGCGAAGGCTCCATACCGATGACGAGTCTCAATACGCCGGTTAAGGCCTCCCCCGTCGGCCACCCCACCTACAGCCGGACTTTTCCCTGCGAGCCCGAGACGGCCGAGATAGGCCGCAAGCTCGTCCGGGACGCCCTTCACGTATGGCGTCTCGAAGATCTCGCCGACGGGGCCACTTTGATCATTTCTGAACTGGTGGCGAATGCCGTCAGGCATACCACCTGCCGCGAGATCCGCTTGACTGTCCGCCGGTCGAACGCGACACGGGTACGTGTTGGCGTGGTGGACCGCGCCCCCGCACACCTGCCGGTGCTCCGCCAGGCCGATCACGACGGCGAGTCGGGCCGAGGGCTGCTCCTGATCGATGCAGTGGCCGACTGCTGGGGCTACGACCTGCGCGGCTCACGCAGGCACATGTGGGGCAAAGAGGTCTGGGCGGAACTCGCAAGCGGAGGCAACGAGTGAGTGCCCTGGCCGCGGCGACGCCGCTCCTTCCGGACATGGCCGTGCTCAGGCCCCGTCAGCAGATGGCGATGGACTGTGCCCACTGCGGCCGACGCCTGGGGGCGAATGGCCGGGTGTTGGGCGATGTCCGCCACCGGGGCCTGATGTTCCGGCTCTGGGTCTGCCGACCCGACTGCCAGCCGCCCGCCTCTGGGCGCCCCGCCGGTACTCCAAGCTCCGTCACTGGATCGCGGGCCGTCCCCCCACCCGGGACGGCCGAAGAATCCGTGCGGTGAAGCAAGGGCTAGACAGCCGCGCGGCCCAGGCCCGGTCCCTCAGCCCTCTCAGAAAGGGGGGCCGACCCACACTCCCGTCCCACTCACCAAGTCGAGAAGGCCGAAGCAGGCGGGACGGGCGGCAAGTACCCGCAACCATCCACCAGCCATGGAGGCAAGAGCATGACCACGATGCAGTACCGTCCCACGACCGACGCACGTACGCTGATCAGCGCAGACATGCGAGCCACCCTCGTGTCCAACATGCGCGCCAAGTTCCCGCAGCTCACCGAGGAGAAGGCAGACCGTGGTGTCGGCCAGATGCTCGCCTTCCTCGCGGCGTCTGCCTACGCCGACCGTCCGCTCAGCCCCTCGCCGCTCGTCGATGACTTCTGGCACGCCTTCCTGCTCCACACCAGGGCGTACCAGGAATTCTGCGAGTCGACGTTCGGCAGGTTCCTGCACCACCAGCCCGGGTTCCTCGACAAGGAGGAGCACGGCGGGGGCAAGGCCCTGCGCGCCCGGACCGTCGACTCGATCACCCTCGCCGGGTATGAGATCGACATGGAGTTCTGGCCCGAGCTGGACCTCGCCGAATGCTCGCAGTGCCACGCGAATTGCTCGGACAGCCCCAACCACCCCTGACAGGTCCTCTTCCGGCTCTCGGTCTGTGCCACGCTGTGGCCAGGCCGGGGGCTGGTCCCCACCGCTCGACCGACTCGGGAGTACGCGGGTGGACCGCATCGAATGGCACGACCTACCGGCAGCAACGCGGGCAGCCGTCGAGCGGCACACAGGCCCTGTCGAGGCGACCGAGACCGCGCCGCACGGGGTCATGTCCCGGCTCGCCTGCACCGTACACACCCGAGGCGGCCGAGTATTCGTCAAGGGCACACGGAAAGACGACTCACAAGCGTGGGTGTACCGCCACGAAGCGCAGGTCACGTGCCACGCACCGCGCGCACCCCACGTGCTGTGGGACGTCGACGCCGGCGGATGGCTGCTCTACGGATACGAGTACATCGACGGCCGACATCCATCGCTGGCTCCGGGCTCCGGAGACCTCGCCCTTCTCATCGGGGCCCTTGCTCTCCTGTCCCGGACACCATGGCCCGAGCCCCTGCGCAAGAAGCCGCTTCACACACGGTGGGCAGGCTTCCTGCCTGTACACGTACCGCCCGGGTTTCAAGGCAGAGGACTCGCTCACACGGACATGTCCCCTCACAACATGCTGGTGACCCCGACAGGCGAGTTGCTGCTGCTGGACTGGGCCCTTTCCTGCCCCGCCCCAACGTGGGCAGACACCGCGCTGACGGTACCCAGACTGATCTCCGCCGGACACACGCCGGAGCAGGCAGAGACGATCGCCCGGCAGGTTCCCGAGTACCGCACGGCCGATCCCACCACGGTCACCTCCTTCGCAGGCACCCTCTATGCCGCGTGGGAGAACTGGGAGCGGACCCGCCCACTCCCGCACCGTGCCGCGCTGACCGCCGCAGCGCGGAAATGGGCGAGGTACCGCCAACGGACGACAGACACCGACATCACATCTGCCAGCTGAACCTCTACCGCCGCCTCTCCGCCCTCACCCCGATCCTGTTGTCGCGGCGGTCAACTACTCGCATGTGTACGCCTTGAAGCGGTCCGTCTCGACCCGCTTGGAGCGGTCCTCCTCGGGTCGTAGCACTGCACGAAGTCCTTGACGGTCGAGTGTGGGGGCCGGGTACCCCCGACGGGCGAGCTTTGGCCAGAAGTACGTGGGATCGCGATCGCAATTTTGGTACAAATGATCGACTGAGCGCTCCTCACACGTTCATACGTCGGAGCATCAGACATGCGGTCACGGTGCCCACTTGAGGGCAGCGATCTGCGAACGAATCCGCGAGTGCGTCCACGGGGGTAGGCGTGAGCGAGGACAGGCCCGTTGCCTCGGCCGAGATACCGGAGTTCACCGGAAATCTGGAGCAACTGGAGAAGGATGCCGGCGACATAGCGTTCGACGGGATGGCGGTCGGTGCCGCGGGGCTGCTGATCGACGCCAACTTCAACCTGCTGGAACCTTTCTACAAGGCCCCCGAGGCCGACCAGCTCTTCGCGACGACGGCGCCCGTCTCGGCGGCCGGCCACGACCTGCAGACCGAGCTGGGGACGGTCTCCAAGGCGCTGCTCGACTACGCGGCCGAGGTCCGGCCTCTGGTCGACCGGCTCAACACGCTCCGCGAGGAGGCGGCGGCGTTCGAACGGCGCGTCGCGGACGACGAAGACTGGGTCGCGGACGGCGACCTCATCGACGAGAACACGGCCCGCCGCAACGCGGTGAACGCGGCCTGGTCCGCCTTCCAGGCCGCCGAACGGGCCTGCCACAACAAGATCGTCGCACTGATCGGCGAGGATCCGCTCGTCATCGACGACGGCTCCGGCAAAGACAACATGTACGGCTATCGCGCCGAGGACCTCGACAACGCCGGGGGTCTGCCGTGGGGTGACGTCGTCGAGGAGTCCAATCCCTGGTACTACTTCCACGAACACGCCTGGGACTTCACGGTCGGCTTCGTCGTGGACGGCGTGTGGGGCACGATCAAGGGCCTCGGCACGCTGGTCGGCGTCAACGGTTGGGACGCGGCGGGACAGGCCTGGGTCGGCCTCGGCAAGCTCGCGACCGGCGTCCTGATCACGGGAACGCCGCTCGGCGCCGCGTACTGGCTGACCCCGGCGGACAAACTCCCCTCCTGGCTGCGCGACTCCCGTACGGCGGTCGTGGAGACCGGGAAGGCGCTCATCGCGTACGACGAGTGGGGCAAGAACCCCTCCCGGGCGGCCGGGGCGGTCACCTTCAACGTCCTCACCACCGTCTTCACGGGTGGGGCGGGAGGAGCGGTCGCCGCGACCGGCAAGGCCGGTGCGATCGCGAAGGCCATCTCCTTCGCGGGCAAGGCCGGGCGGATCGTCGACCCGATGACGTACATCGCGAAGGGCATCGGCGGGACCGCCATGAAGATCAGTGACGTCATGGCCGGGCTGCGGGGGATCACGAACGGCACGCACATCAGGCTCGGCGAGGGCACGTACCGGATAGCCGACACCCCGAACATCGCCGACGACCTCCCGGCCGGCCTCACCCCCGAGAACTCCGTCCGCATGACCACCCCCGACGGCGAGGTCGTCTACGTCGACACCAAGACCCTGGTCATGCACAACGCGGACGGGACGGTACGGGAGTCCCTGGACGCCATCCGGCACGAGCGGACGGCGGAGCAGCGCGCCGGGGAGACCGGGGGGCTGGGGGAGCGTACGCCGGGGACGGCGGGCGCACGGGAGACCACGGCGGTCGGGGCCCGCGCGGGGGACGGTGCCGGGGCCGTCGGCCGCGGAGGAGACGGCATCACCACCGGCGGTGGGCGGGGCGGTGACGGACTGCCGCCCCCGTCGGGTGGCTCGGGCGGGTCCGGCTGGCTGGACGATCTGGGGCGGTCCGGTGACGAGGCGGGTGGCCCCGGTGACGAGGCGGCCGCGGGAGGCAGGACGGACGAAGCGGCCGACGGCGGAGGCCGGCCGCGTCCGGAACGTGTCGACCAGATGGACGCGCGTGCCGTCATGCAACGGCACGTGGATCTCGCCAACAACGATCCGCGCTGGTTCAAGGACCATTACCGGTCAAACGGTTACCGCAGGTCCGCCTCGGTCGAGGTGTTCGGACAGCGTCTGCCCATTCTGGTCCGGGATCCGGCGGATCCCACCAAGTGGATCTCCAAGAGCGACCTGCCGCCCGCGATCCAGGCACGGTACGTGGACCCCAATCCGCACGGGACAGGGGTCCGGACGAGTGTCGACAGCGGCGTGCTGAAACAACTCGACGAATGGGCGGCCTCGCGTCGCGACGCCATCGTGGCCGACAAGGCGGCCGAGAAGTCGCTGACCGCTGCCGAGAAGGAGTACCTGAAGCACCGAACCGCCGAGGCGGAGGCGGCGATGGACGCCGCCGAGGCCGCCCACTCCCCGCTGCACGGCGACATGCTCAAGCAGAGTGAACTGTTCGGGGAGCGGGTCGCGGAGCACCACGCCATACCGGAGCGCTATCCGGGAGCACGGCGTGTGGACGACGGCGCCTTCGGCAACAACCGGTTCGATCAGATCTATGAGAAGCCGGACGGAGGTTACGTCGTCGTCGAGGCCAAGGGATCCACGACCGCGAGGATCGGAGAGCGGACGAGTCATCTGGGCAACCGCGTCCAGCAGGGCACCCGTGAGTACTTCGAGACCATCCTCGAAGAAATGGACAAGCGGGCGAACAGGGCGAAGGACAATGCCGAGGCGGACCTCGCGAGCAAGCTGCTCATGGCCCTCGCCACAGGGAAGGTCGACTACGTGCTGGTCAAGGCGGATGCCACACCGGGCGGCAAATATGCTGGTTACGAGATGCAGCAGTTCGACATCGGCAACCCCGGGAGCAACTGATGACCGTACGTGTGCCACGGGACGACGAGCCTTCGCCTGGGGATGCGACGAACTTCATCGAGGCGGCCGACCGGCGCTTGCTCGAAGAGATAGAGGTTCTCTCGGAGCATCCCGAGATGTTCGGCCTGATCTTCAGCAGCGCCTTGAGCAAGGCGGCGCTGCACTGCCTCCACGATCCCACCGCCGACAAGTCCGAGACCTGGGAAGCCTGGGTGGCTGCGATGCAGGTCGGCTCCGCCCTGTTCGCGGCGGCCACGACCTCGGAGGATTCGGTGGAGTGCCGGATTGCGCATGAGAAGCGCACGATTCCGGCGATCGGCGCGCAGCACTTCACCGACGCGGGAAACTGGATCACCGCGTTCTGGCTGGCGATCGTCTGCCGGGACCAGGAACGGATGACGCGGCTCTGCGACGTGCCGGTCGATCTGCTGCGGGCCTCCGGTGCGGTCTACGACGAGTACGTGTACCACTGGGTCGACGCGCTGCAGGCCTACTGGATGGAACGTCCCGGCCTCGGCGACAAGTTCACCGCGGCCTTCCATGGCACCGACCCGGACCGGCTCCGGGTCGCCCCCCGCGAGCTGATGCTGAAGATTCTCTATCCACCGCTCGACCTGTTCCTGCAGTTCCTCAAGCGTGACGAGGAGCAGTTCAACGCCACACTCGTCCAGGCGCTACGACTTCACAAGGAGTACTGGAACGCGGACAAGGACCGACGGGAGTCCATCAGCGGAACCGTCGCCCTCGGTCCCCTCGCGATCGCCTGCCTCGCCTACGACGTGGGCATGCCCATCAACGTCGAGTCCGAGTACCTGCCCAGGCATCTGCTGGAGCGTTCCTGGGTGGGCGAGTTCGAGACGTGAGGCCCGCCTGCGGCGTTGTCGGATCCAGCTCCGCCCAGACGGTCTTGGACGGCCCCGGCCCATCCGCGACACCCCACCGATCCGCCAACTCCTCGACCAGCAACAACCCGTAGCCTCCTTCGGCCGGGGCGCCGGCGGCCACCGGCGCACGCACGGGCAGACGATCACCCCGGGAGTCGGTCACTTCGATACGGAGCGCGCCGGGCGGAGTGACTTCGAGGGTGAGGCGAAAGCTCCGGCCGAGGACCCGGCCATGGAAGGCCGCGTTGCTGGCAAGCTCGGCGACGATGAGCCGCGCGGGGTCCAACGGCAGCCCCCACGAGCGCAGTTGCTCCGTGGTCAGCAGTCTGGCCAGGCGGGCTCCGCGACGGGTGGCGGACAGCGGTACGGAGAACCGCTGGGGCGAAGCAGCAACGGCGGCGGGCGCGGAGATCGCGCTAACGGAACTGCTGGTTCGGGTGATCTGATCGCTCATGTCACACAGAGTGGTTGCGCGTGCATAGCCTGTGAAGGGATGCCGCCCGTGCGGAGAGTGGCTGTCCGGGTGGCTGTCGACCGCTGTCCGGGCCGCACCGGGGTGACGCGGCGCGGGCGACGGAGTTGGGCAAGAGGTGGCGTGACGGAAGGCGGCGGACGACGTGGGTGACTGGGACGCGGGTCCGGAGGACGACGAGGCCGGGGCGGTGATGAAGACGGTCGCCCGCCAGCTGAAGCTGTGGCGCGAGGCGGCGGGTCTCACCCAGGCGGAGTTCGGGGCGGCGATCGGGTACGGGGAGGAACTGGTCTCCTCGGTGGAGCGGGGTCGGCGGATTCCCCGGCCGGAGTACCTGGAGCAGGCGGACGAGGTACTGGGCGCGAACGGCAAGATCATCGCGATGAAGCGGGACCTGGCGGAGGTCCGGTATCCCAAGAAGGTGCGGGACCTGAAGAAGCTGGAGGAAGAGGCGGTCGAGTTGTGCAACTACAACAACTCGGTCATCCACGGGCTTCTGCAAACCGAGGAGTACGTGCGAGCGTCCTTCGCGACCAGACGGCCACCCTTCCGGGAGGACGAACTGGAGCAGCATGTGGCCGCCAGGCTGGCCCGGCAGGAGATCCTCGACCGATCGGCAGCGCCGCTCGCCGTCTTCAGCTTTGTCCAATGCGAGTCGACGCTGCGCCGCCCCATCGGGGGCAGAATGGTGATGCGAAGGCAGCTCGAACGCCTTCTGGAAGTCGGCCGGTTGAGGAACGTCGACCTTCAGGTCCTCCCGCTGGCCTGTGAGGACAACGCCGGGTTGGCGGGCTCGTTCAGACTGCTCAGACTGCGGGACGGCAGCGCGGTGGGACACAACGAGATCCAGCTCGTGAGCCGCGTGATCACCGACCCGAAAGAGGTCCAGCTCCTGGACATCCGCTATGGAATCATCCGGGCACAGGCTCTCACGCCTCGGGAGTCGATGGCCTTCATCGAGAAGATGCTGGGAGAGACATGATCCGCAGGCCCCCGACCGGGGACGGACAGGCACCGGAGTGGATAAAGAGCAGCTACAGCACGCCTGACGGCCCCGACTGCCTCGAAGTCGCCACCACCCCCGCCACCATCCTCATCCGCGACTCGAAGAACCCCCGAGGCCCCCGCCTCGCCCTCACCCCCGCCGCCTGGTCGGCGTTCCTGCCGTACGTCACCGTCACCGGCACCTGACTGAGCGACCGCACAAGACGGAGGGGCGGCGGTCCCGAAGAACCGCCGCCCCTCCCGTACGACCGCTGACCACTCAGGTCGTGTTGCGCCTCCGCCGAGCCCCCGGCCGCCGTTCGCTCGGCCGCGTCACCGGGTCCCCGGCGTCCAGCGCGGCGGCGCGGCGCCGCAGCCCGAAGTCGGCGAGCGCCTCCGCCAGCTTGTGCACGGACGGCTCGGGAGCCATCACGTCCACCCGCAGCCCGTGCTCCTCGGCGGTCTTGGCCGTGGCGGGCCCGATGCAGGCGATCACCGTCACGTTGTGCGGCTTGCCGGCGATACCGACCAGGTTCCGCACCGTGGACGACGACGTGAACAGCACGGCGTCGAAGCCACCGCCCTTGATCGCCTCACGGGTCTCCGCCGGCGGCGGCGACGCGCGCACGGTCCGGTAGGCGGTGACGTCGTCGACCTCCCACCCGAGCTCGATCAGCCCGGCGACCAGCGTCTCGGTGGCGATGTCGGCACGCGGCAGGAACACCCGGTCGATCGGGTCGAAGACCGGGTCGTACGGCGGCCAGTCCTCCAGCAGCCCGGCCGCGGACTGCTCCCCGCTCGGCACCAGGTCCGGCTTCACACCGAACGCGATCAGCGCCTTGGCGGTCTGCTCGCCCACCGCGGCGACCTTGATCCCCGCGAAGGCGCGGGCGTCGAGCCCGTACTCCTCGAACTTCTCCCGGACGGCCCTGACCGCGTTCACCGAGGTGAAGGCGATCCACTCGTACCGGCCGGTCACCAGGCCCTTGACCGCCCGCTCCATCTGCTGCGGGGTGCGCGGCGGCTCGACGGCGATCGTCGGCACCTCGTGCGGCACGGCCCCGTAGGACCGCAGCTGGTCGGAGAGCGAGGCGGCCTGCTCCTTGGTCCGCGGCACGAGGACCCGCCAGCCGAACAGCGGCTTGCTCTCGAACCACGACAGCTGGTCGCGCTGGGCCGCGGCGGAACGCTCACCGACCACGGCTATCACCGGCCGCCCGCCCTCCGGGGAGGGCAGCACCTTGGCCTGCTTCAGCACCTGGGCGATCGTGCCCAGCGTGGCGGTCCAGGTCCGCTGCCGGGTCGTCGTACCGGCGACGGTGACGGTCAACGGCGTATCGGGCTTGCGGCCGGCCGCGACCAGCTCACCGGCGGCGGCGGCCACGGTCTCCAGCGTCGCCGAGACCACGACGGTCCCGTCGGACGCGCCGACCTCGGTCCAGCACCGCTCGGACGCCGTACGCGCATCCACGAAGCGCACGTCCGCGCCCTGAGCGTCCCGCAGCGGGACACCGGCGTACGCGGGCACACCCACGGCGGCCGCGACACCGGGCACCACCTCGAACGGCACGCCCGCGGCGGCGCACGCCAGCATCTCCCCGGTGGCGTAGGCGTCCAGGCCAGGGTCCCCGGACACCGCACGGACGACCCGCTTGCCGCCGCGCGCGGCCTCCATGACAAGATGTGCCGCATCCCGCACAGCGGGTGCACCAACGGTTGTCGACGCGCCGTCAACAACCGTCAGCTGAGGCGTGCCTGTGCCCGAAAACGTATCCGCTGAAGTAGCCGCGGAAGAGGCCGAGGACGCCACGGCAGCGGGCGAAGGCGGGCCCGTGTCGGTGTCCAGTACGGCGACGCCCGGACGGGCGTGCGCACGCACCACGTCGAGCACGTCGTGCTCGGCGACGAGGACGTCCGCGTTCGCCAGCGCCTCCACGGCGCGCAGTGTCAGCAGTCCCGGATCCCCGGGTCCGGCACCGAGGAAGGTGACGTGACCGTGGTCCGGACCGGCGGGAAGGGTGGTGGGGCTCAATGTGCTCGCTCCCCCATCAGACCGGCCGCGCCCTTGGCGAGCATCTCGGCCGCGAGTTCACGGCCGAGCGCCATTGCCTGGTCGTACGTCCCGGGCACGGGACCGGTGGTGGACAGCTGCACCAGCGTCGAGCCGTCGGTGGTGCCGACGACGCCGCGCAGGCGCATCTCCTTGACAGTCTGCCCGTCGGCCAGAAGGTCGGCGAACGCACCCACGGGCGCGCTGCAACCGGCCTCCAGGGCGGCGAGCAGGGACCGCTCGGCGGTCACGGCGGCCCGTGTGTACGGGTCGTCGAGTTCGCCGAGCGCGGCGACCAGCGCGGCGTTGTCCGCCACGCATTCGATCGCCAGTGCCCCCTGGCCGGGGGCGGGCAGAACGGTGTCGACCGACAGGAAGTCGGTCACCTCGTCGATCCGGCCGATCCGGTTCAGTCCGGCGGCGGCCAGCACGACGGCGTCCAGCTCACCCTTCCGCACATATCCGATCCGGGTGTCTACGTTCCCGCGGATCGGCACCGTCTCGATCGTCAGGCCGTGGCTGCGCGCGTACGCGTTCAGCTGGGCCATCCGCCGCGGCGAACCGGTGCCGACGCGGGCGCCGTCCGGCAGCTGGGCGAAGGTGAGGCCGTCGCGGGCGACCAGCACGTCCCGCACGTCCTCGCGCACCGGCACGGCGGCCAGCGCCAGCTCGGCGGGCTGCGCGGTGGGCAGGTCCTTGAGCGAGTGCACGGCGAAGTCGACGTCGCCGCGCAGCAGCGCCTCCCGCAGCGCGGTGACGAACACACCCGTGCCGCCGATCTGCGCCAGATGCTCGCGGGAGACGTCGCCGTACGTCGTGATCTCCACGAGTTCGACGGGCCGTCCGGTCACCTGCCGGACCGCGTCCGCCACCAGCCCGGACTGGGCCATGGCGAGCTTGCTCCGCCTGGTCCCGAGCCGCAGCGTCCCATCGGCTCGCCCCTGGGGCGCCTCACGTGCCTGCTCACTCATGATCGCCCTCGGTTCTCGGCGTTCTCTTGGCTGTCATCGGCCCGGGACACGGCGGCGACCGTCTCCTGGTCCAGGTCGAACAGGGTCCGCAGCGCGTCGGCGTACCCGGCACCGCCGGGCTCGGCCGCGAGCTGCTTGACCCGTACGGTCGGCGCGTGCAGCAGCTTGTCGACGACGCGCCGCACGGTCTGGGTGATCTCGCCGCGGTGCTTGTCGTCGAGGCCCGGCAGCCGGCCCTCCAGGCGGGCGATCTCGCTCGCGACGACATCGGCGGCCATGGCGCGCAGCGCCACGACGGTGGGCGTGATGTGCGCGGCCCGCTGGGCGGCGCCGAAGGCGGCCACCTCGTCCGAAACGATCCTCCGCACCATGTCCACGTCGGCGGCCATCGGCGCGTCGGCGGATGCCTCGGCGAGGGACTCGATGTCGACCAGCCGCACCCCGGGCAGCCGGTGCGCGGCCGCGTCGATGTCCCGCGGCATGGCCAGGTCCAGCAGCGCCAGCACGGGCTCGGGCCGGGGCACCTCGACGACCGGCTCGGGCCGGCGCAGTTCGGTGATCCGTCCGGTGACGGCGAAGGTCGCGGCGAGCGCGGCGATCAGCTCCGCGTCGGCGGCGGGCGTCCGGCGGGCGGCGGTGCGCCGGTCGACGGTCGCGTTGTCGACCCAGGCCGCGTGCTGCTCCAGCGTCGCCGCGTCCATCCCGGCGACCGCGGCCTCCCCGTGCACGGAGAAGCCGCCGCCCTGCACGGCGGGAAGATCGAGCGGGCAGTCCTCGTCGTCACCGACGGCGGTGGGCGGCAGCACGGGCCGTATGTCGCCCCGCACGTCCGTGCGGCCGTCGTGCACGGCGGCGAACGCGCCCTTGGGCACCCGCTCCTCGACCGCGTCGGCGACGGCGTCGGCGGTCAGGACCAGTCCCGTCGCACCCGTGCAGGAGACGACGACGTCGGCACGTGTCAGCTCGGAAGGCACCGATTCCATCGGTACCGCGCGGGCCGCCACGTCCGTTTCGCCCTGTTCGGCAAGGCGCTGTCCATATTGCTCTTCGAGCAGGAGCGCGAGCCGCTCGGCCCGGTCGAACGTCCGGTTGGCGACCACGATCTCGGCGACCCCGGCACGCGCCAGCGTGGCGGCCGCCAGCGACGACATCGACCCCGCGCCGATCACGACGGCCCGCTTGCCCCGGGCCCACTCCTCGACGGCGCCACCCGCGGTGAACTGCTCCAGGCCGAAGGTGACCAGCGACTGTCCGGCCCGGTCGATCCCGGTCTCGGAGTGCGCCCGCTTGCCGACCCTGAGGCCCTGCTGGAACAGGTCGTTCAGCAGCCGCCCGGCCGTGTGCAGCTCCTGCGCGCGGGCCAGCGAGTCCTTGATCTGCCCGAGGATCTGCCCCTCGCCGACGACCATGGAGTCCAGCCCGCAGGCCACCGAGAACAGATGGTGGACGGCCCGGTCCTCGTAGTGCACGTACAGGTACGGCGTCAGCTCGTCGAGCCCCACCCCGCTGTGCTGGGCGAGCAGCGTGGACAGCTCGGCGACACCGGCGTGGAACTTGTCGACGTCCGCGTAGAGCTCGATGCGGTTGCAGGTGGCGAGGACGGCGGCCTCGGTGGCCGGCTCGGCGGCGACCGTGTCCTGAAGCAACTTGATCTGCGCGTCCGGGGACAGCGCGGCCCGCTCCAGCACACTCACCGGAGCGCTGCGGTGACTCAGCCCGACGACCAGGAGACTCATGCCGGCATCACGGCGGGGACATCCCCGTCGGGCCCTTTCCCGGACTCCTTGGGAGCCAGCGGTACGGCCCCGGACTCGCCCGCGGCCTCCTCCCCGGCCTTGCGCTGCTCGTGGAAGGCGAGGATCTGCAGCTCGATCGAGAGATCCACCTTGCGCACGTCGACACCGTCCGGCACGGAGAGAACGGTGGGCGCGAAGTTCAGGATGGACGTGACCCCGGCGGCGACGAGCCGGTCGCACACCTGCTGGGCGGCACCGGCGGGGGTGGCGATCACGCCGATGGAGACCCCGTTGTCGTCGATGATCTTTTCCAGGTCGTCCGTGTGCTGGACCGGAATGCCCGCGACGGGCTTGCCCGCCATCGCCGGGTCGGCGTCTATCAGCGCGGCGACCCGGAACCCACGGGAGGCGAACCCGCCGTAGTTGGCCAGGGCGGCGCCGAGGTTGCCGATACCGACGATCACAACCGGCCAGTCCTGGGTGAGGCCCAGCTCACGGGAGATCTGGTAGACGAGGTACTCGACGTCGTAGCCGACGCCCCGCGTTCCGTAGGAGCCCAGGTACGAGAAGTCCTTGCGCAGCTTGGCGGAGTTGACCCCCGCCGCGGCCGCCAGCTCCTCGGATGAAACGGTGGGTACCGAGCGCTCCGACAGCGCGGTCAGGGCACGGAGGTACAGCGGAAGCCTGGCGACGGTGGCCTCGGGAATCCCTCGGCTGCGGGTCGCCGCTCGGTGAGTTCGGCCAGTTGCCACGGTGCTCCTGCGGGTAGAGCGGGGCTGCGGGCGGTCATGCGTCCCCAGACCGCCCCGTCGACAGCAGGCTATGTCTTTGTGAACGCGTGCACAAAGATGGTGTCCGATTTGCCCGGCCAACGTGACCGGGGTCACGCACGCTCGACGCACACGTGGGGAACCGGCACACCCGTGCCTTCGTTCCTCACTCGACGCCCAGCCAGGCGCCTTGCTCCACGGGGGCAAAACCGCACACTCTCCTCACGAATCCCGCCCCCGAGACCAACCAGCCCGTCGATCCTAAGCGACTTTTTGGACGACTTGGACTGGCCGGTCAGTCACATCTGTGTAAGGGCTTTGCGCAGACGCGCCTCGTCCACCCGCCAGAACGTGTGCTGCGCGCCGTCCACCAGCACCACCGGGATCTGCTCCCAGTAAGCGCGGTGCAGTTCCTCGTCCTGGGTGATGTCCTTCTTCTCCCAGGGCACCCCGAGCTCCCCGCACACCTTCTCGATCACCGACTGTGCGTCATCACACAGATGACACCCCGGCTTGCCGATCAGTGTGACGAGCCGCTCCCTCGGATCGCGCGACCGTCTGCGGAACATGGCACTCATACCGCCATTGTCGCAGCGCACGACCCGCCCCCTCGCCACCCGCCCCACATGTGGACACGCCGTGCGGACCACCTCATTAACGACACGGCCGCGGAGAGTTCACACCTTGCGAACCTCTCTGCTCCGGAAGTCCCGAACAGACTGGCTATGCTCACGACATGGCCGCTCTAGGATGGCTCACTCCTCGTAGGCGCTCCGCCACGGCACGGAGCGTGTTGGCAGGCGAGGCCTCTGCTGAGGCCGCACGCAAGTCCTCCCGGGAACTGGAGGACATCACTCCCGCGCCCGACACCCCCGCCGCCGAACCGGAGTTCCCGGTCCTCGGCGACGAGAAGGCCGCCGCCTTCTTCGACCTCGACAACACCGTCATGCAGGGCGCGTCGCTGTTCCACTTCGGCCGGGGCCTGTACAAGCGGAAGTTCTTCGAGACCCGTGACCTCGCCCGATTCGCCTGGCAGCAGGCGTGGTTCCGGCTCGCGGGCTCCGAGGACCCCGAGCACATGCAGGACGCCCAGGACTCCGCCCTCTCCATCGTCAAGGGCCACCGCGTCGCCGAACTGACCATCATCGGCGAGGAGATCTACGACGAGTACATGGCCGAGCGCATCTGGCCGGGCACCCGCGCCCTCGCCCAGGCGCACCTCGACGCCGGCCAGAAGGTGTGGCTGGTGACGGCCGCGCCGGTGGAGATCGCCCAGGTGATCGCCCGCCGCCTCGGCCTGACCGGCGCGCTCGGCACGGTCGCCGAGTCGGTCGACGGCGTCTACACCGGCAGGCTGGTCGGCGAGCCGCTCCACGGCCCCGCCAAGGCGGAGGCCGTCCGCGCCCTGGCCGCCGCGGAGGGCCTGGACCTCTCCCGCTGCGCCGCCTACAGCGACAGCCACAACGACATCCCGATGCTGTCCCTGGTCGGCCACCCCTACGCGATCAACCCGGACTCCAAGCTCCGCAAGCACGCCCGCTCCATGGACTGGCGCCTGCGCGACTACCGCACCGCCCGCAAGGCGGCCAAGGTCGGCCTGCCGGCGGCGGCCGGTGTCGGCGCGGTGGCCGGCGGCACGGCGGCCGCGATCGCGCTGCACCGCCGCCGCCGCTGACCGAGGACTGTTTTCGAACGCCGAAGGGGCCGGGGGAACCGGCCCCTTCGGCGTTCGGCGTACCCGGCGGCCGCCCGGCATTCCGGCTCTCCTACCCCCACCGCGCGCCCCTCAGTCACACCATCCGCACCCGACCACAACCTGCCCCGCACCCAGACGGAACGCGAACCCAACCGATCAGCAACTGATCACACACCGACACTCGAGCAGGCGTCAATCGGCAACAGAAGCGACGTAATCGACGATTTGAGCAACTGGGTGTAGCAGTGCCTGCACGAAGCGTTATTCTCCTCAGACGCAAACCGGTACCCCTCCGTCGCTACGACGGGTGAATGGTTCCGTACTGCACGTGATGGAAGCTCTGCCTCTGGGAGTCCCGTGTACCCACACGTCGGGGTTGACGCCTCGGGCCTGGCTACGCTGCGCGCGACGGTCAACAACCTGCTGCGCGGCTTCGTCCCCACCGCGTACGCCGTCCCCGCCCTCGCCTCCGCCGCCGCGCCCGTAGGCCCGTGCTACGCACTCGCCGACGGGATCGAACAGGGCTCGGCACGCAGCGCCGTCGTGGGGGGGCGGAGGTCGGGTGACGGGCGGGAGTCGGGCAGACGAGGCCGTTCGGGATCCACCACCACCCGCCGTCCCGCCGCGGACAGCGACAGCGCCCGCATGATGGACCTCGTCGAACGCGCCCAGTCCGGCGAGGCCGACGCGTTCGGCCGGCTGTACGACCAGTACAGCGACACCGTCTACCGCTACATCTACTACCGCGTCGGCGGCAAGGCGACCGCCGAGGACCTCACCAGTGAGACGTTCCTGCGCGCCCTGCGCCGCATCGGGACGTTCACCTGGCAGGGCCGCGACTTCGGCGCCTGGCTGGTCACCATCGCCCGCAACCTCGTCGCCGACCACTTCAAGTCCAGCCGCTTCCGGCTGGAGATCACCACCGGCGAGATGCTCGACGCCAACGAGGTCGAGCGCTCCCCCGAGGACTCCGTCCTCGAGTCCCTCTCCAACGCCGCCCTCCTCGAGGCCGTCCGCCGCCTCAACCCCCAGCAGCAGGAGTGCGTCACCCTCCGCTTCCTCCAGGGCCTCTCCGTCGCCGAGACCGCCCGCGTCATGGGCAAGAACGAAGGCGCGATCAAGACCCTCCAGTACCGCGCGGTCCGCACCCTCGCCCGCCTCCTGCCGGACGACGCCCGCTGACCCGCCCCCGGGCAGGACCCCACCCCGCCGAGCCCCCGCCGGCCCCACGCCGAGCCTCTGTCCGTACACGCTCGGCAACCGCCAACTGACCCTCCGTCGCCGCTTGTTGACTTCTTCGCCGGTTCATCCGCGGTCCGTAACCCAAGTGCCGCGCCACTCGTTGTGCGGGATACAGGCTCCCTGTGGTCACGGCCCGGCCGACCTCGATCACCCGATCGTGTGCATCGGTCGCGGGCGTGCAACCCTCAGGACCCCCTGGGGAGTCGACCGTCATGACGAGAGGAGGTGCCGCCAGTGATCGCGAACGTATCGGCGCACCGGCGGGCGAACGCCTTCGCCCAGGCCCTGGAGGAGCTGTCCGACCAGGGCACGGCAGCCGAGCAGCCCGAGGGATCGGCACCGGCCCCGGCAGTGGAACAGACCGACCAGGGCCGCCTGTTGACCCTGGCGACCGGTCTCGGCGAGCTGCCCAAGCCGGAGCTCGACCCCGAGGTCAAGGTGGTCCAGCGCGCCCAACTGGTGGCCGCGATGGAAGCCATGCTGAGGGACGGCACGCTCACGGGGCGTGAGGCGAAGGACCCTTCGGTGCCGACCCAGAAGGGGAGCGCAGCGACTTCCGCAGAAGGGCGGTGGCGGGAGACGGGCGGGCGTTCCGGCAAGGCGCGGGGCGCTCACCGGGCAAGCCCGCTGGGAAAGCTGCGACCACGGTCACGGCTGACGAAGGGACTCGCCGCGGGGGGACTCAGCGTCGGTGTCGCCGCGGGAGCCTTCGGAGGTGTGGCCGCCGCCAGCTCGGACGCCCTTCCCGGTGACTCGCTCTACGGCCTCAAGCGCGGCATCGAGGACGTGAAGCTCACCCTGGCCGACGACACCGACGACCGCGGCCGGCTCTATCTCGACCAGGCGTCCACCCGGCTCAGCGAGGCCCGCAGGCTCATGGAGCGCGACCGCGGCGGACAGCTCGACCACGAGTCCGTGGGCGACGTCCGCCGGGCCCTGACCGGCATGCGGCACGACGCCGCCGAGGGCCACCGCCTGCTCCGCGAGGCGTACGAGCGCAACCCGCGGTCCCTCGGCCCCATCCAGGCCCTGTCCGCCTTCTCCCAGTCCCACCGGGACGCCTGGGGCACGCTGCGCGAGCGGCTGCCCGTACAACTCGGAGACGTCAGCCGACAGGTCTCGTCGGTCTTCGACGCCATAGACGAAGAGGTCGCCCCGCACCGGTCGCTGCTGCCGCAGCCCCCCGCCCCGGGTGGCGACGGCAAGCAGCACCGCTCCCCGGGCTCCCGCGCCCCCGGCTCGGCCGACTCCGGCCGCCCGGCGCCCAGCGCCAGCGGCGGCTCCGCCGGCAGCCAGGACACCAGCGGCAAGCCCGACCCGTCCGCCTCGGACAGCGGCGGCGACAACCTCGTCGGCGGCAACACCGGCGGCCTGCTCGACCCGCCCCAGGACGACACCTCCAGCACCTCGCCGTCGACCGGCAGGAGCGCCCCCGTCCAGGAGCCCGACGTCACCGTCCCACCCCTCCTCCCCGGCCTCCTCCCCGGCCTGGGCATCGACGACGACACGGACTGACCCGGCACGACGATGGGGGGCCCTTCACCCGAAGGGCCCCCCATCGTCGTACGACGGCGTCCTCGCAGACCTCGCGGGAACCGCGCCTCAGAAGAACACCGACCGCCGCTGCACCAGCAGCTTGTACAGGGTGTGCTGGATCTGCTCCCGTACCTGGTCCGTCAGGTTGAACATCAGCATCGGGTCCTCCGCGGCCTCCGGCGGGTAGCCGTCGGTCGGAATGGGCTCGCCGAACTGGATGGTCCACTTGGTCGGGAGCGGGACCGCGCCCAGCGGGCCCAGCCACGGGAACGTCGGGGTGATCGGGAAGTACGGGAAGCCGAGGAGGCGGGCGATCGTCTTGGAGTTGCCGATCATCGGATAGATCTCCTCCGCGCCGACGATCGAGCACGGAATGATCGGCGTGCCCGCGCGCAGCGCGGTGGAGACGAAGCCGCCGCGGCCGAACCGCTGGAGCTTGTAGCGGTCCCCGAAGGGCTTGCCGAGGCCCTTGAAGCCCTCCGGCATGACACCGACCAGCTCGCCCTGCTGCAGCAGCCGTGAGGCGTCCTCCGCGCACGCCAGGGTGTGCCCCAGCTTGCGCGCCAGCTCGTTCACCACCGGCAGCATGAAGACCAGGTCCGCGGCGAGCAGCCGCAGATGGCGTCCGGCGGGGTGGTTGTCGTGGACGGCGACCTGCATCATCAGGCCGTCCATCGGGAGCGTCCCGGAATGGTTGGCGACGATCAGGGCGCCCCCCTCCGCCGGGATGTTCTCGATGCCCTTCACCTCGACCCTGAAGTACTTCTCGTACAGGGGCCGCAGCAGGGACATCAGCACCTGGTCGGTGAGCTCGGCGTCGTAGCCGAAGTCGTCGACCTCGTAGTCCCCGGTGAGCCGCTTGCGCAGGAAGGCGAGGCCGCCCGCGATCCGTCGCTCCAGCGCGCCGCCGTCCGCTGCCTCGGCGGCCTCCTGGGGCGGCTCCGGCTTCTCCCGTGTCACAGGAACATCATCGGTGCCGACCGGCAGTCCGGGGAGGGCCTGGACCTCGCCGGATTCCCGGACGTCGCGTACGACCGCGCTCTCGCCCTTGCGCCGGCTCCCCGCGCTCCGGCGGCGCGACGGGCGCTGCGCGGCGCCCCCACGGGTCCGGTCGTCGTCGAACGGAATGACCTTGGCATCCGCCATCGTTGATGCGCTCCTCAGTTGGCGCTCTGCGTCGGGGTGTGACCGCCGGCCGGACCGGTCACCGGAAGCGCGGCGAGCCGGTCGATGGCCCCCGCGACGGCCTCGGGGGGCAGCAGGCCTGGACCCTTGCCGCGCGCGAAGTCCGCGAAGGTCTCCGCGGTCGTGTACTTGGCCCGGTACCCGAGCGTCTCGCGCATCTGGTTCGTCGACACGACCCGGCCGTGGGTCAGCAGCCGCAGCTGCTCCGGCGAGAAGTCCGTCACCCCCAGCGTACGGACCATCGAGCCGACCCAGCTGACCGCCGGCATCAGCAGCGGCACCGTCGGCCGGCCGAGCCGCCGCGCGCACTGCGACAGCAGCAGCACACCGTCGCCGGCGATGTTGAACGTGCCGCTGTTGAGGGTGCCGCGCTCCGGCTCGTGCGAGGCGATCCGCAGCACCTCGATCACGTCGTCCTCGTGCACGAACTGCAGCCGGGGGTCGTAGCCGAGCACGGTCGGCAGCACCGGCAGCGAGAAGTACGAGGCGAGCGGCGAATCGGCGCTGGGCCCGAGGATGTTCGCGAACCGCAGCACGCACACGGCCACATCGGGCCGGCGTCGCGCGAAGCCGCGCACATAACCCTCGACCTCGACGGTGTCCTTGGCGAAGCCACCGCTCGGCAGGGACTTGGGCGGCGTGGTCTCGGTGAACACGGCCGGGTCGCGGGGCGCGGAGCCGTACACGTTCGTACTGGACTTCACGACCAGACGCTTGATCAGCGGGGACTTCTGGCAGGCACCGAGCAACTGCATGGTGCCGATGACGTTGGTCTCCTTGAGCGTGGCCCGGCCGCCACTGCCCAGCGGGGTGCCCGTGACGTCCAGGTGCACCACGGTGTCGACGTTGTGCTCGGCCAGCACACGGGCGATGGCGGGGTGGCGGATGTCGGCCTGCACGAAGTCCGCGCCGCCCAGATGGTGCTCCGGCGGCACCGCGTCCACGGCGATGACACGGTCCACATCCGGGTCACGCTGGATCCGACGTACGAACCGGCCGCCCAGCTGACGGGCCACCCCGGTCACGAGCACGACCTTCCCCAAGATCAGCGCCTTCCTTCCCAACGTCGGCGCCCGTAGGCGTATCTCTGCTCGTCTCTGCCGCGTTCCCCGTGTGCGGCCACGTTAGCGGGTTGTTGTTGCGCTGTGATGACTGCGACCCCGCCAACGACCGGCAAAAACACTGATGCCCCCCACCGGGAAACCGGTGGGGGGCATCAGCGACGCGCTCTCCACAGCACTCGCACAAGCGTGCAAGGCGTGCGACGCCCGTACGGAACGGGCGTCTACCGGGCCCCTCTTCAGGGGCCGGGCCGCCTTACTTCTTGTTGCGACGCTGAACGCGGGTGCGCTTGAGCAGCTTGCGGTGCTTCTTCTTCGCCATCCGCTTGCGCCGCTTCTTGATAACAGAGCCCACGACTACCCTCGCTCACTTCTCATCACTCGGTGTTTGGGCGCCATGGGCCCATACGACCTACGAGGGGCCAGCCTACCCGCCCGAGCGCTGAGGTCGTAATCGAGGGCGAGCCGGGGGTATCCCGGAAGCCCCGCGGGGCCCCCGGGAACTCCTGGACCCGATGACCGTCAGGCAGTCTCCACCCCCACGTAGCTCTCGCGGAGGTACTCGTGAACCGCTTGCTCCGGCACCCGGAAGGACCTGCCCACCCGGATCGCCGGCAGATGACCGCTGTGCACCAACCGGTACACGGTCATCTTCGACACTCGCATCACCGAGGCGACTTCCGCCACGGTAAGGAACTGAACCTCGTTCAGAGGCCTCTCGCCAGCTGCAGCCATGACACACCTGAACCTTCCGCACTCGACGGCCACCGGCTTCCCCTTCCGGTGACTCTTCGTCGCTGCGTGCTCACTCCCCAATGTAGGGGCGGGTGATGCGAGTGGGGAAGAGGGGATGCCATCGGCGGCCTACTGTGACAGACACGCCCGATTGAGTACGTAGCGGGTCAGCGGTCGGTAGTAATCGGACCGCACGCCGTCATCAAGTGGAACGACGACGGCCACCCGCCCCTCCGCCTCCCCCACGAACGGCGCCGGATCGTCCGTGTCGGCCAGCCCGATCGTCTCGAACCCCAGCTGACCTGCACCGCAGACCCATCCATGGTCTCCGACCACCAGTTCCGGGAGCGGCCCGCCACCCTCCGCGACGGCCGCCAGAACCGTCCGAACCGGCAGCGGTGAATGTGTGTGCACGCCGGTCGCACAACGGGAGCGCGAAGCGGTCGCCTCCCGTACCACGGAGACACCTCGTACGTAGTCGAGGTTGTACGTGCGTAGACCGAACCGGGTCGTTATGTCGACACGTCTACCCGTCGCAGGGGTGAGGACCTCACACCCCGCCGCCGACAAAGCGTCCGCCAAGGCGCCGTAGAAGCCGATCAGCCGATGCGGGTGCCCGGTGCCGAACAGCACCGGCCCACCACTGCGAGCGACCGCCCCGATCCGCTCCGCGAACCGGTCCAGCGCCGCCAGGGTGCACCGCGGGTCGATCACATCCTGCCCGGTCGTGCACCCAGGATCGGCCGAAACCCCGCACCTCCGGGCCATCAAACCGAGCACATCCGGCTGCCGCCAGGTCATCTCGGGATCCAGGCCGATCAAGAAGCGAGGATCACGAGCCGCGAACAGCCGGTAACTCCGCAGACTCGACTCCCGCGAGGTGGCCACCCTCCCGGCCAGCCCCGCCGCCACCAGGTGAGCCCGCAACGCCCCCGCACTCCACACCCCCCGATGCTGACGCACCGGGCCCACGCCCTCACCGGAATCCCTGACCGAACCACACAGTTGGCCTAGGATCTGCCGTTTGGATCAGGCCGGATTCGCGATCGATGCCTCGGACCGCGGGTGCGCCTGCCACAGCCCCGCGTACCCGGCATGACCGGACGGCGGACCCCGAGGGTCCTGGCCCTACGGCAGCAGTCCCCGCAGCGGGAAGACCGCCTTGCGCGTGGCGAGCACCGCCTGGTCCAGCCGGTCCGCCGGGTCGTACCCGGCCTCCCACCTGCTCCACTCCACCGGCCACCGCCCGTCGGTCATCCGCATCGGCGCCAACTGCCGTGTCCGGGCGAAGACCTGCTTCCGCCACTCCTCGGGAATCATGGTCTCCGGCGCGATCTCCCGCCCGGCCACGATCCCGACGAGATGCGTCCACGACCGCGGTACCACGTCCACCACCGCGTATCCGCCGCCGCCGAGCGCGACCCACCGCCCCTCGGCATGCTCGTGCGCCAGGTCGTGCAGCGCGACCTGCACGGCTCGCTGCGCGTCCAGGGACACGGCCAGATGCGCCAACGGGTCCTCGAAGTGCGTATCCGCCCCGTGCTGGGTCACCAGCACCTGCGGCCGGAAGTCGGCCAGCAGCTCCGGCACCACCGAGTGGAACGCCCGCAGCCAGCCCGCGTCCCCGGTCCCGGCCGGCAGCGCGACGTTCACGGCCGCCCCCTCCGCCGTGTCCGCCCCGGTCTCCTCCGGCCAGCCGGTCTGCGGGAACAGCGTCCGGGGGTGCTCGTGCAGGGAGATCGTCAGGACTCGCGGATCCTCCCAGAACGCGGCCTGGACCCCGTCCCCGTGGTGCACGTCCACATCCACGTAGGCGACGCGCTCGGCACCCAGCTCCAGCAGCCGGGCGATGGCGATGGACGCGTCGTTGTAGACGCAGAACCCGGACGCGCCACCCGGCATCGCATGGTGCAGCCCGCCGGCGAAGTTCACCGCGTGCAGGGCGTCCCCGCGCCACACGGCCTCCGCCGCTCCCACCGACTGCCCGGCGATCAGCGCGGACACGTCGTGCATCCCGGCGAAGGCCGGATCGTCCATGGTCCCGAGCCCGTACGACCCGTCGGCGCCGCCGGGGTCGGCGGACGCGGCCTTCACCGCGGCCACATAGTCTTCGCGGTGCACGAGGCGCAGGGTCGACTCCCCCGCCGGCCTCGCCGAGACGACGTCCATCTCCCGGTCGAGCCCGAAGGCGCTCACCAGACTCCGGGTCAACGCGAGCCGGACCGGATCCATCGGATGGTCCGGGCCGAAGTCATAGCCCGTTACTGCCTCGTCCCACATCAGCTGTGCGCGGCCGCTCATGCCCGCCACCGTATCGGTCCGGTTCAGTCTCGAACGACCTGGCGTACGCCAACGTCACCAGCACCAACGCCATGGGTACGAGCATCGCCCCGCGATAGCTCCAGGCGTCCCCCAACGCCCCCACCAACGGTGAACCGATCAGAAAGCCCACATAGTTGAAGATGTTCAGCCGGGCGACGGCCGCGTCCGAAGCCCCCGGGAACAACCGTCCCGCCGCCGCGAACGTCTGCGGCACCAGCACACACAGCCCGAGCCCCAGCAGCGTGAACCCGAGCATCCCCACCCACGCCCCGGGCGCCCCGGCCACGACCGCGAACCCGACGGCCGCCACCACGGCTCCCGCCCGTACGACGACGGCGGCCCCGAACCGCCGCACCCCGAGGTCCCCTATGGACCGCCCCAGCAGCGTGGTGACCATGTAGACGTTGTACGGAACGGTCGCGAGTTCGTCCGAGCTCCCGAGCACGTCATCCAGATACTTGGCACTCCAGTTGGAGACGGTCGAGTCCCCGATGTACGCGAAGCACATCACCAGACAGAGCGGCAGCAGCAGCTTGAAGGCGACCTGCCCGCCGCCCGCACCGGCGTCCGCCGCGGCCTTGTCCTCGGGGCCGCCCCCGTCGACGTACCACCGGCTCCCCACCAGCGCGGCCGGCAGCAGAACGACGACCACCGGCAGATACGACAGGAGCAGCGGCAGATCCCAGTGCGCCCCCACCCACGCCAGCGACGCCCCGGTTATCCCGCCCAGGCTGTACACGGCGTGAAACCCGAGCATGATGCTCCGCCCGTACGACCGCTGGAGGCTCACCCCGAGCATGTTCATCGAGGCGTCGAGCGCCCCGACCGCCAGCCCGAACGCGGCCAGCGAGACCGCGAGCTCCACCATGTGCCGGCCGGCTCCCACCCCCAGCAGCGCCAGCAGCACGACGGGCTGCGACCACCGCAGGACCCGGCTCGCCGGGACCTTCTTCACCAGGTGCTCGGTGCAGACACTGCCGACACCGGCGAGTACCGGGACCGCGGCGAGGAAGGCGGGCAGCAGCGCGTCCGAGATCCCGTACCGGTCCTGAATGGCCGGAATTCGTGTCACGAGCAGTGCGAAGGCGACGCCCTGGGCGAAGAAGCCGAACGCCAACGCGGACCGGCCGCGCCGCAGCACATCTGTCATGGCGGAACAGTAGGGGTCGCCTGCTACTCATGGGTAGAGGAAGTTGAAGATTGCTCAACTCAGCAGGGGGAGCAGCTCAGTCATGTCCGAGAAGTGCCCCCGCACCCCGGTGAGCTTCTCCGCCGGTGTCATCGCCGTGAACCCGTACACGTGCATCCCGGCCGCGATCCCCGCCTGCACGCCGAGGGGGCTGTCCTCCACCACCGCGCACCGCTCGGGTGCGACCCCCATTCGCTCGGCCGCGTAGAGGAAGAGGTCCGGCGCCGGCTTGCCCCGCCCGACGTCCTGCGCGCTGAACACCAGCCCGTCTCCGAACCACCGGTCGAGCCCCGTGGTCCGATGCCCCACTCGGATGCGCTCGTGGCTTCCGGACGACGCCACGCAGTACGGCACCCCCTCGGCCACCAGCTTCTCCAGCACGTCGACGACCCCGGCGACCGGTATCAGCTCCCGCTCGAACGCCGCGAACACGCGCGAGTGGAAGACCTCGTCGAAGTCCTCGGGCAGCCGCCGCCCGGTTCGCTCGTGGATCAGTTCATGGATCCGGTGCATGGCCGACCCCATGTAGTCCCGGATGGATTCCTCGTACGAGGTCGGGTGCCCGAGCTCGGTCAGATAGGCGGCGAGGTGCCGGTTGGAGATGGGCTCACTGTCGACGAGCACACCGTCGTTGTCGAAGATCACGAGGTCGTAGCGCATCCAAGCACTCTACGGACCCGCCGCCCCGACACCGAAAGGAACGGGCGAAAAGCAGAAAGGCCCACACCGTAAGGTGTGGGCCTTTCCCAATGATTGTTCGGCGGCGTCCTACTCTCCCACAGGGTCCCCCCTGCAGTACCATCGGCGCTGTAAGGCTTAGCTTCCGGGTTCGGAATGTAACC
>NZ_JBWKAJ010000012.1:0-257513 GCF_056437585.1 Streptomyces sp. NPDC042364 | reverse complement strand
CCTGCGCACCGAGACCCGCGCACTCCTCGACCAACTGCCCACCGCCCGCGCGACCTTCTGGTACGAACACCCCGGCGCACAGGAACCCGACGCCCGCGAAGGCCTGATGAACCTCGACGGCATCGAACTGCCCCACGACGCCACGGTCTTCCTCTGCGGCCCCCTGCCCTTCATGCGACAGGCACGCACCCAGCTGCTGCACGCCGGAACACCCGCCCGCAACATCCGCTACGAGGTCTTCGGCCCCGACCTCTGGCTGCCCGGTTCCTGAGGGAACGGGCAGGGCCCTTCTCATGGATCTCCGCGGAGCCTCGGCCCCCGGAGATCCATCGGAAGGGCCCCGACCCCGGCTCCGTCCCCGGGTTCGCACACGACGGGTGGCCGAGAGCCCGGCGCCGCGGCGGGTCGCCTCGGCGCCGACCGTGTGCGGCGCCCGCGCCTGTGGCCGGCAGGGCGCCCCCGGGCCGAGCAGGACCACGTCAGCCGTCCGGACGCGCGCCCCGGAAGCGGGCAGCCCAACCGCCACCGCCATGCTTTCCTCCGGTACGACCCGACTCAGCGCCCTCCTCTCCAGCACCGTCATCGACCACCTCGGCGGGAGGAACCCCGCGGACCCGGCCGTCCGGGCACAGGCCGGTCCGGAGGCCGCCAGGGCCTGAGAGCTCCGAGCAAAAGTGGAGTCCGATCAGCTCGCGGCGTCCGGTGCGTGCGATCGCAAGGCGCCGGAAGCTCCTTGTAGCGGGGCTACCAGGGGCTTTCGGCAACGCGGCGAGCGTGCGTGCCAGACGTCGCGAGCCGGGCTCCACTTTTGCTCGGAGCTCTAAGATCCCGGTTGACCGGATCGGTCCGCTTCCGGACCCGATGCTGTCTGTCGCCGCCCCACCCGTACGGCGGAGGCTTTCGGCATGACCCGAGCACTGATCGTCATCGATGTCCAGGAGTCGTTCCGCGCCCGTCCCCTGTGGGAGGCGATCTCCGACCCCGAGATCGCCTACCAGGTGAACCGGCTGGTCCGGCTGGCCCGCCGGGCCGGGGACCTGGTGGTGTGGGTACTGCACTCCGAGCCCGGCACCGGCGGCGCCTTCGACCCGGCCCTCGGCCACGTCCGGCTGCTGGAGGAGCTGGAGCGCCCGGAGGACGGCGAGCCGCTGCTCCACAAGACCTCGCACAACGCCTTCACCACCACCAACCTGCAGCAACTCCTCACCGAGCGCGGCGTCCGCGAACTCACCCTCTGCGGCATCCGCACCGAGCAGTGCGTCGAGACCACCGCCCGCCTGGCGAGCGACCTCGGCTACCTGGTCACCTTCGTCGTCGACGCCACCGCCACCGACCCGATCCCGCACCGCGACGCACCAGCCGACCAGAGCGTCGCCGAGCTGCTCGCCGACCCGCGTACCCTGCCCGCCGACGAGGTCGTCCGGCGCACCGAGTACGCCCTCGCGGGACGCTTCGCCACCATCGCGACGGTGGACGGGCTGGAGGCCGCCGCGGGACTTCCGGCATGATGGCCGGATCGTGAGCCACGTCGTGTTCTTCCTGGTGCCCGGAGTACATCTGCTGGACCTGGCCGGCCCCGCGCAGGTCTTCTCCACCGCGGCGGATTTCGGGCACCCCTACACCCTCCGCTATGTCGCCGAACGGCCGCAGGTACCCACTGCTCAGGGGCTGCCCCTGGTCGCCGGGCTCGACTGGCCCGACCTCGGCTCCGAGGACCTGATCGTGGTGCCCGGCTGGCGGACCGTCGCCCTCGCCGACTCGCCGGCGATCGCCGACGCCTCCCTGGAGGTCCTGCGGGACCACCATGCCCGGGGCGGGACGGTGGCCAGCGTGTGCGCCGGCGCGGAGGCCCTCGGCCGGGCCGGCCTCCTCAAGGGGCGCCGCTGCACGACCCACCACGATGTGCAGGACGAGCTCGCCCTGCGCCATCCCGGTGCGGTCGTCGTCCGTGACGTGCTGTTCACCGCCGACGACCGGGTGATCACCTCGGCCGGTATCGCCAGCGGCATCGATCTGGCACTGCATCTGGTGGCGGGCCGGCACGGCCCGGCCGTCGCTGCCCGGGTCGCCCGGGACATGGTGGTCTACGCCCGCCGCAACGGCCACGAGCCGCAGACCAGCGCGATGTTCCGGCACCGGGCCCACCTGGACGACACCGTGCACCGCGTCCAGGACCTCATCGACACCCGCTACCACCAACCGCTCCCCCTGCCCGGCCTGGCCTCGGCCGCCGGCGTCAGCGAACGCACCCTCACCCGGCTCTTCACCCGCGCCACCGGCCTCACCCCGCTGCGGTACCAACAGACCCTGCGCCTGGAACGCGCCGAGCACCTCATCGGCCACGGCGCCACAGTCGAGGCCGCGGCGCGCTCGGTCGGCTTCGAGGACGCCCGCATGCTCCGCCGCCTGCGCGCCCGCGCGACCTGACGTCGGTCCTCATAGCCGCACGCCGCACAGCGTTGTGCTCGGCCGGGCCCTCGCCTCCCGCTCGTGTTCCGCTCGCTTGGGGGTGGTCGTAGGGCTCCCGTCGTTTGCCGGGTGTCGCGGGGTGGACTGGGTGCTGCGGAGACGGCCTGGGCCGACTGGCCGACCACCCTGAACGAGCCGGAAAGCCGAATAGCGAGTTCCCCCAGGTGTCGGGGGGCTCTGGAGGGGGACTTGGTGTGCAGGCCGGGTTGTGCGGCTTTCCCCCGGGGGCCGGCCCGGTTCAGGCTCCTCCAGTTCAGCAGAGAGCCGGGGGAGCCGACGCCCGGGTCAGACGGTGCCCTGCTCGCAGACCCGGCGGGCGATCTCGCGGAGTTTGACGTTGCTCTGCTGCGAGTAGCGGCGCAGTACGTCGAACGCCTCCTCCTCCGTGAGGTGACGGCTGCCCATCAGGATGCCCATGGCCTCCCCGATGACATGGCGGGTGGCGACGGCCTGTTCCATCTGGGCGTGGGTGCGGGCACCGGAGAAGGCGATCACGGGGGGAGGTCATGCCCCGAACGCCAGGCCAGCACCACGTGCGCCGTCATTCGGATTCGTCGCCGGACAGGTGAAGTACGGCTTGGGCGGCGGCGTTGGCCCGGTTGTCCGTTCAGTGGCCGCGCGGGGCCCACATGATGACGGCCATGCCCGCCAGGCAGATCAGCGCGCCCATGACGTCCCACCGGTCCGGCCGGTAGCCGTCGGCGACCATGCCCCAGGCGATGGACCCCGCCACGAAGACGCCGCCGTAGGCGGCGAGGATACGGCCGAAGTTCGCGTCGCTCTGGAATGTCGCGACCACCCCGTAGAGCCCGAGGGCGATGACTCCGGCGCCGATCCAGGCCCAGCCCTTGTGCTCGCGGACGCCCTGCCAGACCAGCCAGGCCCCGCCGATCTCGAGGAGGGCGGCGACGAGGAACAGGGCAGCGGAGCGAGCGACGGCCATGGGCACGACAGTACCGGCGTCCTCATCGGCGCCCTCATCGGCGCCGTCATCGCTCGAAGCGGTACCCCATCCCCGGCTCCGTGATGAAGTGCTTCGGGTGCGACGGGTCCGCCTCCAGCTTGCGGCGCAGTTGTGCCATGTAGACCCGGAGGTAGTTCGTCTCCTTTCCGTACGACGGCCCCCACACCTCCTGCAGCAGCTGCTTCTGGCTGACCAGGCGGCCGGCGTTTCGCACCAGCACCTCCAGCAGCTGCCACTCGGTGGGGGTGAGCCGTACGTCCTCGCCGCCCCGGTTCACCTTCTTGGCGGCCAGGTCCACGGTGAACCCGGCGGTCTCCACCAGGGCGTCGTCGCCGCCGGTGGGCTCGGCGCGGCGGACGGCCACCCGCAGCCGGGCGAGCAGCTCGTCCATGCCGAAGGGCTTGGTGACGTAGTCGTCGGCACCGGCGTCGAGCGCCTCGACCTTCTCGTCGGAGGAGTGCCGGGCGGAGAGCACGATGATCGGCACACGGGTCCAGCCGCGCAGGCCCTTGATCACCTCGACGCCGTCCATGTCGGGCAGACCCAGGTCGAGGACCACCACGTCGGGGTGGCGGGAGGCGACGAGCTGAAGGGCGGTGGCACCGTCGTGGGCCGCGTCGACCTCGTACTTGCGCGCCCTGAGATTGATCACGAGCGCGCGCACGATCTGTGGCTCGTCGTCGATCACGAGCACCCGGGTCATCAGGTCTGCCTCTCGGTCGGTACGAGGTGTTCCGGCCGTGCGGTCCCGGCGGGTACGGGCTGCCGGGGCCCGGTGCCCGCCTCGGCCGCACGGAGGGTCAGGACCATTGTGAGGCCGCCGCCGGGGGTGTCCTCCGCGGTGAGGGTGCCGCCCATGGCCTCGGCGAAGCCGCGGGCGACCGCGAGGCCCAGGCCGACACCCGCGCCGCGCGGGGCGTCGCCGTGGCGCTGGAAGGGCTCGAAGATGCGGTCCTTGGCCTCGTCGGGAACGCCGGGACCGCGATCCACCACCCGGACCTCCACCCGGTCGGCCAGGGCACTGGCCGAGACCACGACCGGCTCGCCCGGGGGGCTGTACTTGACGGCGTTCTCGACGACATTGGCGACGACCCGCTCCAGGAGCCCCTTGTCGGTGGCGACCATGGGCAGGCTCTCCGGTATGTCCAGCACGACCGCCGACTCGGGGTCGGGTATGCCGCCCATCGCCATCGGGACGACCTCGTCCAGGTCGATCTCCCCGATGAGGGGAGTGACGGTGCCGGTCTGGAGGCGCGACATGTCGAGGAGGTTGCCCACGAGGTGGTCGAGCCGGTCGGCACCGTCCTCGATCGCGGCCAGCAGTTCGGCCCGGTCCTGCTCCGACCACTCCACGTCGTCCGAGCGCAGGGACGACACCGACACCTTGATCCCGGCGAGCGGGGTGCGCAGGTCGTGGCTGACGGCGGCCAGCAGCGCGGTGCGGATGCGGTTGCCCTCGGCGAGTTCCTTGGCCTGGTCCGCCTCCTGCCGAAGGCGCTGACGGTCGAGGACCACGGCGGCCTGGGCGGCGAAGGCGGCGAGCACCCGGCGGTCGGAGGCGGGCAGCACCCGCCCGGACAGCGCGAGCGCCATGTGGTCGCCCACGGGCATGTCGACATCGGCCTCCTCGGGGCTCCGCGCCGGACGTGGACCCACACTGCCCGCGCGGCTCCAGGGCTCGACGTCGCTCGTCCGCTCCAGCAGCGCCGCCGACTCCATGGCGAAGGTCTCCCGTACGCGTTCCAGCAGCGCCTCCAGGCTGGTCTCGCCGCGCAGCACGCTGCCGGCCAGGAAGGACAGGATCTCCGACTCGGCGCGCAGGCGGGCCGCCTGATGGGTGCGCCGGGCCGCGAGGTCCACGACCGACGCCACCGCCACCGCCACACCGACGAAGATCACGATGGCGAGGATGTTCTCCGGGTCGGCGATCGTGAGCGTGTGGAAGGGCGGGGTGAAGAACCAGTTCAGCAGCACACAGCCCACCACGGCCGAGGCCAGCGCCGGATACAGGCCGCCGAGCAGGGCCGCCGCCACCGTCAGGCTCAGGAACAGCAGCATGTCGTTGGCCAGACCGGCGTCGGGCCCGAGCAGGAGCAGCAGAGTGAGCGGTACGGGCCCCACGACGCCGACGAGCCAGCCCGCGACGATCCGCGCCCGGCCCAGCCGCGCGCCCCGCGCCACCGGCAGCCCGCGCCCCTTGCCCGCCTCGTCGTGGGTGATCAGATGGACGTCCAGGTCGGGGCCCGAGTCCCGGGCCACCGTCGCGCCCACGCCGGGGCCGAACACGTACTGCCAGCTCTTGCGGCGCGAGACACCGAGCACGATCTGGGTGGCGTTCACCCCGCGCGCGAAGTCCAGCAGCGCTGCCGGGATGTCGTCACCCACGACGTGGTGGAAGGTGCCGCCCAGGTCCTCCACCAGGGTGCGCTGGACGGCCAGTTCCCTGGGCGAGGCCGAGGTCAGACCGTCGCTGCGGGCGATGTAGACGGCCAGGACCTCACCGCCCGCGCCCTTCTCCGCCAGCCGGGCCGCCCGCCGGATCAGGGTGCGGCCCTCGGGACCGCCGGTCAGGCCGACCACGATGCGCTCCCGCGAGCCCCATATCGTCGACACCCGGTGTTCGCTGCGGTACTCCGTCAGGTACTCGTCGACCCGGTCGGCCACCCACAGCAGGGCCAGTTCCCGCAGGGCGGTGAGGTTGCCGGGACGGAAGTAGTTGGACAGCGCCGCGTCGACCTTGTCCGGCCGGTAGACGTTGCCGTGCGCCATACGCCGCCGCAGCGCCTGCGGGGACATGTCGACCAGCTCGATCTGGTCCGCCCTGCGCACCATCTCGTCCGGGACGGTCTCGCGCTGCCGTACGCCCGTGATCGACTCCACCACGTCGCTCAGCGACTCCAGGTGCTGGATGTTCAGCGTGGATATGACGTCGATCCCGGCCGCCAGCAGTTCCTCCACGTCCTGCCAGCGCTTGGTGTTGCGCGAACCGGGCACGTTGGTGTGGGCGAGCTCGTCGACCAGCGCCACCTGCGGATGCCGCGCGAGGACCGCGTCGACGTCCATCTCGGTGAAGACCGAGTCGCGGTACTCCAGCTCGCGGCGCGGGACCTCCTCCAGACCGTGCAGCATGACCTCGGTGCGCGGCCGGCTGTGGTGCTCCACGAAGGCCACCACGCAGTCGGTGCCGCGTTCGGTCCGGCGGTGCGCCTCGGACAGCATCGCGTACGTCTTGCCGACGCCGGGTGCCGCACCTAGGTAGATCCTGAGCTTCCCGCGTGCCATGTTCTCGTCTCTGCTC
Organism: Streptomyces sp. NPDC042364; assembly: GCF_056437585.1. Classification (NCBI taxonomy): domain Bacteria; kingdom Bacillati; phylum Actinomycetota; class Actinomycetes; order Kitasatosporales; family Streptomycetaceae; genus Streptomyces; species Streptomyces sp. NPDC042364. The sequence continues at coordinate 250,782 of NZ_JBWKAJ010000012.1, read as the reverse complement.
TCGTCAGCTCTCGTGTCCGGTTCAGGCGGTGGGGCGGGACGGGCTCACGCCTCGCATCGGTGGCCCGCCCCGGCTCGGTGACGAGGTGACGGGGGTGGGAGGGGTCCGCCTCCAGTGTGCGGCGGAGCCGGGCCGTGCACACCCGCAGGCAGGGGGTTTCCTCGGAGGCTGCAGGGGGGCGTCCTCCACGACCGCTGACCGGGCCGTCGGTGACGCCTTCCTGCTGTCTCCTGCTGTCAGCTCTTCGCCAGGAGCTCCTTGAGCGCGATGTTGAGTTCCAGGACGTTCACCCGGGGCTCGCCGACGAAGCCGAGCGTGCGGCCCTCGGTGTGCTCGTCCACCAGCTTCCGGACCCGGGTCACGGGCAGGCCGTTCCGCTCGGCGACCCGGTGGACCTGGATGCCGGCGTACGTGGGCGAGATGTCGGGGTCCAGGCCGGACCCGGAGGAGGTGACCGCGTCGGGGGGCACCTCGGACGGCCTGACCGTGTAGTCCGCGGTGGAGTTGTCCTCGATGACGGCGGCCTTGGCGGCCTTCACCCACTCGATCAGCTGCTCGTTGTCGGCGGAGCGGTTGGTGGCCCCGGACAGGATCAGCCTGTACCGCGTGTTGGCGGTGTTGGTGCCCAGGCCGTTCTGCGGGCGGCCCTGGAACCACTTCAGGTCGGGCTCCGGGGTCTCCTGGCCCTTCTTCAGCGGCAGGTTGTACGCCTGGCCGATCAGGGACGAGCCGACCACCTCGCCGCCCGCCCTGATCTCCGAGCCGTTCGCGCTGTCGTGGAACAGCGCCTGGGCGATACCGGTGACGGCCAGCGGGTAGAGGACGCCCGTCACCAGGGTCAGGGCGAGGAGGGCGCGCAGGCCCGCCCCCAGCAGCCGGGCGGTGTTGGTCACGGAGTTGTTCATGGCGGTCAGCCGATCCCGGGGACGAGGGAGACGAGCAGGTCGATGATCTTGATGCCGATGAAGGGGGCGATCAGTCCGCCCAGGCCGTAGACCGCGAGGTTGCGGCGGAGCATCCGGTCGGCGCTGACCGGCCGGTACCGCACGCCCTTCAGGGAGAGCGGCACCAGCGCGATGATGATCAGCGCGTTGAAGACGACGGCCGACAGGATCGCGGAGTCCGGCGAGGACAGGGCCATGATGTTGAGCCTGTCGAGGCCCGGGTAGGCGGCCGCGAACAGCGCCGGGATGATCGCGAAGTACTTCGCGACGTCGTTGGCGATGGAGAACGTGGTGAGCGCGCCCCGGGTGATGAGGAGTTGCTTGCCGATCTCGACGATCTCGATCAGCTTGGTCGGGTCGGAGTCGAGGTCGACCATGTTGCCGGCCTCCTTGGCGGCCGACGTACCGGTGTTCATGGCCACGCCCACGTCCGCCTGGGCCAGTGCGGGAGCGTCGTTCGTGCCGTCGCCGGTCATCGCGACGAGTCTTCCGCCGGCCTGCTCCCGTCTGATGAGGGCCATCTTGTCCTCGGGGGTGGCTTCCGCGAGGAAGTCGTCGACGCCCGCCTCCTCGGCGATGGCCCTGGCCGTCAGCGGGTTGTCGCCCGTGATCATGACGGTCTTGATGCCCATGCGGCGCAGTTCCTCGAACCGCTCCCGCACGCCGTCCTTGACGACGTCCTTGAGGTGGATGACGCCCAGCACACGGGCTCCGCCGGTGTCCTCCACCGCGACCAGCAGCGGTGTGCCGCCCGCCGCGGAGATCCGGTCGGCCGATGTCCGCGCGTCCTCGGCGACCGTTCCGCCCCGCTCCCGGACCCAGGCGATGACCGAACCCGCCGCGCCCTTGCGGATCTTCCGGCCGTCCACGTCCACGCCCGACATCCGGCTCCGGGCGGTGAAGGCGATCCACTCCGCGCCGGTCAGCTCACCCCGGTGGCGCTCGCGCAGTCCGTACCTCTCCTTCGCCAGGACGACGACGGACCGGCCCTCGGGCGTCTCGTCGGCCAGCGAGGAGAGCTGTGCGGCGTCGGCGAGCTGCGCCTCGGTCGCACCGCTCACCGGCACGAACTCGGCGGCCCGGCGGTTGCCGAGCGTGATGGTGCCGGTCTTGTCGAGCAGCAGTGTGGAGACGTCTCCGGCGGCCTCGACGGCACGCCCGGACATGGCCAGCACATTGCGCTGGACCAGCCGGTCCATGCCGGCGATGCCGATCGCCGACAGCAGCGCGCCGATCGTCGTGGGGATCAGGCAGACCAGCAGCGCCACCAGCACGACCATCGTCAGCCGTGTGCCCGCGTAGTCCGCGAACGGCGGCAGCGTCGCCACCGCCAGCAGGAACACGACGGTGAGGGAGGCCAGCAGGATGTTCAGCGCGATCTCGTTCGGCGTCTTCTGCCGGGCCGCGCCCTCCACGAGGTTGATCATCCGGTCGATGAAGGTCTCGCCGGGCCTCGTCGTGATCCTGATGACGACACGGTCGGAGAGGACCTTGGTGCCGCCGGTGACCGCGCACCGGTCGCCGCCGGACTCCCGGATGACGGGAGCCGACTCACCGGTGATCGCCGACTCGTCGACGGACGCGACGCCCTCGACGACGTCGCCGTCGCCGGGGATGACGTCACCCGCCTCGCAGACCACGAGGTCGCCGATCCGCAGATCCGTGCCCGGGACCCGCTCCTCGGAGCCGCCGTCGAGGAGCCGTCGGGCGACGCTGTGCGTCCTGGCCTTGCGCAGGGTGTCGGCCTGCGCCTTGCCGCGGCCCTCGGCGACGGCCTCCGCCAGGTTGGCGAAGACGACCGTCAGCCACAGCCAGGCGCTGATGGTCCAGCCGAACGGGTCGGCGGGGTTCGTGAAGGAGAACACCGTGGTCAGGACGGAGCCGATCCACACCACGAACATGACCGGCGACGTGATCACCACCCGGGGATCGAGCTTGCGGAAGGCGTCCGGCAGGGACCTGATGAGCTGCCTGGGGTCGAAGAGGCCGGCACCGGCACGGCCTTCGGGGGGCTTGCGCCCGGTGGGTACGTCGCTGTGCGGCGCCCGGGTCGCGGTGGTGATCGTGGACATCGGGTCCTCTTGCTTCCGTGTACGCGTGGTCATGCCGCCAGCCCCTCGGCGAGCGGGCCCAGCGCGAGCGCCGGGAAGTAGGTCAGACCGGTGATGATCAGGATCGCCCCCACCAGCAGGCCGGCGAACAGCGGCTTCTCGGTGCGCAGGGTGCCCGCGGTCACCGGGACGGGCCTCTGTCCGGCGAGCGAGCCGGCCAGCGCCAGGACGAACACCATCGGCAGGAAGCGGCCGAGCAGCATCGCGAGACCGATCGTGGTGTTGAACCACTGGGTGTCCGCGTTCAGGCCGGCGAAGGACGAGCCGTTGTTGTTGGCGCCCGAGGTGTAGGCGTAGAGGATCTCGGAGAAGCCGTGGGCCCCGCTGTTGGTCATCGAGTGGCCCGGGGTGGGCAGCGCCATGGCGACGGAGGTGAGGACGAGCACCAGCGCCGGGGTGACCAGGATGTAGCAGGCCGCCAGCTTGATCTCCCGGGTGCCGATCTTCTTGCCCAGGTACTCGGGCGTACGGCCCACCATCAGACCGGCGATGAACACCGCGATGATCGCCATGATCAGCATGCCGTAGAGGCCGGAGCCCACGCCGCCGGGGGCGATCTCGCCCAGCTGCATGCCGAGCAGCTGGACGCCACCGCCGAAGCCGGTGAAGGAGGAGTGGAAGGAGTTCACGGCGCCGGTCGAGGTGAGGGTGGTCGCCACCGAGAAGATCGCGGAGCCTCCGACACCGAAGCGGACCTCCTTGCCCTCCATGGCGCCGCCCGCGATGTGGAAGGCGGGGCCCGGGTGGGCGAACTCGGTCCACATCATCAGCGCGGTGAAGCCGAGCCAGATCGCGGCCATCGTGCCGAGGATCGCGTAGCCCTGCCTGAGGGAGCCGACCATCCGGCCGAAGGTGCGGGTCAGCGAGAACGGGACGACCAGGATCAGGAAGATCTCGAAGAGGTTCGAGAGCGGTGTCGGATTCTCGAAGGGGTGGGCGGAGTTGGCGTTGAAGATGCCGCCGCCGTTGGTGCCGACCTCCTTGACGGCCTCGGTGGAGGCGACGGCGCCGCCGTTCCACTGCTGCGAGCCGCCCATGAACTGGCCGACCTCGTGGATACCGGAGAAGTTCTGGATCGCACCGCACGCGACCAGCACGATCGCGGCGACGAAGGACAACGGCAGCAGGACGCGGGTGACGCCGCGCACCATGTCGGCCCAGAAGTTGCCCAGTTCACCGGTACGCGAGCCGGCGAAGCCGCGCACCAGCGCGACGGCCACCGCCATGCCCACGGCGGCGGAGACGAAGTTCTGCACCGCCAGGCCGCCGACCTGCACGACGTGGCCCATGGACTGCTCGCCGTAGTACGACTGCCAGTTGGTGTTGGTGACGAACGACGCGGCGGTGTTGAACGCCTGGTCCGGGTCGATGGCGGAGAAACCGAGCGAGCCGGGCAGGACGCCCTGGAGACGCTGCAGCAGGTAGAGGAAGAGCACTCCGGCGGCCGAGAACGCCAGCACACCGCGCAGATACGCGGGCCAGCGCATCTCCGTGCCGGGGTCGGCGCCTATGCCCTTGTAGATCCACTTCTCCACGCGCCAGTGCCGGCCGGAGGAGTAGACCCTGGCCATGTGGTCACCGAGGGGACGGTGGGCGAGCGCCAGTGCCACGACGAGCGCGAGCAGCTGGAGCACACCGGCAAGTACGGGACCCATATCGCTGGTCAGAACCTCTCGGGGAAGATCAGGGCGAGGACGAGGTATCCCAGCAGGGCGACGGCCACGACCAGGCCGACGACGTTCTCGGCGGTCACAGCTTCGTCACCCCCTTGGCGACGAGGGCCACCAGCGCGAACACCGCGATCGTGGTGACGACGAAGGCCATGTCGGCCATCGCGAGCTCCTGGATGAGGTGCGGAAGAGTCGGACGACTCGAGGAAAGCGCGCCTCCGGCGGTATTCGGCCGCCCTTGACGGGTCCCTAACGCCGGCCCGGCCTTCCTTGACGCGTCTCTGACGCCCCCGGGAGGCGCTCGCGCCCGGGTTGGCGCCCGGGCTGCGGGTCTCTCACGCGCACCGTGACCGGGTGGTGGGCGTGCCGGCCGCCCACTCTCCCGTCGGCACCGACGAGGCACTGCGGTACGGGCGGCTCCGCACCGCCGAGCACCGAGGATGTGACGCAGAGCACACCTGCGGGCCGATGACTCCGGTGACGGGCCCCGGTCATACCCGTGACAACCCGAAGCGACCCAACGGACAGACAGGATCGTCGACATGACCGCCACCGTGAAGGGCCCTGCCGCCTACTTCCCCTCCATCGAGAAGAAGTACGGCCGCCCGATCGCCGAGTGGAAGGACCTCATCCGCTCCTCGCCGCTGACCAGGCACATGGAACTCGTGAACTGGCTGAAGGCCGAGCACAACCTGGGCCACGGCCACGCCAACGCCCTCGTCGCGCACACCCTCGCGGAGGGGTCCGGCGACTGAGGCGATCAACAAGCCGGAGCGGCACAGCGGTCCCGCAAGCCGCCCGGCCCGGCCGTCGTCGTCGTCGGGAGGCGTGACGTACCGGGCGTGACCCTGGGGTGCGGCGGATGGCCGGCCTGGGGCGGCCCGCGCGTACCGGTCACCGGCGGTGCCGGGTTCATCGGGTCCCATGTCGACGCGTTGGCGCGACACGGGCCCGTCGTGTTCGACGTGGCGGTGGACGCGGGCCCGGACGTACGGGACCGCGATGCCGTCGCCCGTGCGCTGGACGGTGTGGACGCCGTGTGTCGTCAGGCGGCGATGGCCCGTCTCGTCACGGGGTTCGGAGACGCGGCCGAGTACGTCAGGGACGCGGAGGGGAGGCGGGAGTTCGCGCGGGCCGGGAGGCGGGGATCGCAGGACCCCCTGGGCCGGTGGTGCCGCCCGCCTTCAGGAAGCGGCCGCGGGCAGCACCACCTCGAAGCGGCAGCCGCCCGGAATGTTGTGCACCGTGGCCCGCCCCCGGTGGGCCTCCACGATCCCCCGGACGATGGCGAGGCCCAGTCCCGCGCCGGCCGGGGGCGTGCGGGCGTGGGTGCCGCGCCAGCCGGTGTCGAAGACGCGCGGCAGGTCCTCCTCGGCGATGCCACCGCAGCCGTCGGTCACGGAGAGCACCACGCCGTCCGGGGACCGCTCGGCCGCCACCGCGACCGTGCCGTCGGCCGGGGTCCGGCGGATCGCGTTGACCAGGAGGTTGGCGAGGACCCGGCTCATCTCCTTGCCGTCGACCTCGACCGGCACGGGTTCGACGCGCACGGCGGCGAGCCGCACACCGTGTTCGCGGGCGAGCGGATCGGCGCCCGCCAGGGCGTCGCCGACCAGGTCGTACAGGGACATCCGGGAGAGGGAGAGGGTCAGGCTGCCGGCGTGGATGCGGGACAGCTCGAAGAGGTCGCCGACCATGGCGTCGAGGCTTTCGACCTCGGCGCGGATCTGCCTGAGGTAGCGGTGGGGGTCGGCGGCGACCCCGTCCTCCAGCGCCTCGGCCATCGCGCGCAGACCTGCCAGCGGGGTGCGCAGGTCGTGGGAGATCCAGGCGACGAGTTCGCGCCGGGAGGACTCCAGGGCGCGCTCGCGTTCCCTGGACGCGGCGAGCTTGGCGCTCGTGGCAGCCAACTCGGCACTGAGTGCGGCGAGTTCGGCAGTGGCCGGGCCGTCGGGGGCCATGAAGTCGCCGCCGTCGCCGAAGGACCGTGCGGCGATCTGGAGGGCGCGGCTGCGGGCGACGACCCAGCGGCCGAGCAGCAGCGCGGTGGCCAGTGAGACGACGGCGGCCATCGCGACGACCGTGGTGACGACGCTCAGGTCGTGCGGGGAGAGGAACATCGCCCAGGCGACGGCGAGGGTGCCGGCCAGCATGGCGGTCACCGCGACGGCGGCCACGACGGTCAGCGACGCGGTGAGCGAGCGGCGGCGCAGCGGCCACAGCGCGAGCGCGCCCAGCAGCCCGGCGGCACCGGCGCCGAGGAACGCGTACAGCGCGATGAGCAGGGTGTCACGCATCGTCAGTCCTTCCGGCCTTCGGAGGGGGCGTGCCGTCCTTCGCCGTCGACCGGCGTACGGGCGGCGTCGAAGCGGTAGCCGACGCCCCACACCGTCTGGATCAACCGCGGCCGCGCCGGATCGTCCTCGATCTTGCCGCGCAGTCGGCGGACGTGGACGGTGACCGTGGACAGGTCGCCGAAGTCCCAGCCCCACACCTCGCGCATCAGGTCCTCGCGGCTGTGGGCGCGGCCCGGGTTGCGGAGGAAGAAGGCAAGAAGATCGAACTCTCTTAGCGTCAGCGCGAGTTCGGTGCCGTCGCGAGTGGCGCGTCGGGCGGCCGGGTCCAGGCGGAGACCGGCGTGGTCCAGGAGGCGGGCGCCGGGGGCGGGCCGTGCGCGGCGCAGCACGGACTCGACGCGCAGGACCAGTTCGCGCGGGCTGAACGGCTTGGTCACGTAGTCATCGGCGCCGACCTCCAGCCCCAGGATGCGGTCGTCCTCGTCGCCGCGCGCCGTGAGCATGATGACCGGGACCGGACCACGCGCCCTCAGCAGACGGCACACCTCAAGGCCGTCCATGCCGGGCAGCATCAGGTCCAGCACGACCAGGTCCGGCCGGTGGGCGGCGGCGTGGGCCAGCGCGGCCGGACCGTCACCGGCGCGGTCCACGGTGTAGCCGGCACGGTCGAGGTATCCGGAGACGACCTCGGCGACCGTGGGGTCGTCGTCCACCACCAGGACGCGCGCGGCCGCCGGTCCGCTCGGTTGCTGTTCCATGCGGTCAGCCTCGCACCTCGCCGGGCGTTCCGACCGCCCGACCGCAGGAGGGGCCGCGGACGTCCGCGTTTCGTAAGAAGGCGGCAGCCGTTATGCGCATTTCGTCCTCGTAGGGTGAGAGGTGTGAGTACCTCTCCCCCGCCCTGCTGACCGTGGGCCTCGAGGACCGCGACGCGTCCTTCGGTCCGGCCGAGGACGGCGGCTTCTGGGCCCTCGGGCCGGCCCGGCCGGACCCCGCGCTGCTGCTCGGGGTGCCCATGTCGACGTCCGTCACCGGCGCGGTCCAGCGCGCCCGGCTGGTCGCCGCCGGGCTGCGGGTCCGCGACCTGCCGGTCCTCAGGGATGTCGACACGGCCGGCGACGCCGAAGCCGTCGCCGCCGTCGCGCCGCACAGCCGGTTCGCCGCGGAGCTGGCCCGGCTGCGAGCGGTCAGCGGCCGATGAGCGGGCACGGGCAGCACACCATGCGGCGGCCGGCCTGGTCCTCGGCCCCCTACTCCGACGCCCTGCGCACCGGTCGGGGCCCCTCTTCCCGCGCCCCGGCGGCGGCTGGATGCCGCCCCTGGAGGTGGAGCGGTGGTGCGCCGGTGCCGACGCGGCGGACCCGCCCTCCGCGCCGGCTGTCCGAACTGCTCTGCCCCGGGGGCCTGTTGATCTCCGAGACGGTGCCGATGGATGTGGACGAGCGTGCCGTGGTCCGCCTGGTGAGCGGCGCCGGGCCCGACACCGGCACCGGCACCGGCACCGGCACCGGCACCCAGGCCGCGTTCCCCTGGGCGCGGCTCGGTACACCGGCGCTGCTGCGGCACGCCCGCCCACTCGGCCGGCGCACCGTCGATCAGCGGACGGCGGGCGGCCGCTCCTTCGTCGCCCTGCGCGCCCGCAGCGCCGACACACCGAGCAGCAGGGCCGAACCGCCGAACAGCAGGGCCGTGATCAGCAGCCAGCGGCCGAGGTAGCCGCTCGCCGGCATCCCGGTGGCGGACTCGTAGCGGTCCGCCACCCGTCCGCTGATCAGTGGGAACCACACCAGCAGGAGCAGCCCGGACAAGGCGGCGGGCACCCGCACGTACGCGGCCCTCCCCCACCGCCTTGAGGGCTGTCCGGACGGCGCCTCCGCCCGGTGGCCGGCCCCGTCCGCCACCCGGACGAGCGCACGGTCGACGGCCGCGTACAGCGGCAGCAGGACGAGATCGTGCACCAGCGCCGCCCCCACGAACCACAGCGCGACGCCGAACCAGTCGTCCGCGAACAGCCGCACGCCCGCGTACCCGGCGAGCGCGAACGAGCACGCCAGGAGCAGCAACTGGAAGGGGCTGCCCAGGGGCAGCCGGTACGTGGCCATCACAGGTCTCCGAACGTCATCCGGGCCACCCACTTGGTGTTGAGGACACCGGGCGCGGCGGGCACGATGATCCGCGCCGGGTAGCCGTGGTCCGGGGACAGCCGCTCGCCGTTCACGTCCAGGGCGAGCAGGGATCGAGGGTCGCGGACCTGGTTGGCGCGCAGGGCGGCTCGACGGAAGGCGCCGCGCCGCTGCAGGGACTCCACCAGGACGTCGGGGGCGGTCCCGGGCTCGTGTCCGACGAGTGCGGCGAGGTCCCGCAGCCGTACGCCCCGCCACCACTGGTCGGAGGTGGACCAGCCCTCGACACAGGCGATGGGCAGTGCGGCACTGTGCAGGGGCAGTTCGAGCAGTTCGGCGCGGCTCAGGCGGACGGTCCCCGCAGGCCCGGTGACGGCCAGTCGCCATGCCTCGTCGCTCGTCTCCGCCGCGCTGATGCCTCTCGACGCGGCCGTCTTGTTGATCTGAAAGCCGTTCGGCCCGCTGCCCGGCTCGCCGCCGCCGTGCGGGGCGAGGAGGGCCGTGCGCCGCAGCGGGCCGTCGAAGCTCTGCCCCGCGGTCGTCCCGAGCAGCAGCAGCGATCCGCCCCCGACCAGCCAGACGGCACCGCGCCGCGACACGGTGGGCTCGGCCGGGTTCGGGGACACCAGCGAGGGCTCCTCCCGCGACACCGGAGGCGGAGTGTTCTCCCCTTCGCCCGCCCGCAGCCGGCGCAGGTTGCGCAGGGCCGTCGGCGCCCTCAGCGCCACATGGACCGCGAACGCCGCGAAGAACACCCACGCCCCGTAGAAGTGCAGGGGGTAGAAGGAGCCGGGAAAGACATAGTCCAGCTGGATGTTGAGCACACCGGTCAGGAACTCGAACAGCACTCCGCCGACCAGCAGGAGCAGCGAGATCCGCTCCAGCGCGTGGGCGACGGACCGCGCCGGGGGCAGCTGGAACAGCCTCGGCACCACCGACCACAGCTTGGCCAGCAGCACGGGGACGAGCGCGATCCCCAGCGTGACGTGGACGCCCTGGGTGAGCCGGTACAGCCAGTGCGGGTCCGTCGGCCAGGGGAACAGATAGAAGCCGAGGACGCCCTTGTCCGGGGTCTTGTCGTTGACCGGCGACAGGCCCGGGTTGTAGGCGGCGTACGACAGCAGGCCCGTCACGAACAGCACCGTGATCCCGGCGAGGAGGACCACGCCGAGGACGGAGGTGAACCAGGGGCCGCGCAGCGGGCTGCGCCAGAAGGCGGGCGAGGAAGGAGACCGTTCCATGCCCCAGACGCTAGGCCCGAAGGACCCGGTGAGAGGGTGCGCGACTCATGACAAAACGCTGACGTCCGCGCCTGTCGAGCGGGCACCGGCCCCCTCCGGCCTGACGTCTCGGAGCGTGAACCGCGATCTCCGCCGCGACCTGTACGCCGTCACCGCCGCCGCGCTTCTCGTCGTGACGGCCGCGCCGGCCGGCATCGCGATCAAGCGCGCCGAGGACGTCCTGGGCCACCCGCCGGGGGCCACCCTCACCTCGTCCTCCTCGACCGGATCGGTCTGGGCGGCGGGCCTGGGCGGGCGTCTTCGTCATCGCCGTGGGGGCGAGCACCGCGACCGCGGTCCTCGTCACGGTCCGCGCACTCACCGGCGAGGCCCCGGCACGCCGCGCAGCGCCGTTCCCCCCGCCGACCCCGGCCGGCGGTCCGGGCCGGCACGTCGGCGGACGGGTACTTCGCGGCGGTCGCCGCCCGGGCCGTGGCGTTCCTCGCCCTGGCGGTGACCGGGCACCGGCCGCGGACGGCCGGCTTCCTCGCCGGGCTGCTCTTCGGCCTGACCCTCTATCTGTCGTACGGCCTCACCCTCTTCGCCGTGATGGCCGCCGCCGTCCTGCTCCGACGCGCACCAGCCCTTTGGTGCCGGCTGAACAGGTCCGGTCCGTCTCAGCGGAACGACGGCGGCCACGGTCGACGCGGCCTCAGCGGCTGCGCAGCGCGGCCAGCGTGTCGTCGAGATCGGCCGTGCGAAGACGGTTGTGCGGCAGCTTGCCGAGCACGACCGCCATGCCGCACGTGTCGGTGAGGGCGGAGAAGACCAGGCCACCGGCCACACCGGCCGAGAGCAGCAGCAGGGCGGGATGCATGAGCAGGCCGAGGACCAGACCGAGCAGCACCAGGGCGCCGGCGGTGAACCGGACCTGGCGTTCCATGCTCCAGCCGGCCCGCGTGTCACAGGCCGCCGGGGTGTGCAGCTCGTGCCCGTCTGCGGACCAGGCGCCGGTGCCGCCCGCGAGGGTCGCCGTGGTGATGCCCTGCTCGGCCAGGAGTCTGCAGGCGTTCGCGGAACGGGCACCGGAGGCGCACACGACGAGAACGTCCCCGCCCTCGGCGGCGTGCCGTATCTCCGGCAGTGCCTGCCGGATGTGGTCCAGGGGGATGTTGAGGGCGCCGGGCAGGTGGCCGGAAGCGTATTCGGCCGGCGTGCGCACATCGATGACGGTCAGCTCGTGCAACCGGGTGCGGGCCTGGTCGATGCCGAGCGCGACGGGAGCGGGGGTGTTGGTCATGACAGGTGTGATCCTTGGTGGTCGACGGCGTCCCGAACCGGGACGTACAGTACCCCTGGGGGTATTTATGGAGGAGTGATCGTGGAACTGGAGCTTGAGGGCACGGAACTGAAAGCCGTGCTGAATCGCCTGCGCCGGGCGCAGGGTCAGATCTCGGGCGTGATCCGGATGATCGAGGAGGGACGAGACTGCGAGGATGTCGTCACGCAGCTCGCCGCCGCATCCCGTGCGCTGGACCGGGCCGGTTTCGCGATCATCGCGACGGGCCTCCAGCGGTGTGTGACCGACATGGAGTCCGGCCGCCGTGACGGCGAGGACCCGGAGGGGATGCGCGCCCGTCTGGAGAAGCTGTTTCTGTCTCTGGCCTGATCATGCGCCGCGGCCCGCCTCACGCCACCGCGTCGATCAGCATGAGGGCCGCCACGGCGAGCAGCACCAGGGCGAAGATCCGCTGGAGCGTGGACCCGGAGACCTTCGCCGACAGCCGCTTGCCGTCCCAGGCGCCGAGGATCGCGGCCCCGATGAACGGTCCGACGACGGCCCAGTCCAGCCCCTGGACCGTACCGGCGCGCGTGGCCAGCGCGGCCAGCGAGTTGACGGTGATGACGAGCAGGCTGGTGCCGACCGCGTTGCGCATACGCATGCCCAGCACGCCCACCAGCGCCGGTACGGCGAGGAAGCCGCCGCCGACCCCGAGGACGCCGGTGATCGCGCCCAGCCCGGCGCCCGTCGCCGCGGCCCGCCCAGGCCGCACCCGCGCGGTGCCCTCCGCGGCCGGCCGGGAGCGCAGCATACGCAGGGCGGCCGCTCCCGCGACCACGGCGAAGCCCGCCGTCAGCACGGCCTCAGGGACACGGGCGGCCAGCGCGCCGCCGAGCATCGCGGGGCCGATCCCGGCCGCCGCGAACAGCAGTCCCGTGCGCCATCGCACATGCCCGTCGCGGGCGTGCGCGACCAGCGCGGTGACCGAGGTGAGGGTGACGATGACCAGACTGGCGGTCGTCGCCCCCACCGGGCTGAAGCCGAGCAGGTAGATGAGCGCGGGTACGGCCAGGACGCTGCCGCCGCCTCCGAGCGCTCCGAGCGCCAGGCCGATCACGGCCCCGGCGGCCAGGGCGAGTACGAGAGTGCTCACGCTATCGTCCCGCTCCCGCCGTGCGCGTCCACCACCGGCAGCCCGGCTCCCGCCCAGTCGCGCATGCCGCCCGTCACGTCGACGGCCTGCGCGCCGCGGGCCGCGAGGAGTTCCGCGGCCCGACGGGAGCGGTTGCCGGAACGGCAGATCACGATCAGGGGCCGCTCCCGCGCTTCCGGGGGCAGCTCCGCCCCGGCGGTCAGTGCCGACAGCGGCAGGTGCACGGCTCGGGGGGCGTGCCCGGCCCGCCACTCGTACGATTCGCGCACATCCAGCAGTACGGCCTCTCCACCGCCACCGGCATGGCCGGTACGCACGGCAGCCTGCTGCACGGTCACGCGCCCCGGGCCGCCCGTGCCTCGCCGGAAGATACTCATCCTGGGTTCTCGCTCCTGTTTCGTGTGTCGGTGCGGATGGTCGGCGCATGCCCGCGCCGTCAGGCGGTCCGGACGACCAGCCCCGCCTTCTCGGCCCCGTCGAAGGAGTCGTCGACGGCGACCACCGCACGACCGGCGGCGTCCAGCAGGGAAGCGGCGATGGCGGCGCGCATCCCGCCCGCGCAGTGCACCCACACCTCGCCCTCGGGAACCTCCGCGAGGCGGCGGTGCAGGGTGTGGACCGGGATGTGGACCGAACCCTCGACGAACCCGTCGGCGCGCTCCGACGCCCGGCGTACGTCCAGGACGACCACGTCCGCGGACCGCCCGGCGAGATCGGCGAACGTGGCCCGCGGGAAGGAGGCCGGGGCCTCGCCCTCACGCAGCCACCGGGCCGGCCCGCCCGTGGCCGCGGCGGCCGGACGATCGATGCCCACCCGTACCAGTTCCCGCTGAGCGGCGGCCAGTTGAGCCGGCGACTCGGCAAGCAGGGTGATCGGCTTGCCCCAGGGGATCAGCCACGCCAGATACGTGGCGAGCTGCCCCTGCGCCTCGAAGTTGAACGAGCCCGCGACATGCCCCTCGGCGAAGGCGACCCGGTTGCGCAGATCGACCACCCACTCCCCCGCGGCCAGACGCGCGGCGATCTCGTCGGCGTCGGCGACGGCGGGCGGGGTCAGGTCGACGGGGTCGGGTCCGGCGGCGTTGGCCGGCCCCATGTGCGCGTAGTAGGCGGGGATGTCGTCCAGGCCCGCCAGCAGGTCGGCGACGAAGTCGTCCACGTCCCGGGTGAGAGCCTCGTTGGAGACCTTCTCCTTGCCGATGGTGGTGTCGCCGCCCTCGGTCTGGGCGGACGAGCAGAAGCTGCCGAAGCCGTGGGTGGGCAGCACGGCCGTCTCGTCGGGCAGCACCGCCGCCAGCCGGCGGGCGGAGGCGTGCTGGGCGCGGGCGAGGCCCTCGGTCAGCCGAGGCTCCACCAGATCGGGGCGGCCGACCGTTCCGATGAGCAGGGAGCCGCCGGTGAAGACCGCGATCGCGGCGCCGTTCTCCTCCAGTACGTAGGAGGTGTGGTGCGGGGTGTGTCCGGGCGTGGCCAGTGCGCGCAGGGTCAGCCCCGCCGCCGAGTCGATCTCCGTCCGGTCGCCCTCATGGACGGGTACACGCTCGAACGCGACCTTGGCCGCGGCGGGGACCAGGTAGACGGCGCCCGTGAGCCGGGCCAGCTCCAGGCCGCCGCTGACGTAGTCGTTGTGGACGTGCGTCTCGACGACATGCGAGATCCGCACCCCCCGCCGTGCCGCCGCTGCGACCACCTGGTCGATGTCGCGGGGCGGGTCGACCGCCACGGCCGTCCGCTCACCGCCGGCGAGGTAGCTGCGGTTGCCCAGCCCGGCCAGCTCGATCGTGTCGACGAAGAACACGAGGTACTCCCTTCCGTTGAGATTTACCCCAGGGGGTATGCTTACGAAGGTAGCACGAATACCCCTGGGGGTATTCCCGGGGTCAAGGGGCGCCCCGGAGACGCCCCACGAGTACCTCGCACACGACCGGACACCCGTCCCCCGCCCGAGCTGCCGAGAAGAGCCCACGCCATGCGCTACGACCGCACCGTCCGCCTCGACGCCGACTTCGCCACCGCGGCGGCCCGCACCCGCGACGCCCTCGCCGCCCAGGGTTTCGGAATCCTCACCGAGATCGACGTCGCCGCCACCCTGAAGACCAAGCTCGACCACGACATGGAGGACTACGTCATCCTCGGCGCCTGCAACCCGCCCCTCGCCCACCGCGCCCTGGACACCGACCGCTCCATCGGTCTGCTGCTGCCGTGCAACGTGGTCGTCCGCCGCGAGGGAAACCACACGGTGGTGCAGGCCCTCGACCCGAACACGATGGTCGCCCTCACCGAACTCGACGCCCTGCGCCCGGTCGCGGAGGAGGCCGCCCGCCGCCTCGACGCCGCCCTGGCCTCACTCACAGCGGCGGACACGAGCGACTGACCCGGCCATTCAGACACCCGTGACGCGGCCCCGACCGACGTGGTGTGTGCTGCCGCTCACCGCCCGCCCACGTGCCGCGTCGAACGCGGCAACCGGGGCGGGCTCAGTCGTCGGACGTCCGTGACCGGCGCGGCACCTGGGGCGACTTCGCGGCCTCGGCCTCCGCCTTGGCGTCGCTCACGGCCGCGGCGGCCTGCTTGCCGGCCTCGTCCGCGGCCGCGGCGGCGTCGAGGGAAGCGGCGGAGCCCGCCTCGAGCTGCGGAACCCGGAACTCGTCCGCGGTGCCGTGGGCGTCGGCGGTGGCCGCTTCCTCCGGCTGTCCGGGGGCGGGAGGACCCGCCGTCGGCTGGTCGCCGAACGCTCGGGTGACGGTCCGGACCGCCTCGGTCAGCTCTCCGGGGATCACCCAGAAGGTGTTGTTGTCGCTGCTCGCCAGGTGCGGGAGGGTCTCGAGGTACTTGTAGGCCAGGACCTTGGGGTCGGCGTTGTTGCGATGGACGGCCTGGAAGACCAGCTCCACCGCCTTGGCCTCGCCGTCCGCTCGGAGGATCATGGCCTGTTGCGCGCCCTGGGCCTCCAGGATGTCCTTCTGCTTGGTGCCCTCCGCGGTGAGGATCTTGGCTTGCCGCTCCCCCTCGGCGTGCAGGATGGCCGCGCGCTTGTCGCGCTCGGCCCGCATCTGCTTCTCCATCGCCTCCTTGATGGTGTGCGGTGGATCGATGGCCTTGATCTCGACGCGGTTGACCCGGATGCCCCACTTGCCGGTGGCATCGTCGAGGACGGCCCGGAGCCGGGAGTTGATCTCCTCGCGCGAGGTGAGCGTCTCCTCCAGGTCCATGCTGCCGATGACGTTGCGCAGGGTGGTCACGGTGAGCTGGTCGATCGCCTGGAGGTAGTCGGCGACCTCGTACGCCGCGGCCCGCGGATCGGTGATCTGGTAGTAGAGGACGGTGTCGATGTTCACCACGAGGTTGTCCTCGGTGATCACCGGTCTTGGGTCGGACGAATAGACCTGCTCACGCACGTCGAGCTTGGTGTTGATGCGGTCCGCCACGGGCACGACCAGGTTCAGTCCGGGTTGCAGCGTCCGGCGGTACCGGCCGAACCGCTCGACGTTGTAGCGGCGCGCCTGGGGGACGATCCGCACGCTGGAGGCCACGAGGAAGACGACGACGAGGATCGCCACGAGGAGGGGGATGACGACGGGATCCACAGTGCCTCCGTTGAGGTGTGTTCAGCCGTTCACGGAAGGAGTTCGCGGGGGTAGACGATGGCCGTGGCACCCTCGATCTCCATGACGTCCACCCACGCTCCCACCGGGATGACGAGGGTCTCGTCGAGGGCGCGGGCGGACCATTCCTCGCCGGAGAGTTTGATCAGGCCACGGGTCGCGGTGACCTCCTGCATGACCTCGGCCCGCTTGCCGATCAGCGCGTCACTGCCGTCTCGCACGAGAGGTTGCCGCGCCATGTGCCGCAACGCGACGGGGCGGATGAGGAGGAGGCCCGCCGCGGCAGCCGCGGCGAGGGCCACGAGCTGGCCGAGAAGGCCGATGCCCACGCCGGCGACCACGGCGGCGACCACCGCGGCACCCGCCAGCAGTCCGAAGACCAGTGTCAGGGTGAAGAACTCGGCGGCACCCAGCGCCGCGGCAGCGAGGAGCCAGAGGAACCACGGCATCGAATCGCCCTCCTTGAGGGGCCTGCTCCACCAAGCTACCTCCCGGAACAACGGGCAGACAGACGCCGCGACGATGCTTTCCCGTCCCGCGGGACACCCCCCGTGACATCCGCGCACGCGCGTCCCGCCCGGCGGTCCGGCGGTCCGCCGCTTCATGCCCTCCGGGGGCCCGCGCCGTGGCCGTGGTCCGCCGCGTACGCGATGATCACGCGGCCGGTGCTTCCACGGGTGTGAAGGAAGCGGTCGTCGAGGATCACGGCGAGGTCGTCGAGGGCGGTACGCAGGATGGCGCCCGCGAGGCGGACGTCCGGGTGGGCGGCGGCCGCGGCCTGTTCCGACAGGGCGACGGCGTGGCCGAGCTGGACCGGCAGCGAGGTGTGGTCGTCGACGTCGTAGAAGTAGTACGACTCCGGGTACTGCATGAAGTCCACCGAGACGACCGAGACCGCGGCGGCGAGCCCGTCCAGTAGCGCGGCGCCCCCGTCCGAGTCGAGAGCTGCCGCCGGGACCTCGCTGCGCCGCAGGTGGGACAGGCGAAGGGCGAGGGATCTGCGCCTGGCCAGGGCGGGGTAGATGCCGAGGATCCACGCCACGGTCGCCGACAGCAGGGCGAACCCCGCCAGGGCCTCGACCGGGGCGAGGACTCTCAGCCAGCCGGCGGTCGGAGCGATGTCGCCGAGGCCCAGGGTGGCCAGCATCACCAGGGACACATAGAGAGCGTCGAACGGGCCGGCGTGTTCGCCGGGTGAGAGACCGGCGGCGTACGAGAAGTACTCGGGCATGTGCGGCCAGTACACGAGCGCCCATCCCACGGCCATGGTCGAGGCCCATACGGCGACCACGGCGACCATTCCCAGCGGTCCGGTCAATCCCGCGGGCCGGTGCCGCAGCACCACGTGAGCGGACAGCCGCCAGATGAACGTCATCACCAGCCGGCTGAGCCCGCCGTGTCGGGTGGGATGCCACAGGGTGTGGAACACGTCCCGCAGAGCAGCGAGGACGAGGAGGGCGCCCGCCGCCGTCGCGAGCCATGTCATCGGGCGGCCTGCCCCCGCCCCCGTGCACGTCGAGCGGGCTCCGGCGGCCGGACAACGGCCGCCTCACGGGTGATGGGTTCTCGGAACATCACGGTCCGCAGTGTGCCACGCTCCGCCCCTCGCCGAGTGGCCGCCGTGGTGCCAACACGCGGGGGGTGGCTCGGGAGCCGGCAGCCGGTCCCGGGGTACCCCTTCACCCCGCCGAACCGTGTCCCTTCCGTCCGGTCGCGACGGCCGGCCCCGGCGCCAGGGCGTCGAAGCCGCCACCGTCCACCACCGGACCATGGCGGCCTGAAGCGCACCAGGGCGCCGGTACGGGGCCGCCCCCCCGCCCGCGCTCCTAGCGGCGGCCGGGGGCTGTCCCTCGGTATGGCACACCACGCGGGGATGCCGTGCGTGCCGGACCCGCCCGGTCAGGCGCCGGGCAGTACGCCGGTACGGGCGACCTCGGCGTACCAGCGGGCGCTCGCCTTGGGGATGCGGGTGCCGGTCGGGTAGTCGACGTACACGGCGCCGAAGCGCTTGCTGTAGCCGTGGGCCCACTCGAAGTTGTCCAGCAGGGACCACAGGAAGTAGCCGCGCACGTCCGCGCCGTCCAGGATCGCCTGGTGGACGGCGGCCAGATGGCCGCGCACGTAGGCGATCCGGGCGGGGTCGTTGACCTGGCCGGCCGGGTCGGCGTAGTCGTCGAAGGCGGCACCGTTCTCGGTGATGACCAGCGGCAGCCCGGGGAAGTCGGCGGACAGGCGGCGCAGCAGGTCGTACAGCCCGGTGGGGTCGACGGCCCAGCCCATGGCGGTGGTCTCGCCGGGCGGCTGGTGGAAGGCGACCCGGTCGGCTCCCGGCCAGGGGCTGTGGGCGCTTTTGCCGTGTCCGTCGGAGGTGTGGGTGCCGCTGCCGTCGGACTCGGAGACCACGGTGGGGCTGTAGTAGTTGACGCCGAGGAAGTCCAGCGGCTGGTGGATGTGCCGCAGGTCGCCGTCCTGGACGAAGGACCAGTCGGTCAGCTCGGCGGTGTCCTTGAACAGGTCCTCCGGGTAGGCGCCGTTCAGCATCGGGCCGGTGAAGACCCGGTTGGCGAGGGCGTCGATCCGGCGGACCGCGTCGGCGTCGCCGTCCGAGGCGGTGAGCGGGCGCACGTGATGGATGTTGAGCGTGACCGAGACCTGCGCGTCGCGCAGACGGTCGCGCAGCGCCTGGACGGCCAGGCCGTGGCCCAGGTTGAGGTGGTGGGCGGCACGCAGGGCGGCGACCGGGTCGGTGCGGCCGGGGGCGTGCACGCCGGAGCCGTAGCCCAGGAAGGAGCTGCACCAGGGCTCGTTGAGCGTGGTCCAGGTCTTCACCCGGTCGCCGAGGGCGTCCGCCGCGAGGGCCGCGTACTCGGCGAACCACTCCGCCGTGGCCCGCTCGGGCCAGCCGCCCGCGTCCTCCAGCTCCTGGGGCAGGTCCCAGTGGTAGAGGGTGGCCACGGGCTGGATGTTCTTCTCCAGCAGCCCGTCGACCAGGCGCCGGTAGAAGTCCAGGCCCTTCTGCACGGCCGGGCCGCGGCCGGTGGGCTGGATCCGGGGCCAGGCGAGGGAGAAGCGGTAGGCGCCCAGACCGAGTTCGGCCATCAGGGCGACGTCCTCGCTCCAGCGGTGGTAGTGGTCGGTGGCGACGTCACCGGTGTCGCCGTTGCGGACCCGGCCGGGGGTACGGGCGTAGGTGTCCCAGATGGACGGCGTACGGCCGTCCTCCGCTGCCGCCCCCTCGATCTGGTAGGAGGCGGTCGCGGAGCCCCAGAGGAAACCCCGGGGGAAGGTGCGGGCGGCGTCCGGGGCGGACGGGCTCTGCTGTGCTGCGGTGACCACGTAAGTCCTTTCGGGGGGCGGGGTGGTGAGGTGGGTGGCGCCGGGCGCGGTGGGCTCCGGTGCGCCCCGGGCTGGGCGAGGGGCGGGGGCCTGTTCGTGGGCCGCGCGGAGGCGGGTCAGCCCTTGACCGCGCCCGCCATGATTCCGCTGACGATCTGGCGGCCGAAGACGATGAACATCGCCAGCAGCGGCAGGGTGCCCAGCAGCGCGCCGGCCATGATCAGCGACTGGTCGCGGACATAGCCCGCGCTGAGCTGGGTGAGGGCGACGGGGACGGTCGGATTGGTCATGTCGAGGACCACGAACGGCCAGAAGAAGTCGTTCCAGGCGTGCACGAACGTGATCATGAACAGGACGGCCATCGCGGGCCGGGCGACGGGCAGCACGATGCTCCAGAAGATCCGCAGCGAGTGGGCCCCGTCCACGCGTCCGGCCTCGACGAGTTCGTCCGGCAGCGCCTCCGACAGGTACTGCCGCATGAAGAAGACCCCCACCGCACTCACCAGCGTCGGGAAGATGACGGCGGGCAGCTGCTGGGACCAGCCCAGCTCGGCCATCATCATGAAAAGCGGTACGACACCGAGCTGCGGCGGCACCAGCATCGTGCCGATCACCAGCATGAGCAGGACGTTGCGGCCCTTGAACCGCAGCTTGGCGAAGGCGAACCCGGCGAGCGTGGCGAACATGACCGTGGACAGGGCGATCACCCCGGCCACGATGAGGCTGTTGATCATGGCCTTGCCCATCGCCGCCTCGTCCCAGGCCCGGGCGAGGTTGCCGAACAGGTTCGGGCCGGGCAGGAAGGGCGGCGGTGTCTGGCTGACCCGGGTGTTGTCGGTGGAGGCCGCCACCATCGTCCAGTACAACGGGAAGATCGACAGCAGCGCCATGACGGCGAGCAGCACATAGGCCAGGGGGCCGGCGTGGTGCTGGCGGCCCGCGCGCTGGCGCAGCAGCCGGCGGCCTCCGCGGCCGGCGGGCTGGTCGGCGGATGTCCGGGCCGCGGTGCCGGTCCGGACCGGGAGACTTTGAGTGGTCATGATGACTCCAGGTCAGGACGCTCGGGCGCGCAGGCGCTTGACGAGGCGCTGCACGAGGAAGGCGAGGACGAGCAGCAGGAACATCACCCAGGCGACGGTCGCCGAGCGGCCCATCTGGTAGTTCTTCCAGCCCTCCTCGTACAGCAGCAGACCCAGCGTCTGGTACTGGTTGTCCGCGCCGCCGCTGATGCCGTTCGGGCCCTGGCCGAAGATCAGCGGTTCGCCGAACAGCTGGGTGGCGCCGATCGTGGAGAGCACGATGGTGAAGACGATGGTGGAGCGGATCCCGGGGACCGTGACGTGGGTGAACTGCTTCCAGCGGGAGGCGCCGTCCAGGGAGGCCGCCTCGTAGCGGTCGGCGGGGATGGCCTGCATCGCGGCCAGGTAGAGCAGCGCGTTGTAGCCGGTCCAGCGCCAGATGACGATGGTGGAGATCGCGATCTGGGCGGGCCACTTGCCCCCCTCCCAGTCCAGGGGGTCGATCCCCACCGTGCCGAGCGCCCAGTTGATCATGCCGAAGTCACGCTCGAAGATCATCGTGAAGACGAGGGCGGCGGCGGCGACCGAGGTGGCGTAGGGGACCAGGGAGGCGACGCGGAAGAACAGCGAGAACCGCATGCGGTAGTTGAGCAGGTGCGCCAGCCCCAGGGCCATCAGCAGTTGCGGCACCGTGGAGATGACACCGATGGTGATCGTGTTCTGCAGCGCGTTCCAGAACCGGGAATCACCCCACAGCTCCACGTAGTTGTCGAACGCCACCCACTCCATGACGTCGAGGGTGGCCAGCTCCACGTCGTGCAGCGAGATCCACGACGTGTAGAGCAGGGGGTAGAAACTGAACGCGGCGAAGACCACGAAGAACGGCGCGACGAACGCGTACGGGGCGCCCCTGAGGTCGAGGCGGTGCAGA
The DNA here is from genome assembly GCF_056437585.1 of Streptomyces sp. NPDC042364. NCBI lineage: Bacteria > Bacillati > Actinomycetota > Actinomycetes > Kitasatosporales > Streptomycetaceae > Streptomyces > Streptomyces sp. NPDC042364. Next base: position 229,091 of record NZ_JBWKAJ010000012.1, on the reverse strand, counting down.
AGCGCGCCGTGCCGACGGGCCGGGGCCTTGTCCGGGGAGTGCCCGGCGGGCCCGTCCCCGGCCGGGGCCTTGGTGGTGGAGGTGGCCACCGGAAGATCCTTCCTGAGAGCGGATGGGTGAGCCGGCCGTCCGGGCCCGCCGCCGAAAGGCGGGCCCGAAACGGCCGCGGCCGGGCGGACCGGGGTCAGCCCACCGCCTTCTCGATGCGCTCCGCGGTGGTCTTCCACGCCTTGTCCCGCGCGGTGCCCTGCTGCTCGATCAGGGTGAGTCCCTGCGAGAAGGTGTCCTTGATCGTGCCGTCCTTGCGGCCGAGGACCTGCTTGTCCGGTATCTCCTGGGCGGCGGCGCCGAAGATCTCGCCGATCGGCGCGTCACCGAAGTACGCCGACTTGGCGCTCTTCACGTCGGCGCTCTCCAGCGCCTTCCGCGAGGACGGGATGTTGCCGATCTCCTTGAAGATGTGGGCCTGCTGCTCCGGCGCGGTCAGCCAGGCGACGAGCTTCTTGGCCTCCTCCTTCACCGGGCTCTGCTCGATCACGCCGAGGAAGGAGCCGCCCCAGTTGGCGCCCTTGGGGGCCTTGGCCACGTCCCACTTGCCCTTGTTCGCCGCACCGGCCTTCTCGCTGATGTGGCTGAGCATCCACGCGGGGCACACGGCCGTGGCGAAGGTGCCGTTGGCCAGACCGGGGTCCCAACCGGGCTGGAACTGGCGCAGCTTGGCGGTCAGACCGTCCTCCGCGGCGTCCGCGGCGAGGTTCCACGCCTGCTTGACGGCGGGGTTGGAGTCGTAGATCAGCTCGCCCTGCTCGTCGTAGTACTGCTCGGGGTAGCCGTAGACCATGGCGTTGAACAGGCCGCTGGCCGCGTCCATGTAGGCGACGCCGTCGCCCTTGAAGTCCTTCTTGAAGGTGCGGCCGACGTCGACGTACTTCTTCCAGTCGCCCTCCCAGAGCGCCGCGACCTCGTCGCGGTCGGTGGGCAGGCCCGCCTTCTCGAAGTAGTCCTTGCGGTAACAGACGGCCATCGGGCCGATGTCGGTGCCCAGGCCCAGCACCTTGCCGTCCCCGGTGCTGATCTGGGACTGCTTCCACGGCAGGAAGTGGTCGGTGCCCGGCATCCCCGCGAAGTCGGCGAACCTGGAGGCCTGCGTCTCGGTGATCTCCTTGGCACGCCCGATCTCGATGCCCTGGATGTCCTTCAGGCCCTTGCCTGCGGCGAGCCTGGTCTGCAGCGCGGTGTAGTAGGTCTGCTCGTCACCGGCGATCTCGGCCTTGATGTCGACGTCGGGGTTCTCCTTCTCGTACTGCTCGAGAAGGCCCGTCTCCTTGATGCCCATCACCCCGAACAGGCCCATGGTGATGGTGACCTTGCCGTCCTTCTTGCCCCCGCCGGTGACCGAGTCGTCGCTGCCGCCGCAGCCGACGACGAGCGTCAGCGCGCCGACGGCCGCGACCGTCGCCACCGCCTTTCTGTGCGACCAACCGAAAGTGCCCATGGATCTCCTCCTAGCGGCGGCGCCGGCACATCGGAGTGACGCGTTCTGCGATGGCTGCAGCGATGCCGGACAGCGGCTCTGACAGATGACGGTGGGAACGTGCCCAATTCGAGGTGGGTACGTTCCCACCGCGCATCGAAGACTCGTCGGAGCAGGGCGGCTCTGTCAATGACTTGAACGCAACTCGTCCTGGCGCGGCCCGGGTGCGGCCGGCCCCCCGGCATCCCGGCATGCCGTGCCGACGGCCGGGTCTGCAAGAATTGCCGCAGGTCACCTCCGCGGCAGGCACGGCCGCGCGACGCCGAGGGGGAAGCGCATGTCCGGCAACCGCCGCCCAACGATCAAAACGGTCGCCGCCCGCGCCGGTGTGGGTCGCACCACCGTCTCCCGTGTCGTCAACGGCTCTGACCTCGTCAGCGCCGACGCCCGCGCCAGGGTCCTCGCGGCGATCAAGGAACTGAACTACGTGCCCAACTCGGTCGCCCGCGGCCTGGTCACCAACCGCACCAACGCCGTTGCCCTGGTGATCCCGGAGTCCGAGAGCCGGCTCGGATCGGAGCCCTTCTTCGCCGCGCTCATCCGCGGCGTCAGCGGCGCCCTCGCCGACAGCCGCACCCAACTGCAGCTGATGCTCGTCCGCGACCAGGCCGAACGCGACCAGCTGACCGAGTCGGTGGCCACCCGCCGCGTGGACGGCGTCCTCCTGGTCTCCGTGCACTCCACGGACCGACTGCCCGGCATGCTCGAGGAGATGGGCCTGCCGACCGTGCTCGCCGGCCGCCGCGACGCCGGCGAGCAACTGAGCTACGTGAACGCCGACAACGCCGGCGGCGCCACCGCGGCGGTGCGGCACCTGCTGGAACGCGGCCGGCGGCGCGTGGCCACCATCACCGGCCCCCTGGACATGGACGTCAGCCGCAGCCGGCTCGCCGGCTGGCACACCGCACACCGCGAAGCGAACGTCCCCGCAAGCGAGTTGCTCGTCGAGGAAGGGGACTTCACCGAGGAGAGCGGCATTCGCGCGATGCGTTCGCTTCTTGAACGCGCCCCTGACCTCGACGCGGTCTTCGCGGCCTCGGACCTCATGGCCGTCGGCGCCCTCACCGAACTGAAGCGGCAGAAGCGGCAGGTGCCGCGCGACGTCGCCGTCGCCGGGTTCGAGGACTCCGTCCTCGCCCGCCACACCAACCCGCCGCTGACCACGGTGCGCCAGCCCGTCGAGGAACTCGGACGTACGATGGTCCGCATCCTCACCGACATCACCCGGCACGGGGCGCCCCGGCGGCAGGTCACGCTGCCGACCGAGCTGGTGGTGCGCGAGTCCACCTGACGGTCCGACGCGTTCAGTGCGGCAGGTCCGCAGGGCGGCAGGCTCCCCGCAGGGCGGCCCACGGGCCCACCGCGCCCTTCGCCCGCTCCCGCACCGGTTCGCTGCAGGGAACGCGGACGGGACGAGTGCGGGCGTGATCGCTTTCCACCTGCTGTCCGAAGCCGAGGGCTGGCTGCTGCGGGGGGCTCCTGGGCGGGAAACAGGCCCTCGACTCGGCCGCCGCGGGCACCGCTCCCGCCGAGTTCACGGTGGACTGGACCACCTCCATGGGGGTAGGGCGTCCGGTGACGGTCTCCACGTCCGCACTCGGCACCGGGCCCGTGCTCTGCGGCGTCACTGGATCCCCCGCCTGCGGGAGGACCTGGACCGGGTCGGCCTGGCCCGGGGGCAGGCCGAGCACGAGGATGGTGTCCGGCGGCGCCGGGCTGCCGGCTGGTTCCGCCCACGGGCCCGCGGGAGAACGGGTTCGTCGGGCTTCTGGTGGGGTCGACGGCGGTGCATCTGGCGGCGCACGGCCGGTGTCCCGTCCTGGTGGTGCGCGAGCCCCCGAGGAGCGACGGACCGATCGTGCTGGGTGTGGACGGCTCGGCGGCGGGCGAGCGGGGGTCGCCTTCGTCGAGGCGGAGCTGCGGAAGACGCCGCTGGTGGCCTTGCACGCCTGGACGACGTGGAACGCGCCGCAGCCCGCACCGCAGGACGCGTCGATGCCGTACGCGAACCCTCCGGGAGCCCTCGCCGAGGAACGACGTCTGACGCACGAGGCGCTCACCGGCCGTCAGGAGCGCTTCCCGGGTGTGGCTGTGGAGCACGAGGTGGTGCACGGCAGGACGCGGGAGGCGTTGATCGAGGCCGGCCGGACTGCCCAGCTTGTCGTGGTCGGCGCCCCGGGTCGCGGCGGCTTCGGCGGGCTACTGCCGGGATCGGTCAGCCAGGCCCTGCTGCATCGCGCGCTCTGCCCCACCGCGGTGGTGCGGGGTGGGGACACGCACCGCTGGCACCCCTCCGGTGAGGCGTGGCCGCGCGATGGAACGTCAGCCGCGTGTCCGTCTTCCCGCCAAGGATCAACCCTTCCCGCGAACATTTCCGGCTCCCGGTTCACGGCGGATTCCCTGCCCACCGCCCATTCCCGCAATCAACTCAGTCGGCTTCATTGACATCTCGCCCGGAAGACCTAACTGTGGGAGCGCTCCCAAATCAGCTATGCGCAATTGGAAGGAGTCCCCCCATGCGCAACAAGAGCCCGTTGACCGGGCGTTCGCGGGCGTCCCTCCGCCGGCCTCTCCAAGCGCTCGTCATGCTGTTCGCCGTGGTCGTCGGCGCCCTCGCCTGGTCGACCCCCGCCCAGGCCCACGGCACCGTCGTCGGCCCCGCCACCCGCGCGTACCAGTGCTGGAAGACGTGGGGAAACAACCACACCAACCCGGCCATGCAGACCCAGGACCCCATGTGCTGGCAGGCCTTCCAGGCAAACTCCGACACCATGTGGAACTGGATGAGCGCGCTCCGCGACGGCCTCGGAGGCCAGTTCCAGGCGCGGACCCCCGACGGGACACTCTGCAGCAACAACCTCTCGAGGAACGCCAGCCTGGACAAGCCCGGAGCGTGGAAGACCACCACCATCGGCAACAACTTCTCGGTCCAGCTGTACGACCAGGCGTCCCACGGTGCCGACTACTTCAAGGTCTACGTGAGCAAGCAGGGCTTCAACCCCAAGACCCAGACCCTGGGCTGGGGCAACCTCGACTTCATCACGCAGACCGGCCGCTTCGCCCCGGCGCAGAACATCACGTTCCCCGTCCAGACCTCCGGGTACACCGGACACCACATCGTGTTCGTGATCTGGCAGGCCTCGCACCTCGACCAGGCCTACATGTGGTGCAGCGACGTGAACTTCGGCTGAGCAGCGAAGCACCGCCCACGGCACCGGTTTCCGCCGGGCGCGGGTAGCCCGCCGACCGAGCCCCGTCGGGGCAGGGTCCCATTGGGTCACCCTGCCCCGAACGGGTGCGGCGGCACCCGCGTGCCGGTCGCCGTCGGCGCCTGAGCCGCGGCCCGGCAGCACGTCCCCGTTCCGGTCACGGCCCCGAAGGAATGCGAAACTCGAACTCGGGACGGTCCCACGGCACGGCGGGCGGGTTCGCGAGCGCGGTCCCGGTCCGCATCGCACCGGCACGGTGGTAGAAGCCCTCGGCGGGACGATGCGAGACGACCCTGACCCTGTCGAGGCCGGCGGCACGGGCCTCGGACTGCATGTGCGCGACGAGCAGGAGGCCGATACCCCTTCCTTGCACATCGTCAGCGACGAACAGCAGGTCGAGCTCCGGTGGGGCGAGGACGAGCGAGTAGAACCCGAGGACCCGGGCTCCATGCTCGTCGGCGCCGACGGCTACGAAGGCGCGGTGGGCCTCGATGTAGTCAGGACCGACCCGGTAGCCCGCGACCGCGGCTGCGTACTTGCCCTCGTAGGCGCTTGAGCCACGCACGAGCCGCGTGAGCCGTTTGGCGTCCCGCGCGACGGCCCTCCGTATCGTGATCGGCCCACTGCTCGGGGAAGTACGCGAACTCATCGGGAGAGTATTTCGCACCGGAGAGTACCTTCGTGCGGCGGGTCGGCCGCGCGGACGGGATTCCCGCACCGCTCCCGGGAACGGCCTGCCCCGGCACCCGGCAGCACGTCACCCACCCGGCACCGGATGATCAGTCATTTCCGCAGGTCAACGGGCCCTCCCTCGCGGCTTCAGAGGTGTCGGCGGCAGCTCGGGGGCCGGCAGCGGAGCCCCGTCGTACCCTTTCACCTCCCCGAACCGTGTCCCTTCCATCCAGTCGCGGCGGGCCTGTTCGATCTCCTCCTGCGACCGGCCGATCCAGTTCCAGAACATGATCAGCTCCTCCTCGAAGGGCTCACCGCCGAGGAGCATGAGGGAGGCGTCGGAGTCGGCGCGGAGGGGGAGTTCGGTGCGGCCGCAGCCGAGGTAGAGCATGGAGCCGGGGAGGACCGGAACCCCGTCCACGTGGGCCTCGCCCGACATGGAGAGGACCGCGTACTCGAAGTCGGGTTCCACGGGCAGGCGCAGATCGGCACCCCGGGTGAGCGTGAGGTCGGCGCCGACGATCGGCGTGAACGTCGTGCCGGGCGACGTGGCGCCGTCGAGCGAGCCCAGGATGAGCGTGGCCTCCAGGCCGGGCGCGGTGACGACCGGCAGGTCGGCGTGGTGCTCGAAGCGCGGGTCGGTGTGCCGGTGCCCGTCCGGCAGGGCGACCCACAGCTGGGCACCGTGCAGGAAACGGGCGTGCGGCCTGGGGCTCTCCTCGGAGTGGCTGATGGCCCGCCCGGAGGTCATCAGCCCCAGCTCACGCGGGCGGATCGTCTGCAGGCTGCCCGTGGAGTCGCGGTGCAGCACCTCGCCCTGGTGCAGCCAGCTGACGGTCTGCAGGCCCATGTGCGGGTGCGGCGGCACCTGCATACCGGGCTCGTCCGCGATGTCGTCCGGCCCGTAGTGGTCGACGAACGCCCAGGCAGCCACCATGCGGCGCCCCAGGTTCGGCAGCAGGCGCCGTACTTCCGTGGACTCGCCGAGTTGCACACGGCGGGGGCTCAGCAGTTCCCGCACGGGTTCCGCGACGACGAATCCCCGGCCGCCGCACACACTCGGCACGGCCTGACGGTCAAGATTGCTCATACCGCTCAACCTAGCCCCCGGTCGGCCACTCCGTCAGACCGACCGCCTCCCGCCCCCGGCCGGCAGCCTCCCGCAGGTCCGCACCTCCCCGCCCCGAGGCCCGTCCCTGCCCGCACCCCGCCCGTCACACCGCGGTCCCGGAGCTCGCGGCCCTGCGTGACCGGTCGCCCCGGCGGCCCCCGCACCCCACGGGGACGGTGGAATACCCGACCGGACCGGTGGGTTGTGGGCGTCGAAGGAGGTCACAGTGGACACGACGTACTACGACCACGGGACACCGGCGGAGCGCTGGGAGCGCGCCCGGATGTTCTTCGACGCCGAGGAGTACGCGGCCGCCGCGCGCGTCCTCAGCGCGCTGGTCGAGGAGGTGCCGGAGCAGACCGGCCCCCGGCTGCTGCTGGCCCGCGCCTACTACCACTCCGCCCAACTGCGGCGCACTGAGGCCGAGTTGCGCGTTCTCGTCGAGCGTGACCCGGTGGAGCACTACGCCCGGCTGCTGCTGGGCCGCACCCTGCAACGGCAGGCCCGGCACGACGAGGCGGAGTCGCACCTGAGGATCGCCTCGGCCCTCGCCGGCGACTTCGAGCGGCTGTGAGGGAGAGTCAGCCGGAAGGAGCAGGAGCCTTCGCCGTGCGCCGGGGGGTGTGTCCCGGTCGGGACAAACCCCCCGGCGCTTCCGTACGCCCTGTTACGGCGCTTTCCCCGCACCCTGCTCCACGCCCTGCTTCGCCTCGGTCCGGCCCCCGTACGTCCGCTTGCCCCGGCGGTGGGCGATCTCGCCCAGGACGACGTCCACCACGATGAAGACGGCGAGCGGGATGCCGAGGAGCGGGACGAAGTAGCCGAGGACGGCGACGGCCGCCAGCGCGGGGACGAGGATCTGCGGCGGCACCTGCTGCCAGGCGCCGCGCGGGATCGGGCGGCCGAAGGCGGAGGCCCGGCCGCGCTGCCACCACATGCGGTAGCCCCACAGGATCAGCAGCACCAGGGAGGCCGCCAGCGCCATCAGGAGCAGCTGGTTGACGAGGCCGAACAGTACGCCGGTGTGAGCGTCGATGCCCCACCGGGTGAGCTTGGCCAGCACGGGGAAGTCGGCGAACCGCAGGGTGTCGGTGACCTCGGCGGTCGCCGGGTCCACGGCCACCGCGTCCTGCTTGGTGGGCCAGCTGCGCTGCACCTGCTTCACGACGTACGCGGACGACGCGTCGGCGGGCGGCACGATCTCCACCGGGTCGCCCAGTCCCTCCGCGCGGGCGGCGGCGAGGATCTTGTCGAGATCGCCCTCGGCGGCGGCCCCTCCCTTCGCCGCGCCGGCGTCATGACCGCCGTGGTCGCCCGCCGCGGCCGAGATGGCCGGGGTGGCCTGGCGCAGTTCGGTGCGCAGGACGTCGATGTTGGCGCCGGCGTACGCCGACCAGGTCAGGCCCGTCGCCGACAGGAAGAAGAACCCGGCGGCGGCCCACACGCCGACCGTGCCGTGCAGGCCCAGGGTGCGGCGCCGGCCGCTGGTGCCGCGCACCTTGCGCTGGGCGCGACGGCGGCCGAACCACAGGACGAGACCGCCGGCCGAGATGACCCACAGCCAGCTGGCGGCGAGTTCGCTGTAGAGGCGGCCGGGCTCACCGAGGTGCAGATTGGCGTGGAACTTGTCGATCCAGGTCCGCAGCGGCAGCGCGCCGGTCGCACCGTACTGCTCCAGCGCCCCGCGCACCTGTGCCGTGTACGGGTCGACGAAGACCGCGAGCGTGTTGTCCTCGTCGACGCCCTCGACGCCGGACAGCATCACCCTGGTCGTCGCGTCGTCCTCGGGCGAGGGGCGTACGGCGGAGACGGTGCCCTCGGGATGCGCCGTGCGGGCAGCGGCCACCTGCCGGGAGATCGGCAGCTTCTCCCCGCCCACCTTCGCGACGGTCGTCTCGTCGGCGTAGACGATCCTCTCGATCTGGAACGAGGCGGCGTACAGCCCGCCCGTCAGGGCGGCGACCAGCAGGAACGGGGCGACCAGGACCCCCGCGTAGAAGTGCAGCCGCAGGACGAGCGGCCGGAGGGAGGCCCAGGCGCTCCTCGTCGCGCCGTCGGGCGTGACGGGTTGACGGGTCTCGTCCGTCTCGGTCGAGGGGGCGATGGTCATCGGCGGTTGCTCCGGGGTACGGGGACGGGGATGTCGTGGCGGTTCAGTAGTCGGAGCGTGAAGGCGCCGAGTTCCCGGAGAATCGTGTGGCGTGGGTCACATGGCCTTTCGGGGGCGGTCGGGGCCCACCGGGCCGGGAGCGCCGCCTCGCGTCGGGGTCGTCCCGCTTGGCATGCTGGCGCGATGGCTTCCGAACGAGAGCGCGCCGAGTCCCGCCCCCTGAGCGACCGGGTCGGGGAACTCCTCGCCCACGAGGGCCCGCTGCCGATCGTGGCCGCGGGCGATCCGGTACTGCGCCGCACGGCCGAGCCCTTCGACGGCCAGCTCGACCCCGGTCTGCTGGCCCGCTTCGTCGCCGCGCTGCGGGCCACCATGCACGCGGCACCGGGTGTCGGTCTCGCCGCACCGCAGGTGGGCGTGCCCCTGCGGATCGCGGTGATCGAGGACCCGGCGCCGGTGCCCGACGAGGTGCGGCTGGCCCGGGGGCGGATCCCGCAGCCGTTCCGTGTCCTGGTCAATCCGTCGTACGAGGCGGCCGGGCCGCACCGGAACGCGTTCTTCGAGGGCTGTCTGAGCGTGCCCGGGTGGCAGGCCGTGGTGGCCCGGCCCGCCCGGGTCCGGCTGCGGGCGCTCGACGAGCGGGGGCGGGCGGTGGACGAGGAGTTCTCCGGGTGGCCCGCCCGTATCGTCCAGCACGAGACGGACCACCTGAACGGCATGCTCTACCTCGACCACGCCGAGCTGCGCTCCCTGTCCTCGAACCAGGCGATGGCCGACCGCTGGAACGACCCCACCCCGGCCCGCGCCGCCCGCGCCCTCGGTTTCCCGCTGCCCGACTGAGGGGTGGGGCAAGCCGGCCGGTTCAGCCCCGGTACGCCTCCAGCAGCCGCAGCCAGATCTCGCTGATCGTCGGGTAGGAGGGAACCGCGTGCCACAGCCGGTCGACGGGGACCTCCCCGGCGACGGCGATCGTGGCCGAGTGGATGAGTTCGCCGACGGCGGGCCCGACGAAGGTGACACCGCGGACGATCTCGCGGTCCAGGTCGACGACCATCCGGGCGCGGCCCCGGTAGCCGTCGGCGTACAGCCCCGCCCCGGCCACGGAGGAGAACTCGACGTCGACGGCTCGGACGCGGTGTCCGGCCTGCTCCGCCTCGGCGAGGGAGAGACCGACGGCCGCGGCCTCGGGGTCGGTGAACACGACCTGCGGAACGGCCCGGTGGTCGGCGGTGGCTGCGTGGGCGCCCCAGGGGTCGCTCTCCAGGATCGGGACACCGGCCGCGCGGGCGGCGATGGCGGCCCCCGCGATCCGTGCCTGGTACTTGCCCTGGTGGGTGAGGAGCGCCCGGTGGTTGGCATCGCCGACCGCGTAGAGCCAGTCGCTGCCGGTGACCCGGAGGCTGTCGTCGACGGGCAGCCAGGAGCCGGGGTCCAGACCGACGGTGTCGAGGCCGATGTCGTCGGTGCGCGGGGCGCGTCCGGTGGCGAAGAGGATCTCGTCGGCCTCCAGGCGGTCCCCGGCGTCGGTGAGCACCACCACGGTGCCGCTCTCGCGGGTCACCGCCGTCAACGACGTGCCGGTGCGGACGTCCGCGCCCGCCTCGGTGAGCGCCTCGGCGACCAGTTCACCGGCGAAGGGTTCCATGCGGGGCAGCAGGCCCTTGCCGCGGACGAGGACGGTGACCTCGGAACCGAGGGCGCGCCAGGCGGTGGCCATCTCGACGGCGACGACACCGCCGCCGACGACGATCAGCCGGCCGGGCACCTGCTTCGCGCTGGTTGCCTCCCGGCTCGTCCACGGCTTCACCCGCTCCAGCCCCGGCAGATCGGGCAGCAGGGCGCGGCTGCCGGTGGAGACCACCACGGCGTGCCGGGCGGTGAGGACCTGCCGTCCGCCGTCGGGGGTGTCGACGACCACCCGGCGGGCCCCGGCCAGCCGCCCGTGGCCGCGGTGGACGACCGCTCCGATGCTCTCCAGCCACGCGACCTGGCCGTCGTCCTTCCAGTCGGACGCCTCGTGGTCGCGGTGGGCGAGCACTTCGGCGGCGTTCAGCGGGCCCTCGACGAGGTGGCGCAGGCCGGGGACGCGGCGGGCGTCGGCCCGGGCGATCGCGGGGCGCAGCAGGGCCTTGCTGGGCATGCACGCCCAGTACGAGCACTCACCGCCCGCGAGTTCGCTCTCCACGACCGCGGTGGACAGGCCGGCCGCGCGGGTGCGGTCGGCGACGTTCTCCCCCACGGGTCCGGCACCGAGCACCACCACGTCGTACCGGGTCCCCGTGGTGTCCTCGTCGTTTTCGGTGTGTTCCGTATCCGTCATGGGGTCAGTCTGGTTGGTGGTGTGCGCCGTGGCCACACGGGTACGCGCGCGGAATACGCCACCGGCGGGGCGCGTTGTCGACAGCGGCTCACCCCGAGTACCGACACCCAGGAAGAGGGATGCACGCCATGAGCAGCACCGTGGAGCTCACCAAGGAGAACTTCGACCAGACGGTCACGGACAACGACTTCGTCCTGATCGACTTCTGGGCGTCCTGGTGCGGGCCGTGCCGTCAGTTCGCGCCGGTCTACGAGAAGGCCGCCGAGGACAACCCGGACCTGGTGTTCGGCAAGGTGGACACCGAGGCGCAGCCGGAGCTGGCCGCGGCCTTCGGTATCCAGTCCATCCCGACGCTGATGATCGTCCGTGACCAGGTCGCCGTGTTCGCGCAGCCGGGCGCGCTGCCCGAGGCCGCGCTGACCGATGTGATCGGGCAGGCCCGCAAGCTGGACATGGACGAGGTCCGCAAGGCCGTCGCGGCCCAGCAGGCGCAGGTCGAGCAGAACGGTCAGTGAACCGGCGGGACCGCGGCGCGGACGGCGGCTCCGGGTGGTCGCCGGCCGGCGTGCCGACGGTCACCGGCCGGTGCCCTCCGGCCGGGCGCGCTCATCCGGAAGCGGTCCACACAGCGGTCCGGACGCGGCCCCGTCAGCTCGATTCGCGGTGGACGATCCGCGCACCCAGCACATCGTGGGTCGTGGGCACCATGGCGGGGTCGCGGACCGCGCGGTCGACCAGTTCCGCGAGGTCGCGACCGGACGGCAGCTCGATGTGGACCGTGCTGAGACGCGGTCGCAGCAGACGGCCCAGCATGAGGTCGTCGGCGCCGACGACGGCCGTGTCGTCGGGGACGCCGATGCCCTCGTCCCGCAGCGCCCGCATGACGAGCATCGCGTACTCGTCGTTGTAGGCGAACACCGAGTCGAGGCCCAGGGAGCGCCAGCGGGCGGCGAGTCGGCCCGCGGCCTTCTCGTCGTAGGCGAGGTGCAGTTCGGTGACCGTCGCCTCGGTGCCCCGCACCGCACGCCGTACGCCCGCGAGCCGGGGCCGGGAGAACACCCCGAGGCCGGGCTCCTCGGGAACCACGACGCCGATACGGCGGTGCCCGCGCTCGACCAGATGGCGGCCAGCGCTCTCGCCGACGACGCCGTGGTCCAGGAGCAGCACATGGGCGCCCTCGACGGGTTCGGGGCTGAGGGTGACGACGGCGCGTGCGCCGGAGCGCTTCAGGATGGCCACGCCCTGCGGGCCGAGTCCCTCACCGGGGACGATCACCGCGACCGGGCGCAGCTCGGCCCAGGCGCGGGCCGCCTCGTCGCCGCGCAGACCTACTCCGCCGTACTGCACGACGGTGTAGTCGAGGCGGCTGAGGGCCCACTGGAGATCGTTGATGAACTGGCTGTAGAGCGGCCCTATGGGCACGTTCGGGGTGGGCATGAGGACCATGCGGCTGTGGCCGGCGCGCAGGCTGCGGGCCGCCGCGTGCGGTACGTACCCCAGTTCCTTCGCGGCCTCGTGGACCCGGCGGCGGGTGGGCTCGCTGATGCGGACGGCACTGGTGTTGTTGAGGACGTAACTGACGGTCGCACGTGAGACACCCGCCAGGCGGGCCACATCGGCGCTCGTGGGCACGGACCGTTGCAGCGGCGCGGGCGGGGCGGGCTCTTTCGGTATCTGCACCATGACGACGGCATCCTTGCAGAAGCTGTGAAGGGCTTTCCGGCCGGGGGACTTCCGGCCGTACGGGAGCTCGGGTCCGGGCCGTGCGGGGGCTCGGTTCGGGCGACCGATCTTTGTGGCTGGGCAGTTTGGCGAATATGTTCGAAACCTGTTCAGTCCTGCAACCATTTCGCGCCATCTCCGTGAAGGTGGGGTGATGGCGGCGTTTGGCGGACGGGCCCCGGCGTCCGCGGGAGCGGTCACGCCCGTACGCGGCCGTCCTCGGCCCGGGAGCGCCGTGGTGTGCCGGTGCGGCGCGCGGGGCGTGGTTGCGCTGGCAACGGGGCTGGTGGGCTGCTCGGGAGGACGGAAAGCGGGCGGCCTCGCACGCGGGACAGGACGGGTGCCGGTTCTCGCCGCGGTCTCCGCGAGAGGGGTGCCGGGGCCGTGCGGTCGGCGGGCGCCCGGAGGTGCGCGCGGCCGCTACGTCCGCGTAACACGCCAAAGCTATGGCGTGAACTGTGTGTTGAACAGGCGTCGGGGCGGCCGGTTCTCGCGGTGGGGTACCGATGCGGTGATCCGCCGGCGCGTCGGTGGGACGCGGCCGGGGCCGACGGGGTGCCCGGCGGGCGGGTCGGGGCGTGCCGGGAGGTGAACCGCCGCCGGATGTGCGAGAGCTGGAGAAGGCCGCGGCGGACGCGCCGTGGATGCCGGCCACACTGCACGCGGTCGCGTCCACGGCGAGCCTGCGGGCGGCGGCCGCCGAGGTCGACGTCCACCACTCCACGCTCCGGGACCGGTTGACCCACGCGGAGTCCCTCCTGGGCGGGCCCGTCCGCGACCCGCACGGCCGGCTGCGCCCGCAACTGGCTCTCACCCTGCGGCGCTTGGCTCACGGCTGAAGGGTGTGTTTCGAAAGTCCCGCCTGCCCCGCGGCGTCTGGCACGCCCGCTCGCGGCGTTTCCGAGACTCCCGAATGGCTCCGCTTCAGGGCGCCTCGGGCCGCCGGTGGGCCCGGGCATGCCACGCGCACGCGCGCCAGGGGTCGGCCGGGCCCGGCCCCCGTCGTCGTGGGCCCGCCCGCTCAGGCCGCGAACCGCCGTGGTCACCAGCGAAGTCGTCCGTCCCGTACCGCCGCCCGCGCGCGGACGTTACCGTTCGGTAGAACAACCTGCTACCGGAGGTGTTCCGTATGGCTGCCGACCGTGCCCCGGGTCTGGCGGAGTGTGCCCGTGCGCTGGCCGCCGGGGAGGTGACGTCGCGGGAACTGGTCGAGCGGACCCTGGCCCGGATCGAGGCGAGTCAGCCGACGGTCAACGCCTTCCGGCGGGTACGCGCCGAGGCGGCACTGGTGGAGGCCGAGGCGGCGGACCGGGAACTCGCGGCAGGCGGGCGGCGGCCGCTGCTCGGGGTGCCGGTGGCCGTGAAGGACGACATGGACGTGGCGGGCGAGCCCACCGCGTTCGGCTGCCGGGGCGAGTTCCCGTCGCTGCCGGAGGACGGCGAGGCGGTACGGCGGCTGCGGGCGGCCGGGGCGATCGTGGTCGGCAAGACCAACACCTGTGAACTCGGGCAGTGGCCCTTCACCGAGGGGCCGGCCTTCGGGGCCACCCGCAACCCCTGGCACCGCGACCACACCCCCGGCGGCTCCTCGGGCGGCTCGGCGGCGGCCGTCGCGGCGGGACTCGTGCCGGGCGCACTGGGGTCGGACGGGGCGGGCTCGATCCGTATCCCCGCCTCCTGGACACATCTCATCGGCATCAAACCGCAGCGCGGCCGCATCTCGACGTGGCCGCTCCCGGAGTCCTTCCAGGGCATCACCGTCAACGGCACCCTCGCCCGCACGGTCGCCGACGCCGCCCTTCTGCTCGACGCGGCCGCCGGCAACCACGAGGGCGACCTGCACCGGCCTGAGGCCGTCGACGCCTTCGAGGCCGTGACGCGGGATCCGGGGCGGCTGCGGATCGCGCTCTCCTTGAAGCCGCCGTTCACCGCGCTGCCCGCACGACTGGACCCCCGGGTGCGGGACAGGGTCCGGGCGGTCGCCGAACGGCTCGCCGCACTCGGGCACGAGGTGGAGGAGGCCGAGCCCCGCTACGGGCGGATCGGGCTCACCTTCGTCCCGCGCGCCACCGCGGGAATCGCCGAACACGTCGGCGGGATCGCCCGGCAGGACCTCCTCGACCGGCGCACGCTCGACGCCGCCCGCCTCGGCCGGCTGCTCGCCGGCGCGCCCCTGCGACTGGCCCGCCGCGCGGAGGCCACGCTCCACCAGCGGATCGGCGCCCTCTTCACCACGTACGACGTGCTGCTCGCGCCGACCACCGCCGCTCCCCCGCCGCGCGTCGGCTCCATGATCGGCCTCGGCGGGCTCGGCACCGACCGGGCGATGATCGCCGCCTGCCCCTACGCCTGGCCGTGGAACGTGCTCGGCTGGCCCGGCGTGAACGTACCGGCGGGTTTCGTCGGCGACGGGCTGCCGGTGGGCGCGCAGCTGCTCGGTCCGGCGAACAGCGAGCCGTTGCTGCTGTCGCTGGCCGCGCAGTTGGAGGCGGACCAGCGCTGGCACGAACTGTGGCCGCCGGACACGACGACCCCCGCCGAGTCCCCCGCGGTGTGAGCGGGGCCGCCCCGTCGCGAGTGGGTTCGGGGGCCCGGGTGCGACCCGTACGCTGTGACCATGGACGAACCGTCGATGGTCGGGCTGATGGGACGGGTGACCGGTGCGGTCGGTCCCGGGCTCGTCGGCGAGGTGATCGTCCGGGTGCGCGGCGGGGCCGAGCACTTCCTGGCGTACCCCGCCTCCGCGAAGGACCGGATCGAGCCGGGGACCCTCGTGATGGTGATCGAGTACCTGCCGCCGCGCACGGTCTACGTCTCGGCCGCGTACGACAGTTGACGGACCGTCAGGTCGATCGCTGACGGTCCGCCGGGGGTGCTCGCCGCCTCTGCGGGAGCGGTTCGCATCAAGACTGCAACAACGGTCCGTACGGCTCTGTACCCCGGGCGGGCCCCTTGGGACACTCCCGACGTTCGGTGCCGAAAGGGCACCTGGCCAAGGGGGGTGTGCCGATGTTCATCGGCATCATCGCGGGGGCGGCCTTGGGCGCCGTCCTGGTACTGATCGGCCTGTTCAAACTGATGTGGCGGGTCGCCGAACCCAACGAGGCGCTGATCATCTCCGGCTCCAAGCACAGGACGGAGGGCCTGGAGGAGGGCATGGGCTTCCGCATCGTCACCGGGCGCGGCACGCTCGTGCTGCCCGGGATGCAGGCGGTGCGCAAGCTCTCGCTCGACCTGAACCAGACCGAGTTGGCCGTGGAGTGCGTGACCCACCAGGGCATTCCGCTGAAGATCCGGGGCGTGGTCATCTTCAAGGTCGGCGACGACTTCGTGTCCATCGCCAACGCGGCCCGCCGCTTCCTCGACCAGCAGAAGCGGGTCTCGGAGCGGGTGCACAACGTGTTCGCGGGCCATCTGCGGTCCATCGTGGGCGGGTTGACGGTCGAGGACATGATCCGCGACCGGGAGAAGCTGACCGGGCAGACCCGGGCGGCCTGCGGTACGGAGATGGAGAAGCTGGGGCTGATCGTCGACTCGTTGCAGATCCACGAGATCGAGGACCCGACCGGCTACATCAAGAACCTCGCCATGCCGCACGCGGCGGCCGTCCAGCGGGACGCCCGGATCGCGCAGGCCGAGGCGAACCGGCTGGCCACCGAGGCCGAGCAGCAGGCCGCGGCGCGGATGGCGGAGGCCACCCGGGACAGCGAGATCCTCCAGGCCGGCTACCAGGCGGAGCGGGACAAGGCCTCCGCCAAGGCCAAGCAGGCCGGGCCCCTCGCCGAGGCGGGCGCCCGGCAGGAGGTCGTCGTCCAGGAGACCCGGGTCGCCGAGCTGGAGGCGTCTCGGCGGGAGCAGCAGCTCCAGGCGGATGTGCGCAAGCCCGCCGACGCCAAGGCCTACGAGAAGCGGACCCTCGCCGAGGCCGAGCGCGACGCCCGTATCTCCGCGGCCCAGGCCAAGGCCAAGGAGACCGAACTCGCGGCCGCCGCCGAGGCGAACGCGACCCGCGCCACCGGTGAGGCCGAGGCCGCGGCCCGGCAGGCCAAGGGGCTCGCGGCCGCCGAGGCCGCGCGGGCGAAGGGGCTCGCCGAGGCCGAGGGCATCAAGGCGCGGGCCGCCGCGCTGGCCGAGAACCAGGAGGCGGTGATCGCGCAGCAACTGGCCGAGAAGTGGCCGGAGATCGTGCATGCGGGGGCGTCCGCCTTCGGGAACGTCGACAACATGGTGCTGCTCAACGGGGCCGACGGGATGGCCGACATGTTCGCCAAGGCGCTGACGATGGGCGGCACGGGCCTGGGGCTGGCCCGGCAGCTGCTGGCGTCCATGAACAAGAACGGGGCGCCCGCCGGCGGCCCACCCGGGGTCAACGGGCTGCCGGTGGAGAAGGTACCGGTGGACCGGGAACCCTAGAGCCCTGCTGTTGTGGCCCGGGCGGCGGAGCCGCACAACGCCACAGCCCCGCGCCCCCTTGGAGGGGCGCGGGTTAGCGTTGCCCCGTGACTGCGTTTGCCGATCAGGACGTTCCCGGGCGCTACGGCCCCTCCGCCACCACCGAGGCCGACCCGCGCGGCGTGGGGCGGGTGCGTACCGAGTACTCGCCCGCGCACGACGGGGACCCCGACCCCGGGGAGATCGTGTGGACCTGGGTGCCGTTCGAGGAGAACGACGGGCGGGGCAAGGACCGGCCCGTGCTGGTGGTGGCGCGGGAGCCGGGCGGGACGTTCCTCGCCGTGCGGCTGTCGAGCAAGCGGCATGACGGGGACCGGGAGTGGGTGCCGATCGGCAGCGGGCCGTGGGACCGGTCGGGGCGGGCGTCCTGGGTGGATGTGGACCGGGTGCTGCGCCTGCACGAGGCGGGGATGCGGCGGGAGGCGTGCGCCCTGGACCGGATGCGGTTCAACTCCGTCGTGCACCGGCTGCGGGAGCGGTACGGCTGGCGGTAGCCGGACGACCCGCGGGCTGGAACTCCCGCTCGAAGGCGGCTCGGACCGTGGCTCCCCTCGTGCGGTCCAGTACGCCGAACACCACGTGCTCGAAGTGGCCCTCGAACCGGCCGCCGTCCGTGAGGAGCCCGCGGAACGCGGTCGCCACGTGTGCCGGGTCGTTGCCGAAGACACCGCAGCCCCAGGCGCCCAGGACGAGTCTGCGGTAGCCGTTCGCCACGGCCGTCTCCAGGACCCGTTCCGCGCGCACGGCCAGGGCGCCCGGCAGCTCCGGGGCGCGCTCCGGCGCGGTCCGCAGGACGACCGAAGCGTTCGGGGCGGCGGAGGTCAGGAAGCCGGCCTCGTACGGGGCGGCCAGGAGGTCACCGCGGTCGTCACGGAAGACGGGCACGGCGGGCGAGTGGATGACACGGTCCGTGTAGAACGGGTCGCGGTGGGCGCGGTGGTGGTCGTAGAAGCCGCGGGCCTCCCGTACGCAGGTGTACAGGGCGGAGGCCCGGCAGAGGGCTTCCTCCTGGGCCTGGGCGCCGTTCAGGTAGCCGCCTCCGGGGTTGCGGGCCGAGGCGAAGTTGAGGACGGCGACGGGGGCCGTGCCGGTGAGACGGCGGGCGGCCTCCAGACTGCTCTCACCGGTGACCTCGATCCGGGTCCGCGCCGGGGCGACCCGCGGCGGGTCCACCTCGGCGGCGGCGACCGGTTCCGGGCCGTACAGGCGCGTTCCCGTCCGCGCGGCGTCGATCCGCGCCGCGATCGACACCTCGCGGCCGTCCGGCGCGCGGTAGCGCCCCGCCGCGACGATGTCCTCGGTCTCCCGAGCGATACCCCGCAGGCGGGCGCTCATGGCGCCACCCCCGTGCGCGCCACGGACGTCGCCCGCGTGCGCTCCCCCGTCGTGCTCATGGACGCATCGTGGGTGATGCTGGTGGGTGACCGCAACGGAGTTTTCCCTGGCGCGAATGGCCCTCGACGGGTCCGGGAAGAGGTGCCTGAAGTTCCCTGAAACAGAGATCGACGATCCGCATTGCCACGATGTGCACCCTTGTGCGAACCGTCGCCCAGGGGTTTGGGTGGGACGAGCAACGCCGGTCCGGCCCTCCCGGCATCGGATCGGCGACATGGTGGAATCTCAGGAGGATCCCGACATGTCAGATTCGGTTGGTGGCTGTACGGAGCAGCGCTCCCCGGTCACCGAGGCGGAGGTCGAGGCCCTGGTACGGGGCATCTGCTTCAAGACGGGCCCGCCCCGCGCACTCGGTGTCGAACTCGAATGGCACGTCCATGAGCTGCGTGATCCGCGGCTGCCCGCGACACCCGCACGACTCGAAGCGGCCTACGCCGCACTGCGGACCCTGCGCCTGACGTCGTCGCTGACGATCGAGCCGGGCGGCCAGCTGGAGCTCAGCTCCGCTCCCGCCGCCTCCCTGATGGAGTGCGTCGGGTCCGTCTCCGCCGACCTGGACGCCGTACGCGCGACGCTGCGCGAGGCGGACCTCGGCATCAGCGGCTTCGGCCACGATCCCTGGAACCCCCCGACCCGGTTCCTGCACGAGCCCCGGTACGACGCGATGGAGGTGTACCTCGACCGCTTCGGGCCCGAGGGCCGGTCCATGATGTGCTCGTCGGCGTCCGTGCAGGTGTGTCTCGACGCCGGGTACGAGGAGCCGGGCCCCCTCGGCCACGAGCGGCGCTGGTGGCTGACGCACCAGCTCGGGGCGGTGCTCCTCGCCGCGTTCGCGCACTCCCCGCTGGCGCGCGGCCGGGTCACCGGCTGGCGTTCGACGCGGCAGTCGCTGTGGGCGGCGATGGACCCGGGCCGCACGACGGCCCCGGAGCTGGACGGCGATCCGCGCGGCGCCTGGGCACGGCTGGTGCTGGACGCACCGGTGATGTGCATCCGGGCCGACGAGGGGCCCTGGGGTGTCCCCGGCGCGATGACGTTCCGGGAGTGGACCAGGTCCGACACCCCGCCGAGCCGCGCCGACCTCGACTACCACATGACGACGCTGTTCCCACCGGTACGGCCGCGCGGACATCTGGAGCTGCGCATGATCGACGCCCAGCCGGGCGAGGACGGCTGGATCGTGCCGCTCGCCGTGACGACGGCCCTGTTCGAGGACCCGGAGGCCACCGAGGTCGCCTACCGGACGGTCAAGCCCCTCGCCGAGCGCGCCGGTTCACTGCGGGCGCCGCGCAATCCGCTGTGGCTCGCCGCCGCCCGTGAGGGGCTGGCCGACCCCGAGCTGCGGGAGGCGGCGGCCGTCTGCTTCGCCGCGGCGGCCGAGGCACTGCCGCGGCTCGGCGCGAGCACCCGGGTGCTGGACGCCGTGGCGGAGTTCACCGACCGCCAGGTGGCCCGGGGCCGCTGTCCCGCCGACGATCTGCTCGACCAGTTGCACGGGAAGGACATCCCCGCATGACCGCGCCCGAGACGCCGGCCCCGACGCACGACGCCGACCCCGAGATACTGCGGGAGCGCGCGCTGGCGGCGCTGACCACGGCCCGCGCCCGCACCGCGCTCCTCACCTCCGCCGTCGACGAACCCGACCTCACCGCGCAGCACTCGCCGCTGATGTCCCCGCTGGTGTGGGACCTCGCCCACATCGGCAACCAGGAGGAGCTGTGGCTGCTGCGGAACGTCGCGGGACGGGAGGCGATGCGGCCCGAGATCGACGGACTGTACGACGCCTTCGAGCATCCGCGTGCCGAGCGGCCGTCGCTGCCGCTGCTGCCGCCCGAGGAGGCCCGCCGGTACCTCGCCGAGGTGCGCGGCCGGGCGCTCGACGTGCTGGAGGGCACCGAGTTCCACGGCACCCGGCTCACCGAGGCGGGCTTCGCCTTCGGCATGATCGCCCAGCACGAACAGCAGCACGACGAGACGATGCTGATCACCCATCAGCTGCGCAGGGGCCCGGCCGCGCTGTCGGCGCCCGATCCCGGTCCCGCGCCGCTGTTCACCGGGCCTGCGGAAGTCCTGGTGCCGGGCGGTGAGTTCATGATGGGCACCTCGACCGAGCCGTGGGCGCTGGACAACGAGCGGCCCGCGCACCGGCGCATCATCCCGCCGTTCCACATCGACACCACCCCGGTGACGAACGGCGCCTACCAGGCGTTCATCGACGACGGCGGCTACGAGGACGCACGCTGGTGGACGCCCCGGGGCTGGGACCACATCCGCGCACACGACATCACCGCGCCGCTGTTCTGGCGGCGTGACGGCCGGCAGTGGCTGCGGCGGCGATTCGGCGTCACCGAGGTCGTGCCGGCCGACGAGCCGGTGCTGCACGTGTGCTGGTACGAGGCGGACGCGTACGCCCGCTGGGCGGGGCGCCGGCTGCCCACGGAGGCCGAGTGGGAGAAGGCCGCCCGCCACGACCCGGTCACCGGGCGCTCGACGCGCTACCCGTGGGGCGACGCGGACCCGACGCCCGACCACGCCAACCTGGGCCAGCGCCACCTCCGCCCGGCCCCGGCCGGCAGCTACCCACTGGGCGCGTCCCCGCTGGGCGTACGGCAGTTGATCGGTGACGTGTGGGAGTGGACGTCGAGCGACTTCCTGCCGTACCCGGGGTTCACGGCGTTCCCGTACAAGGAGTACTCGGAGGTGTTCTTCGGCCCCGAGTACAAGGTGCTGCGCGGTGGTTCGTTCGCCGTGGACCAGGTCGCGTGCCGGGGGACGTTCCGCAACTGGGACTATCCGATCCGGCGGCAGATCTTCAGCGGGTTCCGCACGGCCCGTGACGCGTCCCCGGAGGCCCTCTGATGTGCCGTCACCTGGCCTATCTGGGCCCGGAGGTGCCGCTCGGGGCGGTCCTCGTGGAACCACCGCACAGTCTGTTCCGGCAGTCGTGGGCGCCCCGGCGGCAGCGGTACGGGACCGTCAACGCCGATGGTTTCGGGGTCGGCTGGTATGCCGAGGGCGACCCGGTGCCGGGCCGCTACCGCCGGGCGGGGCCCATCTGGGGCGACCTGTCGTTCACGGATCTCGCCCGGGTGGTCCGTACGGGGGCGCTGCTCGCCGCCGTACGGGACGCCACGGTGCCGGGCGCGGACAACGAGGCCGCGGCGGCGCCGTACGCGGGCGGGCCCTGGTTGTTCAGTCACAACGGGGCGGTCACCGGCTGGCCCCGGTCCCTGGCGCAGCCGGCCGGCGGACTGCCGGCCGTGGAAGTCCTGTCGATGGAGGCCCGCAACGACTCCGCGTTCGTGTGGGCCCTGGCCCTGAACCGGCTGCGGGCCGGTGACGAGGAGGGGCAGGCGCTGGCCGACACGGTCCTGGAGGTCGCGCGGGCGGCCCCCGGTTCCCGGCTCAACCTGCTGCTCACCAGCGGCGACACCATCACCGCGACGGCCTGGGGCGACACCCTGTGGTACCTCGCCCGGCCAGGTCACGGCACCGTCGTGGCGTCCGAGCCGTACGACGACGACCCGCACTGGGTCGAGGTGCCCGACCGCACGCTGCTCACCGCCGACCGCACGGACATCCTGCTCACCCCGCTCAAGGAGCCGGAGGAAGCCGGGCGCCCGAGCGCCGACCCCGTCCCCGTACCACCGAAGGAGTCCCCTGCGTGAGCCCGTTCCACCTCACCCGCACCCTGCCCGAGGACGCCACGGGCGCGGCCCTGCGCGCCGACGTCCTGAACGGCCTCACCCGCACTCCGAAGACGCTGCCGCCCAAGTGGTTCTACGACGCGCACGGCAGTGAGCTGTTCGAGCGGATCACCGAGTTGCCCGAGTACTACCCGACCCGAGCCGAGCGGGAGATCCTGCTCGGCCGGGCGGGGGAGATCGCCGCGGCGAGCGGTGCGCGCACGCTCGTCGAGCTGGGTTCGGGCTCGTCCGACAAGACACGGCATCTGCTGGACGCGATGCCCGCGCTGCACGCCTATGTGCCGGTCGACGTGAGCGAGAGCGCGTTGCGGCAGGCCGGTGAGGCGCTGGTCGCCGAGCGGCCGGGGCTGGAGGTGCACGCGCTGATCGCCGACTTCACCGCCGGGATCCGGCTGCCGGAGACTCCCGGGCCACGGCTCGTGGCGTTCCTCGGCGGCACGATCGGGAATCTGGTCCCCGTGGAGCGGGCCGCGTTCCTGGCCTCCGTCCGTGCCCTGCTGGCGCCCGGCGACGCGCTGCTGCTGGGGACTGACCTGGTCAAGGACGAGGCGGTGCTGGTCGCCGCGTACGACGACGCGGCGGGGGTGACCGCCGCGTTCAACAAGAACGTGCTGTCCGTCATGAACCGTGAGCTGGGGGCGGACTTCGATCCCGGCGCCTTCGAGCATGTCGCCCTGTGGGACGCCGAGCGGGAGTGGATCGAGATGCGGTTGCGGTCGCGGGCCGCGCAGACGGTGAAGATCCCCGCGCTGGAACTCGCCGTCGACTTCGCGGACGGGGAGGAGCTGCGGACGGAGGTGTCGGCGAAGTTCCGGAAGGAGGGCGTGACGGCCGAACTGGCCGCCGCGGGGCTGGACCTGACCCATTGGTGGACTGACGGGCAGGGCCGCTTCGCACTGTCCCTGAGCATGGCGGGGTAGCCGGACGAGCCAGCCCGGCGGGTTCTTCGGCTGCGGGTGCGGGGTGCCCGTCGCGCGGTTCCCCGCGCCCCCGAGCCATGAGGCGTCAGGCGCCGACGTCTCGCGCGGCAGCGCGACGTGGGGCACGGTGGAGGGACGTGTGGCCGCAGGCCACGGCGAGAGGTCCCGATTGGAGAAGCCGTATGTCCGACCACGTGTACCGGGTCACCGAGATCGTCGGCAGCTCGGGCGAGAGCGTCGACCACGCCATCCGCAACGGCATCGCCCGCGCCGCCCAGACCCTGCGCAACCTGGACTGGTTCGAGGTGACGCAGGTCAGGGGGCACATCGAGAACGGCGAGATCGCGCACTACCAGGTCGGCCTGAAGGTCGGCTTCCGGCTGGAGGGCACCGACTGAACGCCCTCAGGTACGGCCCTCCCGTTCCTGCGCCACCTTCAGCGCGGCGGAGGCGGCGGCCCAGCGCGCCCGTACGACGGGGAAGCCCGCCCGCTCCGCGTCCTCGCACACCAGCTCGTCGTCGTCCACGAGGACGCGGATCTCGCGGGTGCGGGCCAGCTGCCGGAGGATCTCCAGCTTGGTGCGGCGGGCGGGCCTGCGGTCGTGGTTCGCCCGCATCCGGATCCGCCCCTCGGGGAGCCCCTGCGCCGCGAGCCAGTCGACCGTGTCGCGGCGGCAGCGCTCGGGGCGCCCGGTGAGATACACGACCTCGCACTCCTCCGCGTGGCGCAGCGCCAGCGCGATCCCCTCGGGCAGCGGCGGATCGTGCGGGGCGGCGGCGAAGAACGCGTCCCAGTCGCGTGGCCTGCGCTCCAGGTACCGCTGCCGGTGAGCGGTGTCGGCGAGCGTGTTGTCGAGATCGAACACGGCGAGGGGTCTGCTGTCGTCGGTCACGGGTCCAGCCTAGGCAGTGCGTTACTCGTGTCGTCCGCCGTCGCTTCACACAAGGAGCACAAACCCCTCCCATAGCTTTAAGTTTCAAGCGTTAGGCTCATCGTCTCTCCCCCCACACACAGCACAGGAGAATCGGTGTGCCTGACGGCGAAGTGATCGTGATCGGCGGCGGATACGGGGGCATCCGCCTGGCGAGGCAACTGGACGAGTACGCGCGGGTCACCCTCGTGGACCGCAAGGAGGTCTTCTTCCATCGCATCGCCGCGATGCGCGCCGGCGTGCAGGAGGAATGGACGGCGGCGCCCTTCATCCCCTACGACCGGCTGCTGAGCAACGGCCGCGTACTGGTGGGCAAGGCGGTCGCCATCGACACCGGCGAACGGTATGTGAAGCTGGCCACCGGCGAGCGGTTGCCGTACGACGTGGTGGTCATCGCGACCGGCGCCGACTACCCGGAGCCCGCCCGCTTCCTCGGGACGACCACGGAGGAGGCGGCCAAGACGTTCACGGCGCACCAGGAGAGCATCGCCGCGGCCGGGCATGTGCTCATCGTGGGCGGCGGTCCGGGTGGCGTGGAACTCGCCGCGGAGATCCGTCTGGCCCGGCCGGCCACCCGGGTGACGCTCGCGCACGCCGGGCCTGCGCTGCTCAGCTCCACCGGCAGCAAGTGGGCCGGGCGGCGGGCGCTGGCATGGCTGGAGGCACACGACGTGGAGGTGCGTCTCGACTCGTTCGTCTCCCCCGGCGCCGACTTCGGCTCGTACCGGGACGGCCGGGGCCATGTCATCGAGGCGGATCTGTCGTTCTGGGCGACCGGCACCACCCCGAACACGCTCTGGCTGCGGCTGGCCGGGCACGGCGACTGGCTGAACCCCTCCGGGCACGTGAAGGTCGACCGGATGCTGCGGGTCGACGGGCGGCTCGACGTGTTCGCGGTCGGCGACGTGAACGACGTCACCGAGCTGAAGATCTCCCCCGCCGCGATCGCCCAGGCGGACATCGCCGCCCACAACATCCGCGCCCATCTGGGAAGTTCGGGGAGGCACCGCAAGGAGCCGCGTTTCTACCGGCCGATCCAGCGGACCCCGCTGATCGTGCCGTTCGGGCCGGCCGACGGGCTCACCCTGATCCCCGTGCCGGGCGGCGAGACCGCCGTGCTCGGCGGCCGCACCAGTACCCTCGCCAAGGCGAGGACGCTGATGACGCCGTACATGCGGAGGCAACTCGGCTACTCCGCCTGAGGGACGGCGATCAGGTCGGGGGCGGCTGCCCGGGACAGGGTCGCCGCCGCTCGACGGACCCCGGTCCCGGCGCGGGCTCCGGTCAGCTCGTGCCAAACGGGGTGTCGGGCGGCACCGGGACAGGGCGGAGCACCGTCAGTGAGTCCTCCCGGCGGGCCTTCATCACGAAGGGGAACCTGTCGACCTCCAGGCAGAGGTCGATGTCGTCGGGGTGGGATCCGCTGCGCCGTCCGGCGGCGAGGTCCGCCCCGGCGCGGGACGTCCTCGCGCGGTGGACGTACGGGGCCGCCTCGACGTCGTCCCCGGCCATGCGTCCGCCGATGTACTCGGCGCATGCCAGGTCCTCGTCGGCGCGGCCCTCGTCGCCGGTGACGACGAAGGTCACCGGGCCGGAGGCCCCGGTCCGCAGATACCGCGCGGTGGGGCCTGCCACGGCGAAGCTCGCGCAGAGGACCAGTGGGGAGTCCGCGACGGCGAGCGCGCCCACGGTTCCCGCCGTCGTCTTCTGCACCAGTGTGCGACCGGCGAGGTCGTGCCCCCTGAGCAGGGCGGGCGAGTTCACCGCGTCGAAGCCCTCCGCCGGGGGTCCGTCCTTGAGGGCGAGCCACCCCGGGTGGCTCTTCTTCAGGACGAGGGCCTCGCTCTCCGTCGAGGCCAGGACGATCCTCTCGACGCCGAGCGAGAAGGCCCATGCGGCCACGGTGAAGGCGCGCATGACGTCGATGACGACCGCGACGCGGGGGACTCCGGTCAACTCCGGGATTCCCACGAAGTGATGATCCATCGGACCATGATGCCGTGCCGCCACCGATGGCGTGCCCGCAGCCGAAGGCGTGCCCGCAGCCGAAGGCGTGCCCGCCGTGGATGACGCATCCGCCGCCGATGCCGTAGCCGCCGTCGCGGGCACCGGCCATGCCGACCGGCCGGGGTGGGTTCGAGCGCTCGGCGCGGCGGTCGTCCGGGGCGGGTACGCGGCTGACGTAGCCGGACTTCTGCAGCTGCTGGACCCGGCGGGTGACATGCGACACCACGACGCCCAGCCGGTTGGCCGGCTCCCCCGGCCGCAACGGTTCGGAGTCGGCGATCTGCCGCGGGAACGCCCCGGCGGCACGGTCCAGCCGGACACCGGCCGGGGCGCTGGTCGGCCACCACGACGTCACCGGTGCCGACCACGGCTCGTAGCCCGTGTCCCGGCCGGGCGACATGGCACGGCTGAGCACGGGTACGCGGAGCGCATGACCCACGGCAAGGCACCAGATCCCGAGCGGAGGGCCGAGCAGGCGGAGGCAGCCGAGGAGGCCCGCGCCGCCGCACGACCCTTCAGTCATCCGCACTCCGAACGGCGTGCCGGTGTGCGCGCCACCCGGCACATCAGCCGGGAACAGGCCGACGCCGACAGCGTCCCCGGCGTGCCGGGCGGCTACGGCAGCACCGGCGGCGGTCAAGCGGGCGGGCGCGGCACACCCCGTCCGGGTGACGGCACGGCGGACGAGTCCGGCGTCACCGACGTCGTCTCGGGACGCGAGCCGGACGCCGATCAGGGAGGTGAGGGGCGGTAGGCATCTCGGAGACGGTCGCGGGGCGGACGCGGGGGCGGGCAGGACCCCCGGTGATCTCCGCCGGGCCGCGACGACGATACTGGCATGTGCACGTGCCCCTGCTCCCCGATGGACTCATGCCGACCTCCCCCACAGCCCGTCCCACGACGCCCGCCACGGTGTGGCCGGCTCGCGGCCGCCACGTCGGACCCGGCGCGGAAGACGTACTCCGTCATACCCTGCGCCGGCTCAGGGACAGCCGGGTCATCGACGACTTCCTGGAACTGCCCGACCCCGGCGGCGATGCCCCCGAGCGGGTCTTCCAGGCCCGCTGGCGGGTCCACGGTGACGTGACGGTACGCGCCCGGCTGAGCCTCGCGCCGGACCTCGGCGCCGGACGGGAGTGGACCATCGTCGCGGAGGCGGAGGAGCCGTGGGACCCGGCGTGGCCCTCGCCCGTCACCCGGTTCTGGCCGGAGTACGGCGACTGGGACCACGACGCGGCCACGGGACTGTCGCTGAGCAGGATCAACGCCCTGCCCGAGGACGACAAGGAGGCCCGCCGTCTGCTGCGGGACGCCGGACACGCCGGATGGTGCGTCCACGTCGTCGTCCACGAGGCCATGACGACCGACGAGCGCGGCCGGCTGCCCCTCGCCCGCTGGCTGCCGCCGAGCCTGCGTCACCGCGTGGTGGAACACCGGGCCGCGCCGCACCAGTTGCGGGTCGTGAACTGGGCGCTGCGGGAGTTCGGCCTGGAGATCCCGCGCGGCGGAGCCGTGGTGCTGCCCGGCGACCCGGCGCCCGCCGGCCGTGACGCCGGGGAGTTCGCCGTGCGCGCGGTGTTCCTGGACGGTTCGGAGCCGGCCGACCTCATCGCGGCGGTGACCGGGTTCGCCGCGCTGCCCCGGCCGCTGCCGGACGGCGCCGACGACGCCCTCACCGCGCTGCGGGAGGACTGGCATCTGCTCACCCTGGAGGAGGAACTCGACCGCGAGCGGAAGCTGGTGGCGATGTACGCCGAGGCACTGGAGGCCATGACGCAGTCCCGGGACCTGTACCGGGAGGCCGCCGAGCGTGCCCACGAGGCACTCGCCGCGTACCGCGAGTCCGGCGGGGCCGCCCCCGTCGAACGGCAGCCGTCCGGGACGCGGACCACGTCCCCCTTCCAGCAGTTGACGCGCACGCTGGAGCGGCTGAAGGGCGGTGCCATGACGTGGCGTCCGGCGGCCGCGCCACGCGGCGACGAGACCGAGACCTCCGCCCGGACGGAGCCGTAGGGCATCGGTTCCCGAACGCCCCTCCCCCGTCGAGGCCCGGCGGCACCGCCGCGCGCCCCTTGCCGGCCGGCGGCCGCAAGGCCCTATCCCGGGGCCCCGCCCAGGGGGAGCCGTACCGTGAAGGTCGTCGCGCCGGGGACGCTGGCCAGGGTGAGTGAGCCGCCGTGGGCCTGGAGGAGGGAGTGGGCCACGGCGAGGCCGAGGCCGCTGCCGCCCCGGTCGCGGCTGCGCGCCTTGTCGACGCGGTAGAAGCGGTCGAAGACACGCTCCTGGTCCTCCGCCGGTATGCCCGGCCCGGAGTCCGTGACCCGCACCTCGGCCGTCCCGGAGACGACGTACACCTCCAGGTGGACCTTGGTGCCCGCCGGCGTGTGCACGGCGGCGTTGGTCAGGAGGTTGTCGAGAACCTGGCGGACCCGCAGCGGGTCCATGCGCAGCCGTACCCGGTCGGGGCCCGTGGTCAGGGTCAGCGGATGGCCGGGGTGCCCGGCGCGGAAGGCGTCCCCGGCCTGCTGCACCAGCTCCACCAGATCGGCCTCCTCCAGCCGCAGCGGCGCCTCCACGTCGGCCGCGTCGAGGCGGGCCAGCGTCAGCAGGTCGTCCAGCAGCACCCCCATCCGGGCGGCCTCGGCGCGCAGTCGGGCGAGGTGCTTGTCGCGTTCCTCGGGGCTGTGCGCGGCGGCGTACTGGAACAGGTCGGCGTAGCCGCGCACGGACATCAGCGGGGTTCGCAGTTCGTGCGAGGCGTCGGCGACGAACTGGCGCAGGCGCTGCTCGGCCTCGGTACGGACGGCGAACGCGTCGTCGATGTGCTCCAGCATCCTGTTGAACGCGGTCCGCAGCTCCTCCACCTCGGGGCCGCCGTCGCGGCGGTCGTGGCGCACCGGCAGCCGCGCCGAGTCCGTCAGGTCGTGCGAGGTGATGCCGCGGGCGGTGTGCGCCATGTCGCTCAGCGGCTTCAGTCCGCGCCGCAGCATGCCCCGGCCGAAGACGACGAGGGCGGCGAGGGCGAGCGCGAACGTGATCACCTGGATCGTGACCAGCTGCTCGACGGTGTCCTCGATCTCCTCCATGGGGGCGGCGCTGACCAGGATCACCCCCGGTTCGACCTCGCAGGCCCGCAGCCGGTACACACCGGCGCCCTCGAGGTACTCGGTGCGGGTGATCTCGGTCTCCGAGTCGACCTGATCCCTGGCGAGGAGCGTGAAGTCGTCGATGTCCTGGGGCAGATCGACCGAATCCTCGGGCGTGCGCAGGTCGGGGGTGCCGTCCTTGATGTCGTAGACGGCGTAGTACCAGCCCCAGTACTTCTTGCCCTCCAGTGTGCCGTTGTCCGCGATGCTCTTGGACTGGGCGACCTGCGCGATATGGAGCTGTTCGTCGAGCTGCCGTGCCAGGTAGTCGCCCATGTACATGGTCAGCGCGCTGCCGACGACGGCGAACACGACGAGCGCGAGAGCGCCGAGGCCGAGGGCGAGCCTCGTGCCCAGGCGCATGTCGCGGTAGGTCTCCTTGAGGCGGGCGATCACTCGGCGGCCTGCCGGAGGACGTATCCGAAGCCCCGCACGGTGTGGATGAGCGGTTCGCCGCTGTCGTCGAGTTTGCGCCGCAGCCGGCTGACGACGAGTTCGACGACGTTGGAGCGGCCCCCGAAGCCGTACTCCCAGACGTGGTCGAGGATCTGCGCCTTGGTCAGGACGGTCGGCGACTTGCGCATCAGATAGCGCAGCACCTCGTACTCGGTGGGCGTGAGGGTGAGCAGCTTCTCGCCGCGGCGGACCTCGCGGGTGTCCTCGTCCATCGTCAGGTCGGCCACCTGCAGCACGGAACGCTGGAAGGCGGGGCCGGCGCTGCGCCGCAGCACGGTGCGCAGCCGGGCCATCAACTCCTCCACGGCGAAGGGCTTGACCAGGTAGTCGTCGCCGCCCCGGGTCAGCCCGGCGACGCGGTCGGCGACGCCGTCGCGAGCGGTCAGGAACACCACCGGCACCATCGTGCCGGACTGGCGCAGCCGGTCGAGCACGCCGAAGCCGTCCAGGCCGGGCAGCATCAGGTCGAGGACCACGATGTCCGGATGGAACTCGGCGGCCCGGCGCAGCGCCTCCTCGCCGGAGTACGCCGTGACCGCGTCCCAGCCCTCGTAACGGGCGACGGTCGCCACCAGATCCGCGATGGGCGGATCGTCGTCCACCACGAGAAGTCGCACTTTTTCCACGTGCTCATACTGCGGCACCGATCGTCTCTGGCCATAGCCGCTCACAGCCCGGCAGCCGATCGATAAAAACTTGAAAGTTGACCGACAGCAAAACGACAGCCCCGACCGGACAAGCTCGTATCCCCCACTCGATCAAGGAGCTGTCAGCGTGACCACTGTCCAACAACCCCCTGCGGCCGTGAGCCGCTCGGGAGCGCGTCCCAAAGTGGTCGCCCGCACCGGCCTGTACGCGGTGCTGGCGGCGAACGTGGCCGTGGTGGCCGTCTTCTTCGTCCAGGCCGGCTTCGCCTCGAACGCCCTGATCGTGCTGGGCCGCCTGACCGGCCTGTACGGGGCGCTCCTGATGGCCTTCCAGCTGCTGCTGGTGGCCCGGCTGCCGTGGTTCGACCGCCGCATCGGCATGGACCGGCTGACCTCCTGGCACCGCTGGACCGGCTTCTCCGTGCTGTGGCTGCTGGTGGCGCACGGGGTGTTCATCGCCTTCGGGTACGCCCAGTCCTCGGACATGGACCCGGTGAACCAGGTGATCGACCTCGCCGAGACCACCGAGGGCGTGCTCCGCGCCATCGTCGCGCTCGGCGTCATCATCGTGATCGGCGTGGTCTCGGCCCGCTTCGCGCGGCGCCGGCTCGCCTACGAGACCTGGCACTTCATCCACCTGTACACGTACGTGGCGGTGGTGCTGGCCTTCACGCACCAGGTCGCGGCGGGCACGACGTTCGCCTCGTCCGAGGTGGCGACGGCGTACTGGTACGCGCTGTGGGGCGCTGCCCTGACCGCGGTGTTCCTCGGCCGGCTGGTGCTGCCGCTGTGGCGGAACTGGCGGCACCAACTGCGTGTCACGGCCGTCGTCCACGAGTCGGACCAGGTCGTCTCCATCTACATGAGCGGCCGCGACCTGGACCGGATGCCCGCGCGGGCCGGCCAGTTCTTCCTGTGGCGGTTCCTGACCCGGGACCGCTGGTGGCAGGCCAACCCGTTCTCGCTGTCGGCGGCGCCCGACGGCAGGCAGCTCCGGCTGACGGCCAAGGCGGCCGGCGCGGGCTCCGCCGCCCTGCGGCATGTGAAGGTCGGCACGCGGGTGTTCGCGGAGGGCCCGTACGGCGCGTTCACCGCGATGCACCGCACCCGGCCGGAGTCGGTGCTGATCGCTGGCGGCGTCGGCGTCACCCCGATCCGGGCGCTGCTGGAGGAGGTCCAGGGGCACGCGGTGGTGATCTACCGGGTGGGCACCAAGCAGGACGCCGTGCTCTACGAGGAGCTGCAGCGGCTCGCCTTCGACAAGGGCGCCGAGCTGCACCTGGTCTCGGGTCCCGTCGTCCCCGACCTCCTCGCGCCGCGCGAGCTGGCCCGGATGGTGCCGGACATCGCCGACCGGGACGTGTTCCTGTGCGGGCCGCCGCCGATGATGAACGCCGTCCTGGGCAGCCTGCGCGAGCTGGACGTGCCCAAGCCGCAGATCCACTTCGAACGCTTCAGCCTGGCGGGATGAGGAAGACACCGTGAAACGAGCGATACCCGCCCTGGTCCTGAGCGCCGCCGCGCTGGTCCCCGTGTGGCGCTACACCCCCTCGACCGAGACGACCACGACGGTGACCGCCGAGCCGGCCCCGTCGGCCTCCGCGTCCACCTCGGGTGACTCCACCGTGGTCTCGGGCCCCACCATCGACACGGAGAAGGGTCCCGTCCAGGTCCAGGTGACCTTCGAGGGCGACGAGATCAGCGCCGTGAAGATGCTGAAGCAGCCGAACCATCCGCAGACCGAGGCCGCGGTGCCGGTCCTCGTCGAGGAGACGCTGGACGCGCAGAGCGCCGACATCGACACCGTCTCCGGCGCCACCATCACCAGCGACGCCTACCGGAAGTCCCTCCAGGCCGCCCTCGACGCGAAGGGCTGACGAGATGCGCCGCGTCGAACACATCATGGGTTTCCCGATCTCCCTGCTCATCGAGGACGAGGGCACGGCCGCCGAGGCCGCGGAGCCGGCGTTCGACTGGCTGCGCGAGGTCGACGCGCGGTTCAGTCCGTTCCGGGCAGACAGCGAGGTGTCCCGGCTGGACCGGGGTGAACTCGCACCGCACGAGATCAGCCCGGACCTGGCCGAGGTCCTCGCCCTGTGCGAGGAGTACCGCGTGGCGACCGGTGGCGCGTTCGACGTACGGCTGCCGGGGCGCGGGCTCGACCCCTGCGCCATGGTGAAGGGCTGGGCCGTGCAGCGGGCCGCGGACCTGCTCACGGAGCGGGGCGCGAAACGGCTCTGCCTGAACGCGGGCGGGGACGTGGCGGTGGCCGGCGGACCGTGGCGGGTCGGCGTACGCCATCCCGAGCGGGCCGACCGGCTCTGCACGGTCCTGGAGGTCGGCGACGGGGCGGTGGCCACGTCCGCGCGCTACGAGCGCGGCGACCACATCCTCGACGGCCGAACGGGCCGCCCGGCGACGGGGCTGCTGAGCCTCACCGTCGTCGCCGCCTCCCTCACCGAGGCGGACACCACGGCGACGGCGGCGTTCGCGATGGGGGTGGAGGGGATCGAGTGGGCCGCCTCGCGGGAGGGGTGCGAGGTGTTCGCCGTGGACGCGGACCGGAAGGTGTACCGGACCCCGGGGGTGCCGGTGGCGGCGGCCTGAGCGTCGGCCTGCGGCGCCTCAGGGCTCGGGGCCGCGTGTTGTCGGGCGCCTGCGGGTGATGCGTGGCCGGTCGGGCAGTTCCCCGCGCCCCTGGAGGGGTGGGACCCCGGTGCCAGGGCTTGCCGGTGGTGGTCCGGTGCTCCGAAATTGCGTTGCGAGACGCGCCCGGCGCCGCCGACAGTGGCCCCATGACGACGACGCACCCCGCCGCGCTGCCGGCCGGTATGACCGTGCGCCCGGCGCGCCTCGACGACGCGGCGGCGGTGTGCGCTCTACTGAACGAGGTCGACCGGCTGGAGATCGGCCGGGCCGAGACGGAACTCGCCGAGGTCCAGGCGGATCTGAAACACCCCGAGGTGGACCTGGAGCGCGACTCCTGGCTGCTGTTCGACGGAGACCTGCTGGTGGGGTACGGCCTGATGTGGGACGAGTCCGGCGACGAGCGCATCGACATGGACCACTACGCGCTACCGGACCGGCCGCTCGGCGCCCTGCACCTGTTCGAGCTGATGGAGGCCCGTGCCGTCGAGCGGGCCGCGTCGAACGGGGCGGACCGCGCGGTGGTGCATCTGCACCTCAACACCGCGCCCACCACGGATCTGGACGCCCTGCGCGGCCGGGGCTGGAGCCCGGTCCGGCGCTACCACGTGCTGGACCGGCCCCTGTCCGCCGCCGACACCCTTCCCGTCCCGCCGCCCGGCGTGACACTGCGGCCGGTCGGGAGCGAGGCGGACCGCCGGCAGGCCCACGCCCTGCTGCAGGCCTCCTTCGCCGACCACTTCGACTTCCAGCCGCGCACCTACGAGCAGTGGCTGGACGACATCGACGCCGACAACGCCGACTGGTCGCTGATCTGGATCGCGCACGTCGACGGTCTCGGCGACGCGGCGGCCGTACGGACCCGCGACGACCGCACGACCATGGCCTGGATCTCCGCCCTCGGCGTCCTCTCCGAGGCCCGCGGCCGAGGTCTCGGCAGCCATCTGCTGCGCCACGCCTTCGGCCACTACGCGGCCCGGGGCCGCGACCGCATCGGACTCGGTGTGGACACCGACAACAGCACCGGCGCCCTCGCCCTCTACGAGCGGCACGGCATGAAGCTGGACTTCGCGGTCGACACCTGGGAGCTCGTCCGCCCCGTGGCGTGAACAGCGGCGGCACTGTCGACAAAGCGCTGAATCAGTAGCACGGCATCATCTCAACTCGGCCGCGCATCAAGGCTCCTGGCGAGCGGCGGTCCGACTTGTTCGGCAGGTCGGACATCGTTCGAAACCCCTTGACGCCCCGCCACGCCTCGATTGACACTCTCGCAACACGACGTCACACAGCCGAAACGGCGGGGCACCCGGGGACGGGGTCCTCCGCCCTCGGCCGTCCCCCTTTTCCTTGTTCCGCCCCTTCATCAGCCGTGCTCTCAGCAGGGAAACACCATATGACGTACAACGCAGGTCCACGCGGCCGCGCGAGACGCCGGGCAGGCCGGCTCGCCGGACTGACCGCCGCGTCACTGCTCCTGGGCCTGGCCGGACCGGTCGCCCCCGCCGTCGCGGACGGCGCGGACCTCACCGACGGCCTGGCCCTCTGGTACAAGCTCGACGCCACCTCCGGCACCACCGTCACCGACGCCTCCGGCAACGGCCGGGACGGCACGGTGAACGGCACCGCCGGCTGGACGGGCGACGGCCAGGGCCTGGCGTTCAACGGCTCGGACACCTACGTCAAGGTGCCGAACGACGTCATGAAGGGCATGAACTCCATCAGCGTCTCCATGGACGTGCTGATGGACGAGTCGCAGGCCGGCCCGTACTTCATCTACGGCTTCGGCAACACCAGCGGCGGCACGGGCAACGGCTACCTCTTCGCCACCGGCAACTCGCTGCGCACCGCCATCGCGTCCGGCAACTGGTCGACCGAGCAGAACATCCGGCCCGGCGACTCGCACAACCTGACCCGCTCGGTGTGGAAGCAGCTCACCTACACGCAGACCGGCACCACGGGCGTGCTGTACGAGGACGGCGTCGAGGTCGGCCGCAACACCTCGGTCACCATCACGCCGGGGTCGATCGGCTCGGGCACCACGACCGCCAACTACATAGGCAAGTCGGTCTACACCGGGGACAAGCTCTTCAAGGGCAGGATCCGCGACTTCCGGGTCTACGACCGCGCCCTCGCCGCCACCGAGGTGGAGCAGCTCTCGCTCCCCGTGGCCGTCCAGGGCGTCGCCGCCGACAAGGCCGCTCTCACCCTCGGTGACACGAGTGCGGTGACCGCCGACCTGGACCTGCCGAAGACCGGTTCGGCCGGGGGCTCCTCCATCAGCTGGAAGAGCGACAACACCTCGGTGGTCGCGGACTCCGGCGCGGTGACCCGCCCCTCCGCCGGTGAGCCGAACGGCCACGCCACCCTCACGGCGACCCTGAAGCGGGGCTCCGTGACGGACACCAAGACCTTCGAGGTCACGGTCCTGCCGTCCTTCGACGACACCACGGCCGTCAAGCAGGCCGCCGAGGCGCTGACCGTCCGCAACGCCGACGACGCCCGCGGCAACCTCACGCTCCCGGCGTCCGGCGACTTCGGCACGAAGGTGTCGTGGTCCTCCGCGGACCCGGATGTCGTCACCGACGACGGAGTGGTGCACCGCCCGGCGCACGGCGACGGCGGCACGACCGCCGAGCTGACCGCGACCGTCACCAAGAACGACGCGAAGACCACCCGCGCCTTCACCGTGAAGGTGCCGGAGCTGCCGAAGAAGGAAGCCCGCAAGGGCTACATGTTCAGCTACTTCACCGGCGAGGGCACCGCGGACGGCGAGCAGCTCTACTTCGCGCTCAGCAAGGGCAACGACCCGCTGAAGTGGCGCGAGCTGAACGACGGCAAGCCCGTCCTCACCTCCTCGCTCGGCGAGAAGGGCCTGCGCGACCCGTTCATCATCCGCTCCCCCGAGGGCGACAAGTTCTACCAGATCGCCACCGACCTGAAGATCTACGGCAACGGCGACTGGGACCGCTCGCAGCGCCAGGGCAGCAAGTCGATCATGGTGTGGGAGTCCACCGACCTGGTGAACTGGACCAACCAGCGCCTGGTCAAGGTCTCCCCCGACGCGGCCGGCAACACCTGGGCCCCCGAGGCGTACTACGACGAGAAGCTCGGCGAGTACGTCGTCTTCTGGGCGTCGAAGCTGTACGACAACGAGGCGCACACCGGCGACACGTACAACCGCATGATGTACGCGACGACCCGTGACTTCTACACGTTCAGCGAGCCCAAGGTCTGGATCGACCGCGGCTACTCGGTGATCGACTCCACGGTCATCCAGCACGACGGCACGTACTTCCGTCTCTCCAAGGACGAGCGGAACAACAGCTCCTCCACGCCCAACAGCAAGTTCATCTTCGAGGAGAAGAGCGACTCGCTGCTCGACCTGTCGTGGGACCCGGTCGCCGAGGGCATCGGCAAGGGCGCGATGAGCGCTGCCGAGGGCCCGCTGGTGTTCAAGTCGAACACCGAGGACAAGTGGTACGCGTTCCTCGACGAGTTCGGCGGACGGGGCTACATCCCCTTCGAGACCACCGACCTCGCCTCCGGCGTGTGGACACCGTCCGGCTCGTACGACCTGCCGGCCAAGCCCCGGCACGGCACGGTGCTGCCGGTGACCCAGGCCGAGTACGACCGGCTGCTGAACACCTACCAGCCGGACCAGATCGTCAAGAGCGTCGAGGACATCAAGGTCGAGACGCGCATCGGTGAGGCCCCGGTGCTGCCCGCCACCGTCATCGCCGAGTACGCCGACGGCGCCAAGCGGCCCATCGCGGTCACCTGGGCCGACGTCGACGCGTCGAAGTACGCGCAGGCCGGCACGTTCACGGTCGAAGGCACCCTGCCGGGCGACGCCACGACCGGGGTCCGCGCCGAGGTCACCGTCTCCGAGAAGGGCCCGGACGTCCCGGCGGACCTGGTCCTGCACTACGGCTTCGACGAGACCGGCGGCAGCATCGCCCGCGACTCCAGCGGCCACGGCTACCACGGCACCTACGTCCGTACGCCCGACTTCGGGACCGGCGTCGAGGGCGGCTCGTTCAAGATGTCCGGCGGCAACAGCGGTTCGAACTCGCCGTATGTGAAGATCCCGAACGGGGTCCTCAAGGGCGCGAACGGCGTCACCGTCTCCACGTACGTCAAGTGGAAGGGCGGCGACAACTTCCAGTGGCTGTTCGGGCTCGGCCCCGACAGCGACAAGTACCTCTTCGCCACCCCGTCCAACGGCGCCGGGAAGCTGTTCTCCGCGATCACCAAGGCCACCTGGTCCGGTGAGAAGCAGATGATCGGCGGTTCCCCGCTCACCCAGGGCGAGTGGAAGCACCTCACCGTCACGCTGGACGGCGCGACGGAGACGGCGATCCTCTACGTGGACGGCGCCGAGGTGGCCCGCGTCAACGGTGTCACCGTCAAGCCGTCCGACCTGTACGACGCCGCCAAGGACCACTCCGGCTACATCGGCAGGTCCCTGTACTCCCCGGACCCGTATTTCGGCGGCGAGGTCGACGACTTCCGGATCTACAACCGGGCCCTATCGCCCGCCGAGGTCCTGGAGCTCGGCGGCAACACCACCGGGATCGCCGCGGCGACCCACCCGGCGCTCAAGGTCGACGCGATCATCGACGACAAGGACAGCAGGATCACCCTGCCGCTGACCGAGGGCAGCGACATCACCGCCCTGGCACCGGAGTTCACCCTGGCCCACGGCGCGACCATCAGCCCCGCCTCCGGCACCCTGCGCGACTTCAGCGAGCCGAGGACGTACGAGGTCACGGGGTCCGACGGCAAGAAGCGCACCTGGACGGTCTCGGCACTGATCATGAAGAGCCCGGTCCTGCCGGGGCTCAACGCCGACCCGAACATCGTCCGCTTCGGCGACACCTTCTACATCTACCCGACCACCGACGGCTTCGAGGGCTGGAGCGGCACGCAGTTCAAGGCGTACTCCTCCAAGGACCTGGTCCACTGGAAGGACCACGGCGTCATCCTGGACCTCGGCCCTGACGTCTCCTGGGCCGACAGCCGGGCCTGGGCGCCGGCCATCGAGGAGAAGAACGGCAAGTACTACTTCTACTTCTGCGCCGACGCCAACATCGGTGTCGCGGTCTCCGACTCGCCGACCGGCCCGTTCAAGGACGCGCTGGGCAAGCCGCTGCTGAAGGCGGGCGACCACCGCGGCCAGATGATCGACCCGGCGGTCTTCACCGACGACGACGGACAGTCGTACCTCTACTGGGGCAACGGCCGTGCCTACGTCGTCCCGCTGAACGACGACATGGTCTCCTTCGACGCCTCGAAGGTCACCGACATCACGCCCAGCGGCTACAACGAGGGCACGTTCGTCGTCAAGCGCAAGGGCACCTACTACTTCATGTGGTCGGAGAACGACACGCGTGACGAGAACTACCGGGTCGCCTACGCCACCGGCTCCTCGCCCACCGGCCCCTGGACCAAGCAGGGAGTGATCCTGGAGAAGGACCTCTCGCTCGGCATCAAGGGCCCCGGCCACCACTCGGTGGTCCACGTCCCGAACACCGACGACTGGTACATCGCCTACCACCGCTTCGCCATCCCCGGCGGCGACGGCACCCACCGCGAAACCACCATCGACAAGCTGGAGTTCGACGGCGACGGCCTGATCAAGAAGGTGGTCCCCACCCTCGGCGGCATCGACCCGGTCACCATCGCCCGGGCCGGCCAGGACGCCAAGGGCAAGGAGGGCGAGCGCATCCGGCTCGACGGCACCGTCTCCGGTGCGGGCGCCCCCAAGTGGAAGGTCGAGGTCGGCGCGCCCTGCGTCTTCGCCGACGCCTCCTCCGCGCGGACCACGATCACCTGCGCCGACAACGGCATCTACACGGTGACCCTGACCGGCGGCCGCAGCAGCGACAAGGCCACGGTGACCGTCGCCAACGCGGCCCCGGTGATCACCTCCGCGACCGGCCCGAAGTCCCCGGTGGCGGCGGGCAAGGGCACCTCGGTCACGGTGAGGTTCACCGACCCGGGCACCGCCGACAAGCAGACGTGCAAGGTCGACTGGAAGGACGGCACCCGGCCGACGGCCGGCAAGGTCGGCGCCGGTGTCTGCAAGGCCGAGCACGTCTACCGCACGGCCGGCATCCACCGCCCGGTGGTCACGGTCACCGACGACGACGGCGCCTCGGACACCGCAAGGCTCCCCGAGCTGATCGTCTACGACCGTGCCGCGGGCTCCGCGACCGGTACCGGGACCTTCGGCTCCCCGAAGGGCGCCTACCCGGCCAAGGCCGGTCTGACCGGCAAGGCGGCCTTCTCCTTCCTCGCCAAGTACACGAAGAAGGCCACCGTCCCCACGGGCCGGGCCTCCTTCGACTTCGGCGCGGCGAGGCTGAAGTTCCGCTCCACGGGCTCCGACTGGCTCGTGGTGACCGGCGACAAGGCCGTCTACCAGGGCTCCGGCAAGATCGGTGGCACCAGCGGCTACGCCTTCCGGATCACCGCGACCGACGGCCCGGACACCTTCAAGATCAAGATCTGGAAGAAGTCCACCGGCAAGGTCGTCTACGAGAACACCAAGGCCGCGAAGACGAAGGGGATCACCGTCGGCCGATAGGGAGCGTCAGCTCCGCCGAGGGGCGTCCGGACACGGTCCGGGCGCCCCTCGGCGCGTTCGCGGCCGGTCCACGCGAGCGCCGGCCTCGCAGGTCAGGAGGCGTCGGGAATCCCGGCGCGGCCCGAGCGTTGAACCCCATGTGACCTCCGTGCTCTCCGCCACCCGGTTCTCCGTCCTCGACCGCTCCCGCGTCCGGGAGGGCCGTGAGCCGGCCGAGGCACTGCGGGACACCGTGCGGCTGGCGCGGGCCGTGGAGGAGCTGGGCTTCCACCGGTTCTGGGTCTCGGAGCACCACGGGGTGCCGGGGGTGGCCGGCTCCGCGCCGACGGTGCTGGCGGCTGCCGTCGCGGCGGCCACCCGCACCATCCGGGTGGGCACGGGCGGGGTGATGCTGCCCAACCACCGCTCTCTGGTCGTGGCCGAGCAGTTCGGGGTGCTGGAGTCACTGTTCCCGGGGCGCGTCGACATGGGCCTCGGCCGTTCCGTCGGCTTCACGGACGGCGTCCGCAGGGCGCTGGGCCGGGACAAGGACGATGCCGACGACTTCGCGGGGCAGCTCGACGAGCTGCTGGGCTGGTTCCTCGGGACGTCCCCGACCGGTGTGCACGCCCGTCCCCCGGAGGGCCTGTCCGTTCCTCCGTTCGTGCTGGCGGTGGGCGAGGGCGCCTCGATCGCCGCGCGGGCGGGCCTGCCGATGGTGATCGGCGACCTGCGCGCCCGGGACAGGATGCTGCGCGGCATCGAGCGCTACCGCGCCGAGTTCCGGCCGTCCGTCTGGGCGGCGGAGCCGTACGTCGTCGTCTCCGGCACGGTCGCCGTCGCCGGGACTCCGGAGGAGGCCCACCGCCTCCTCCTGCCCGAGGCCTGGGCGATGGCGTACTCCCGCACCCACGGCACGTTCCCGCCGCTCGCCCCCGCGGAGGAGATCGAGCGGCGGCCCATGACGGCCAAGGAGCGCGGCCTCTACGAGTCCGGGCTCACCGGCCATGTCCTCGGCACGGAGGAGCAGGTCGCGCGCGAACTGGAGTCGGTGATCAAGGAGTCGGGTGCCCAGGAGGTGCTGGTCACGACCAGTACGTACGACCGGGGCGCGCTGCTGGACTCCTACCGGAGGCTGGCCCGGCTCGCGGGCCTGGGCAGTCCCTCCTGAGCGTCTCCGCGGTCCTCCGTCACGTGCGCGGTCATGGCCTCCACGCCGATCACCGCCGTCTGCGCGGCCGCTGCCAGGGTGCGCCGGTCGGGGTGGGTGCCCGGGTCGATCAGGGGCCGTACGTCGAGCTCGGCGACGACTCCGCGCGCGCGGACCACCCGCCACACGGACGCGAGCAGCGAGTCCTCCCCTACGTAGGCGGGCGCCGTGCTGGCCCCTCCCCCGGTGGACCGGTAGCGGACGCGCACGGGCTGCACGGGGACGCCCGCGTCGAGGGCGGCCTGGAACACGGCCCGCCGGAAGCGTCCCTGGGACCGGCCGCACCAGGTGCTGCCCTCGGGGAAGACCGCGACCGCCGTGCCGGCGCGCAGGACGCCGGCGATCCGGGCGACCGTCCCGGGCAGCGCGCGGATGCGGTCCCGTTCGATGAACAGGGAGCCGCCCCGCTCGGCGAGGGGGCCCGCGACCGGCCACCGCCGGACCTCCGACTTGGCGAGCATCCGCGCCGGGCGGACCGCGGCGAGGAGGGGGATGTCCAGCCAGGAGACGTGGTTGGCGACGAGGAGGAGGCCGCCGGTGGGCGGGGCGGCGCCGGTGATCCGGACACGGACCCCGCAGGCCCGGACGAGCCATCGGCACCAGCGTCGGACCGCGCGCGCCGGGATCCGGGGTCCGAGGCCGCTGAGCAGGACCCCGGCGAGAATCAGGGCCATGACCGCGGTGAGCCGCAGCACGGCCCGCGCCACGGCGGCGACCGGTCCCGTGGTGTCCACGCACGCCCCCGGGGTACAGGGCGCTCCGGGCAGCCACACGCTCATCGCGTCACGCCGCCGGGGCGAGGGAGAGGAAGTGCCGCAGGTAGCGCGCGTTGACGCGGCGCATCGGCAGCAGCACGTACAGGTCGGCGACCCCGAAGTCGGGGTCGTGCGCGGGCTCGCCGCACACCCAGGCGCCGAGCCGCAGATAGCCGCGCAGCAGCGGGGGCAGTTCGACGCGCTCGGCCGGGGCCTCGGCCTTGGGGACCCACGGCAGGAGCGGGCGTACCCGGTACTCCTCCGGCGCCAGGTGCCTGTCCTTGACCCGGTCCCAGGTGGCGGTGGCGAGGGCGCCGCCGTCGGAGAGGGGGACGGAGCAGCAGCCGGCGAGCCACTCGTGGCCGCGGTCGAGCATGTAGCGGGCGATGCCGGCCCAGATGAGGCCGATGACGGTGCCGTCCCGGTGGTCGGGGTGCACGCAGGAGCGGCCGACCTCGACGAGGCCCGGCCGGATGGCGTCGATGCGGCCGAGGTCGAACTCGCCCTCCGAGTACAGCCGTCCGGCGACGGCGGCGCGCTCGGGCGGCAGCAGCCGGTAGGTGCCCACGACCTGCCCGGTCAGGGTCTCCCGGACGAGCAGGTGGTCGCAGTAGGCGTCGAAGGCGTCGACGTCGAGGCCCGGCTGCGGGCCGGTCAGCAGGGCGCCCATCTCACCGGCGAACACGTCGTGGCGCAGCCGCTGCGCGGCCCGTACGTCGGCCTCGTCGCGGGCGAGACCGACGGTGTAGCGGGCGGGGACCGCCGACGGGGAGGGCAGGGGCGGGGTGTCCAGAGCGGGTACGGCGGTCATGGCTCACTCCAGGTCACGGGCCGGTTCGGCCTGGGCGGAAGAGCGGGCCGGTCGGGTACGGCCCGCTCGTACCTGTTCTCCCGAGGCCGTCTGGCCGACGCGTGACCGAGGGCGGGAGCGCGGATGTGCGCTCGCTGAACTAACCGGGACGCCCCGCGAAAACCAGACGGGGCCGGGAAGAGCACCACTCCCGACCCCGCCCGTCCGCACTCTCGGCGAACGTCTGCTGCCCCTACCGCTTCCCGGCCTTCCGCGTGGCCCGCAGCCACTCCTTGTTCATGTTCGTGATGGACACCAGGGGAATGCCCTTGGGGCAGGCCGTGGCGCACTCGCCGGCGAGGGTGCAGCCGCCGAAGCCCTCCTCGTCCATCCGGGCCACCATGTCCAGGACGCGGGTCTCCCGCTCGGGCGCGCCCTGCGGCAGCACGTTCAGGTGGTTCACCTTGGCGGACGTGAACAGCATGGCGGCGCCGTTGGGGCAGGCGGCCACGCAGGCCCCGCAGCCGATGCACTCGGCGTGCTCGAACGCGAAGTCCGCGTCCGGCTTCGGCACGGCCGTGGCGTGTGCCTCCGGCGCGGAGCCGGTGGGCGCGGTGATGTACCCGCCGGCCTGGATGATCCGGTCGAACGCGGACCGGTCCACGACGAGGTCCTTGATCACCGGGAACGCCGACGCACGCCACGGCTCGACGTCGATCGTGTCGCCGTCCGAGAAGGACCGCATGTGCAGCTGGCAGGTGGTCGTCCGCTCGGGCCCGTGC
Organism: Streptomyces sp. NPDC042364; assembly: GCF_056437585.1. Classification (NCBI taxonomy): domain Bacteria; kingdom Bacillati; phylum Actinomycetota; class Actinomycetes; order Kitasatosporales; family Streptomycetaceae; genus Streptomyces; species Streptomyces sp. NPDC042364. The sequence goes on along the minus strand of NZ_JBWKAJ010000012.1, from coordinate 186,000 downwards.
GCGTCCCCGTTGATGACCAGCGAACACGCGCCGCAGATGCCCTCCCGGCAGTCGTGGTCGAACGCCACCGGGTCCTCACCGCGCAGGATGAGTTCCTCGTTGAGCGTGTCGAGCATCTCCAGGAAGGACATGTCGGGCGAGATGTCGTCGACCTCGTAGGTGGACATGGCGCCTTCGGCGTCGGCGGCGCGCTGTCGCCAGACGCGCAGGGTGAGCTTCATGCGTAGCTCCGCTGGGTGGGGTGGACGTACTCGAAGACGAGGTCTTCCTTGTGCAGGACGGGGGCGGTGCCGGTGCCCGTGAACTCCCAGGCGGCCGCGTACGAGAACTCCTCGTCCTTGCGTTCCGCCTCGCCGTCGGGCGTCTGGGACTCCTCGCGGAAGTGGCCGCCGCACGACTCGCTCCGGTGCAGCGCGTCGAGGCACATCAGCTCGGCGAGCTCCAGGTAGTCGACGATCCGGTTGGCCTTCTCCAGGGACTGGTTGAACTCCTCGCCGGTCCCCGGGACCTTGATCCGCCGCCAGAACTCCTCGCGGATCTGCGGGATCCGCTCCAGGGCCTTGCGCAGGCCGCTCTCCGTGCGGGCCATGCCGCAGAACTCCCACATCAGCTCGCCGAGTTCGCGGTGGAAGGAGTCCGGCGTACGGTCGCCGTCGACGGCGAGGAGGAGGTTCAGCCGGTCCTCGGTCTCGGCGAGGACCTCCTGCACGACGGGGTGCCCGGGACCGATCTCCTCCTGGCGGGGGTGGCGGGCGAGGTAGTCGTTGATCGTGGCGGGCAGGACGAAGTACCCGTCGGCGAGCCCCTGCATCAGCGCGGAGGCGCCGAGCCGGTTGGCCCCGTGGTCGGAGAAGTTGGCCTCACCGATCGCGAACAGACCGGGGACGGTGGTCTGGAGGTCGTAGTCGACCCACAGCCCGCCCATCGTGTAGTGCACGGCCGGGTAGATCCGCATGGGGACCCGGTACGGATCCTCGTCGGTGATCCGCTGGTACATGTCGAAGAGGTTGCCGTACTTGGCCTCGACGGCCTCCCGGCCCATCCGCTCGATGGCGTCGGCGAAGTCGAGGTAGACGCCCTGCCCGCCGGGTCCGACGCCGCGGCCCTCGTCGCAGACGTTCTTCGCGGCCCGGGAGGCGATGTCGCGGGGCACGAGGTTGCCGAAGGAGGGGTAGATGCGCTCCAGGTAGTAGTCGCGCTCGTCCTCGGGGATCTGCGCCGGGGGCCGCCGGTCGCCCTTGGCCTTCGGCACCCAGATCCGGCCGTCGTTGCGCAGCGACTCGCTCATCAGCGTCAGCTTGGACTGGTGGTCGCCGGTGCGCGGGATGCACGTCGGGTGGATCTGGGTGAAGCACGGGTTGGCGAACAGCGCGCCGCGCCGGTGCGCCCGCCAGACGGCGGTCGCGTTGGAGTTCATGGCGTTGGTCGACAGGTAGAAGACGTTGCCGTAGCCGCCGCTCGCCAGCACCACCGCGTCGGCGAAGTACGTGTCGATCTTCCCTGTGATCAGGTCGCGGGCCACGATTCCGCGGGCCCGCCCGTCGATCACGATCAGGTCGAGCATCTCGGTGCGGGGGTGCATCTCCACGTTGCCGGCGGCGATCTGCCTGCTGAGGGCCTGGTAGGCGCCGAGCAGCAGCTGCTGGCCCGTCTGGCCGCGGGCGTAGAAGGTCCGGGAGACCTGGACGCCGCCGAAGGAGCGGGTGTCGAGCAGGCCGCCGTACTCCCGGGCGAAGGGCACGCCCTGGGCGACGCACTGGTCGATGATCTCCACGGAGATCTGCGCGAGCCGGTGGACGTTGGACTCGCGGGCCCGGAAATCGCCGCCCTTGACGGTGTCGTAGAACAGCCGGTGCACGGAGTCGCCGTCGTTGCGGTAGTTCTTCGCGGCGTTGATGCCGCCCTGCGCGGCGATCGAGTGGGCCCGGCGCGGGGAGTCCTGGTAGCAGAACTGGACGACGTGGTAGCCCTGTTCGGCGAGCGTGGCGCCGGCGGAGCCGCCGGCGAGCCCGGTGCCGACGACGATGACGGTGTGCTTGCGGCGGTTGGCGGGGTTGACGAGCCTGGCCTCGAAGCGGCGCCGGTCCCAGCGCTCGGCGATCGGGCCCTCGGGCGCCTTGGCGTCGACGACCGGGTCCCCGGTCGTGTAGTCCGCGTACGCGGAGGACGTACTCATGGTCAGCTCACCACTCCGGTCATGACGGCGACGGGGACGGAGACGAAGCCCACGGTCAGCACCAGCGCGAGGACGTTCGCGGTGGTCTTCAGGGCCCGGTCACGGGTGCGGCTGCCGGCGCCGAGGGTCTGCGCGGCGCTCCAGAAGCCGTGCCGGATGTGCAGGCCGAGGGCGAGCATCGCGACGAGGTAGATGACGTTGCCGTACCAGGTGGAGAAGGTGTCGATCACGTTCTGGTACGGGTGACCGGACTGGAAGCCGTTCGGGTGGACGGTGCCGGTCGTCAGGTCGAGGATGTGCCAGACGATGAACAGTCCGAGGATGACGCCGCCCCACCGCATGGTGCGGGTCGCGTAGCTCGCCCGGCGCTTGGTGTGCACGTACTTGGTGGGCCGGGCCTTGATGTCCCGGCGGCTGAGCTGGTATGCGGCCGTGGCGTGGGCGACGACCGCGGCGACGAGGGCCACGCGGACGATCCACAGAGCCCATTCGTGGTGCAGGAAGGGCTCGCCGAGGGTGCGCAGCCAGTGCGCGTAGCCGTTGAACTCGGCCGAGCCGAAGAAGATCTTGAGGTTGCCCAGCATGTGGACGACCAGGTACGCCAGCATGATCAGACCGCTGACCGCCATCACCGTCTTCTTGCCGACGGAGCTGTCCCACACCGTGCGTGCCATGGACGGTTTTCGGTCCGTCCGCGTTGCCAGAGCCATGGGACAAGACGCTAGGACCGGCACCCCTCATCGGTCCAAGACATGATGCGGCTCGATTCGATAGCCGGGAACTATCGTCCCGTATCGTGGAGGAGTGCAGTTCCAGCAGCTCCAGTACTTCGTGGCGGTCGCCGAGACCCGGCACTTCACCCGCGCCGCCGAGCTGGTCCATGTCGCCCAGCCGTCGCTGTCGCAGCAGATCAAGGCGCTGGAAAGGGAGTTGGGCGCCGATCTGTTCCTGCGGGCGCGCGGCAACATCACGCTCACCGACGCCGGTGAGGCGCTGCTGCCGCTGGCCCGCCGCATCCTGGCCGACACGGAGACGGCCCGGCTGGAGGTGCAGGAACTGGTGCAGCTGCGCCGGGGCCGGGTGCGTCTCGGCGCGACCCCGAGCCTGTGCACCGGTCTGCTGCCGGACGTGCTGCGCGACTTCCACGACCGCTACCCCGGCATCCGGCTGCTGATCGAGGAGGGCGGCTCCCACGACCTGGTACGGCACCTCGCACGCGGTGCCCTCGACCTGGCCCTGGTCGTCCTGCCCCTCCCCACGCCCTCCCCCGCGCTGACCACGGTGGAGCTGCTGCGCGAGGACCTGGTGGTGGTGTCCTCCCCGGACGCGCCACGGCCGGGGGACGGCCGCCGCACGGTCGGCATCCCCGATCTGGAGGGCGAGCGCCTGGTCATGTTCCGGCACGGCTACGACCTGCGGGAACTCACCGTAGCCGCGTGCCGCTCCGCCGGGTTCGAGCCGGATTTCGCGGTGGAGGGGGGCGAGATGGACGCGGTGCTGGGGTTCGTCCGGGCGGGTCTGGGTGTCGCGGTGGTCCCGCGGATGGTGGCGACGCGCTCGGGGCGGGGCCTACGGGTCACCCCATTGGCCCGCCCCGGTCTGCACCGGACGATCGCGCTGGCCCACCGCAGCGATGTGGCTCCGCCCCGGGCCGCGAGGGAACTGCAGCGGATGTTGGTGGAGCGGTGAGCGTTGGCCGAAGTCCCGGTCGCGCCGTCGTCTCTTGATCGCCGTTCGGGGTTGCGGGTCTGCTGTGGCTGATCGCGCAGTTCCCCGCGCCCCCGGTGGGGGCGCTGCGCCGCTCTCCCCTAACCCGTCGCGTCCACCAGCGCCAGCTCGTGCAGCCGCTCCGGCGGGCCGGGGCGGGCGTAGTACCAGCCCTGGGCGGTGTCGCAGCCCAGTATCCGCAACTGCTCGGCCTGCGCGCCGGTTTCGACGCCTTCGACGGTGACCGCGAGGTCCAGGCTGTGGGCGAGGGAGACGATGCCCTCGACGATCTTCAGGTCGACGGGATCGGCCGGGAACTGCTGCATGCCCTGGGTGAAGGAACGGTCCAGCTTCAGGACGCGGACCGGCAGCCGCCGCAGATTGGCGAGGTTGGAGTAGCCCGTCCCGAAGTCGTCGAGGGCGATGTCGATGCCCATCTCGGAGAGCCTGCGCAGCGGTTTGAGCAGATCGTCGTCGGCGCCGATCAGCGCGGACTCGGTCACCTCCAGGCAGAGGGCGTCGGGTTCGAGGCCGGCCCGCTCCAGGATCTCCACGGTGTCCTGCACCAGCCCGGGATGGGTGAGCTGGCACGGGGACAGATTGACGTTGACGCGCAGCGGACCCGTGCCGCCGTGCCGTCGCTGCCACTCACGGGCCTGGCGCACCGACTGCTCCAGCACCCAGCGGCCGAGCGGCACGATCAGGCCGGTGCGCTCGGCGAGCGGGATGAACCGGTCGGGGCCGAGGACACCGTGCTGCGGGTGCAGCCATCGGACCAGCGCCTCCGCGCCGCGCACGGTGCCGTCGCCGAGGTGGACCAGCGGCTGGTACTCGATGAAGAACTCGCCCCGGTCGAGCGCGGCGGGCAGGGCCGTGGTCAGTCCGTGGCGGGTGATGGCGCGGGCGTCGGCCTCCGCGTCGGCGACCTCGTAGCGGTTGCCGCCCGCGGACTTGGCCCGGTACATCGTGATGTCGGCGCTGCGCAGCACCTCGGCCGGGCCCCGCTCGCCCGCCGGGCCCTCGACGATGCCGATGCTGCCGCGTACGAGCAGTTCCCGGCCGTCGATACGGACGGGGGTGACCAGCGCGTTCATGATGCGGTCGGCGAGGTCGTCGACCTCGCGTTCGGTGTCGGGGCCGGTGGTCAGCGCCACGAACTCGTCACCGCCGAGCCGGGCGACCATCTCGCCGGGGGCGGTCGCGCAGGACTGGAGCCGGTCGGCGACCTCGACGAGCAGCCGGTCGCCGGCCGCGTGGCCGAGGCTGTCGTTGATGGCCTTGAAGCCGTCCAGGTCGAGGTAGCAGAGGCCGAACCGCTGGCCGTCCGCCGCCGCGAGGGCCTTCTCCAGACGCTCGAAGAACAGGGTGCGGTTGGGCAGTCCGGTGAGCGCGTCGTGCGTGGCCTCGTAGCGCAGGCGGAGGTTGAGCAGGCGGCGTTCGGTGGTGTCCTCCATGAGCGCCAGCTGGTACTGGGGGTTGCCGTCCGGGTCCCGCAGCAGGGAGACCGTGAGATTGGTCCACAGGACCGTTCCGTCAGGGCGGTGGAACGCCTTCTCGGTGTGGTAGTGCTCGCGTTCGGCGCGCACCAGCTCCTCGTACAGGCGCCAAACCTGAGGCGCGTCCTCGGGGTGCGTCCACTCGGTGACGCAGCGCCCGAGCATCGTCTGCTCGGTGACGCCGAACATACGCAGCAGCGCGGCGTTGACCTGGAGGAGGTTGCCTTCGAGGTCGGCGATGCCGATCCCTATGGCGGCACCCTCGAACACGGCCCGGAAGCGGGCCTCGGTGGCGTGCAGGGCCCGGGCCACGGCGCCCTGCGCCTCCAGGGCCGCGCGGGCGATCGCCTCCTGCTCGGCCAGGGTGCGCTGCCGCAGCGCCTCGGCGTATCCGGCGGCCATCGCCGACTGCAGCCGTGCGGCACGGGCGCGCAGATCCTCCCGGTGGCCGTCCCCGCCGCAGTACAGCACCAGATAGGCGTCGACGCAGTCGAGGGTCTGGCTGAGGGCCTCGGGTTCGGTGCAGTGCGCCTCGACGAGGGCGGCGCCGACGGCCCGGCCCTCGCCGGCGTCGTACGTCCTGGCCCGCAGTGCTTCGCTCAGGCGCCGGGCGAGCGGCAGCAGCAGTTCCTCGAACTCGGGTCGGGTCAGCGACGTGGAGGTGACCGGGAAGACCGCGCGGCTCCAGATCGTCGCGAACCGGCGCAGTCTGTCCTCCGGCCCGTCCGGTTCCGCGCTCACGCCGTGGTCCCCACGCCGGCGAACCAGGAGAAGGCGTACGGATCCTCGTCCTCGGGAGCCGTGTCGGGCCGCCACTTCGCCATCGGCACCAGTCCGGGTTCCACCATGTCGTACCCCTCGAAGAACCGCGCGATCTCGTCGCGAGAGCGCATGATCAGCGGATTGCGGATGTCCTTGTACACGTCCACCGCGCCCTGGATCCGCTCCCGGGGCAGCGGAATTCCCTCGTAGGAGGCGTGCGTGAGGACGAGCACGGAGCCGGGCGCGAGTGCGTCGCGCAACTCGGCCACCGCTCCGTACGGGTCGTCCGTGTCCTCCACGAAGTGCAGTATGGCAACCAGAAGCAGGGCCACTGGCCGGTTCAGGTCGATCAGTCGCTCGACTTGGGGGCTCGTGAGGATGTCCCGGGGCTTGCGCAGATCGGCCGCGACCACATCCGCGTCCTCGGCGCCTTCCAGAACGGCCTGGCTGTGTGCTACGGCGACCGGGTCGTGGTCGACATAGACGACGCGCGCGCCGGGGCCGGCCTCCCTCGCCACGTCGTGCACGTTTCCGAAGGAAGGGATGCCGGACCCGATGTCCAGGAACTGGGTGACACCCGTTCGGGCCGCGTGGCGCACGGCGCGGCGCATGAAGGCACGGTTCGCCTGCATGATCTTCGGCAGGCCCGGCACGAACTCCATGGCCCTGCGCGCCGCTTCCCGGTCGACCTCGAAGTTGTGCGAACCGCCCAGGTAGTAGTCGTCCATGCGGGCCACGGACGGCATCGAGATGTCGATGCTCCGTGGCGCCCAGGCGGGACGCTCCATATCTGTGACTCCAACGCGTCGGGGGCGGCGTAGGCGATCCGGTGTTCGAGCAGAGGCTACTGATCGTCCGCCACAGGGGCGAGCAAAACCGGAAATTGACCGTCCGTTCAAGTTCGCCGCCGTGGGCACATGCCCAAACGCCGTCCCGACCATGCCTGTTCACGCCCGAGCGCCGCCGTTTGTCCGCGAACCACCCGCCGACGCACGGGCACGCCAAACGACCCGCCCCCTCCGATGCGGTGCGGAGGGGGCGGGTCCTTGATCGGCCGCGCTGATGTGGTGCGTCCGGCACTCTGCTTCTCGTCCACTCCCTTCCGCGTGCGGTCGGTTCTCGAATGGCGAGGCGTTCCACCCTGGGGAAGGTGATTCCTACTGCTGCGCGCCGATCGGCTCTCCGTCGCCGTTGATGGCGAACCAGGTGCCGCCCACACCCTGGCCCTTGGTGTCACCCGGGGCCTTGTCACCGGCGAAGGTGTAGAGCGGGATGCAGTTGATGGTCTGCTGCTTGATGCCGTCGGGCCGGTCGAAGACCGTGTAGCCCTTCAGCAGGATGCCCTCGGTGTCGTTCTTGTCGACCGGGGCGACCACGGGCCACTTGTCGAGGCAGGCACCGGTGCACTTGGTCGACATCGGCCACTGCTTGTCCTTGAGGAACCGGTAGACCGTCATGCCGTTCTTGTCGACGACGATCTCGCCGAGCTTGGGGTCGTTGCGGGTGGTCAGACCGGCCTGCCCGACCGCCTCGCCGCCGGCGTCGCCCGCGGCACCGGTGCCACCACCACCGCCGCCGCCCTTGGTGGACGCCTTCTTGCCGTTGGGGGCGGAGGCGAACCAGGTGCCCTTGAGGCCCTGGCCCTTGATGTCACCGGCCTTGGTGTCCTTGGCGAAGTAGTACATCGGCCAGCCGCCCACGGTCAGCTGCTTGGTGCCGTCGGGGCGGGTGATCTCACCGAGCAGCGCCTTGTCGACGCCGTCGGCGGCGGTGGCACCCGCGGCGGGCACCGGAGGCCAGGTGGTGGCGCACTCGCCCTCACAGGTCGTCTTCGGCGGCTCGAAGGAGTCCTTGTCGAAGCGGTACAGGGTGCGACCGGCGCTGTCCGTGAGGACCTTGCCGTACTCGTCGCTGTTCCACACGGTCAGCTGGCCCGCGGACGCCGCCGTGGTCGACTGGGCCTGGTCCGACGTACCGGACCCGGCCGCGCCTGCCCCGGCGATGGTGCCGGCGCCGAGCGTCGGGGTGGAAGCGGCACCCACGTTCTGCGAGGACGTGGACCCCTGTTCCTGACCGCACGCCGTCGTCAGCGCCAGCACAGCCGCAGCTGAGGCTACGAGTGAGGCGCTCCGCCAGGAGGTGTTCATTCCATCTCCCCGTCAATCCTTGGGTGTTGCAGCGCCCTACTGCGCCGCTCGCTGGCCCTAGGTACGGGCGGGGGTGGCCGAAGTGTTCAACGGAACACAGATTTCTTTCGAAACTCTGTGGAGGCGCCCCCCGGCGCCGCCTGCGAAAGCGCCCAAAAGTCGGTCGGCGGCCGGGGTCCCCGGTCAAACCTTCGTGATCGGTTTTCCCTCCTTTGGAGCAATCCGGGCCAACTCCCGCATACGCGGGCGCGCGAGGCACGGATGATCTCCGACGTGCAAGGACCCCCGCGGACCCGTTCCGCTCTCGCCCTGCGGCTGTCGGCCCTGCTCGCACTGACCTGGCTCCTCACCGGAGTGCCGGGCGGCACGGCGATGGCCGACGCCTGCGCCTACGCCTCGACCGGCCCGGACGGCAGCGCCGTCGCCCTGGCCATCGGAAGCACCGGCACCTGCGAGCCGCCTCCGGCGACCACACCGTCCCCCACACCCACGCCGTCCCCCGCACCCACACCCTCGTGCCCGCCGGTGCCCACCCCGACTCCCCCACCGCCCCCGAAGCCGCCGAGCCCCACGCCCGAACCGGCCCCAGACCCGACACCCACGCCCCGCCCCACGCCCACGCCGCGCCCGACGCCCACCCCGGTCCCCCGGCCCGAGCCACCGCCACCGCCGCCCCCTGTCACCAGGGCCGCGAGGCCCGCGCCCGCCCCGCCCCCGACCTCCGCACCGAAGCCGCCGAGCCCCACGCCCGAGGTCTCGCCGAGCCCGGTGCACTACCCGCCCTACAAGGCTGCGACCCGCCCGCGGACCAAGCGTTCGGGGCCGTCCCTCGTGTCCCTCGCCCTGCTCGTCACCGCGCCCGCGGTGTTCGCCGTCGCCGCGCTGCGCCCGCGCTGACCCCAGGAGGAACCTCTTGTCGGAATGGCTTGTTCTCACCCTCGCTATGGGGGCGGCGTGTCTCGTCGTCCTCCTCGTGGCCGTCGTACGGCACCACGCCGCACCGGCGGACGAGGACCCGTCCGAGACCCCGGACGTGATCGAGTACATCACCATGATGATCGGCGTGGTGTACGCCATCGTCCTGGGGCTGGCCATCGCCGGTGTCTGGGAGGCCCGCAGCGTCGCCCAGGACCATGTGCAGGCGGAGGCGCAGGCGCTGCACGAGATCAACGAGCGGGTGCGGGTGTACCCGGACGAGGTGCGTGACCGGATCCGTGACGACATCGAGGCGTATGTCGGCCATGTCGTGTCCACCGAGTGGAAGGTCATGGCCGCCAGGGGCGAGATGACCGAACGGGGCGACGAGCTGCTCGACACCGTCCGCCGGGACGTCACCGACTACCGGCCGGGGGACGACTTCGAGGCACAGGCCTACCAGCCGTTGCTCGACCAGATGGCGGCGGCCGACGCCGCGCGCAACTCCCGCGCGGACTCCACCGGCGAGACGATGCCCGGGGTGGTGTGGTTCGGCCTGATCACCGGTGCCGTCGTGACCGTCGGCATGGTCTTCGCCCTGCAGATCCGGCGTACGGCACGCGAGCTGATCCTCGCCGGCCTGTTCTCCGCCCTCATCGCCTTCCTGCTCTTCCTGGTCTGGGACTTCGACGCGCCCTACGGCCGGGGACTGACGGCCTCGGCCGAGCCCTTCATGGCCCTCTTCCCCGGCATCGGGGCCTGACGGCCGCCCGGAGCGACCTCGCGGCCGGGGGACGAGGGGCCACAGCGGACCCCGTCCCCCGGCCGCACGCATGCCTGCCCCCGGGTCGTACGCGGGCCCGTCGTACGCGGGGCCCGTCTCCCGGGTCGTACGCCCGTCGTGCGCGGGGCCGTCCCCTGGGCGGAGCACACTCTTGCCCCATTCGCGCGACTGCGATCGCGGCCCCGGGCGAGCCTTCCTAGCGTTTCGCTCATCGAGGTGCATGTCAGGCGCAGGCGGAAAAGGTCCGCAGCAGGCTCCTCGGGACCCGGAGGCTCATCATGCGCGCGATACACGTCGCTTCGGCCGCTCTGCTGGGCGTGACCGCCCTTTCGCTCACCGCTCCCGCCGCGCACGCGGCAACGGCCGGCGACATCACGTCGTTCGGCTTCAGTGTGCTGCCCTCGACCATCGCGGCCGGCGGTGAGGTCACGCTCCGCGTGGACGGCTGCCATTCCCGGACGACCGTGTCCTCGGCCGTGTTCGACACGGTCACCATCCCCAAGTGGCAGTCGTCGGCGAAGGCCACCGTCGACTGGGACGCCAAGCCCGGAGCGGTGTACGAGGTCACGTTCCAGTGCGGCAACGAGAGCGGCCAGACGGACCTCACCATCGCCACCGGGCGCCCGGGCCACCATCCCTCGCACGGTCATCCCTCGCACGGTTCCCACGCCGGGATCGGCGGCACCGTCGCCGGCCTGGACCTGGGGGAGATCGGCCTGGGAGCCGCGCTCGTGGCGGGTTCCGTGGGCGCCGCGTGGCACTTGTCGCGCCGCCGCTCCGAGGACGGCAGCCACACCTGACCCTGACGGTGTACGCCGTCCAGCCTTTCGCCCCGGTCCCTTGCGGGATACCGGGGCGAAAGGCTGGACGGCGTACGACCCGCGCTCCGAAGGGAGCGAGCGACGGATCCGGTTCTCGGGCCCGAGTCGTCCTGACCTCAGATCCTGTTCTCCGAACGACGGCGCATCCAGAAGACGCCGCCGCCGATGGCCGCTGCGGCCACCAGCCCGCCGCCGATCGCGATGTCGGTCGGCGTGGCCCCGACGGAGCTGCTGCCACCGAGACCACCGCGGACACCGCCGATGACCGTGAAGACGTCGTTGAACGTCCTGCGCTGGCCCTCGCAGTGTGTGGTGACGCTGTACGAGCCGGGGCTCGCGTTGGAGTTGACCCGCACCGTCGCCGTGGCGGTGTTGCCGCCCATGGACGTGAGGTTGGTCGTGGGAAACGCGGTCGAGCTGATCGTGCTGCCCGATGTCGCGCACGCGTCGCCGCCGCTGACGGTGAGGACGAGCTGACCGCCGCGGGCGATGACCTGCGGGGCGGCCGTGACCGATTTGGGCTGGTCCCACGCGGCGGCCGTCGGGGCGGCGAGGCCGACCAGAGTGACCGCGACGGCCGAGGCCGCCAGGGCACGAGTAGTACGCATGTGATCCTCCGCGGAAGACGCCCCGGGACCCGTCCCCGGTCGATCGGCGAGAAAGCGCCTCCCGTAAAGACCCTCAGATGCCGTGCTCAGGGCCGCATTTCGAAGCTGGTCCGTCCTGGTGAGCGGACACGCCGTGATATTTCCGGGTCGCCGGATATCGCCGCAGGTCACGCACCGTCAGAAAATTCCTGTGGGCGGCAACTCGGATGGCGCATGACCTCGGCTCGCCGCCACCCGTTCGTACCTGCCCCGTCGCCGTCCCGGCGCGGCACGCTTAGTTTTCCCCTATGCGCGACTGACGCGGCGACGGCCGTGTCGAGAGGGGATGGCGAATGTCTTGGTCCCAGCCGGCCGAGGCCGAAGAGGAGGAGCGGCGGAGAAAGCGCGCGCCGTGGGGCGTGATAGCGCTGGTTCTGCTGACCGGTCTCGCTCTCATCCGGAACGGTTCGGGGGAATTCGACGTGGGACCGCCGCAGCCCGCCCGGGCGGCTGCCGCCGACAGCCGCAGTTCCCCGCACGGCACCTTCACCAATGTGCCCGATCCGCTGCCGTACGCCATGGTCGACCGGGTGCGGATCCCCTCGATCCAGGTCGACGCGCCGGTCGTGCCCGTCGGGCTGGACGCCCAGGGCTGGGTCGACGCGCCGCCCGCCGAGGACCCCAACCTGGCCGGCTGGTTCACCGGCGCGGTCTCCCCGGGCGAGAAGGGCACCGCCGTCGTCGTCGGCCATGTCGACAACAACCAGGGGCCCGCCGTGTTCTACGGTCTCGGGGCGCTGAAGAAGGGCAACCGGGTCGAGGTCCAGCGCGGTGACGCGAAGACCGCCGTTTTCGAGATCTACGGGATCGAGGTCTTCGAGAAGAACAACTTCCCCGGTGACCGCGTCTACGGCAACAGCGGAATTCCCGAGTTGCGTGTCATCACCTGTGGGGGCGGTTTCTCCAAGCAGAACGGCTACGACGGAAACGTCGTCGTGTTCGCCCGCCTGGTCGAGGTTCGCTGAGCGTTCCCCGACCGGGCGGGCGAACGCCCGAAGCGGATTCCCTTTTCCGGCCCTACGCGTATTTCCGGTGCGGCACCGTGATCCGGTATCCCGAGTCCAGCAGTTCGGGAAGGTATTCACGCAGCGCCCGGACGCTCTGCGAGCGGTCGCCTCCCGCGTCGTGGGAGAGCACGACGACACCGGGCGCCGCGCCCTTCTCCACACGGTCCGCGATGGTGGCTGCCCCCGGGGCACGCCAGTCGAGGGTGTCCACGGTCCAGGCCAGGGGTTCCATGCCGAGATCGGCGCCGAACTCGAAGGTGGCCCGGTTCCAGGCGCCGTAGGGTGCCCGGAACCACAGGGGAGGTTCGCCGTAGGTCTTCTCGATGATCTCGCAGGTCCGGGCCATCTCGGAGCGGATCCTGGACCGGGAGAGGCTCGGCAGCATGGGGTGGGACCAGGTGTGGTTGCCGACGGTGTGACCGTCGTCGGCCATCTCCCGCAGCAGGTCCTTGTGCCGGTGCACCATCTCACCGCACACGAAGAACATCGCGCGGGCGTCGTGCTTGCGGAGGATGCGCAGGATGTCCGGGGTGTAGCGCGGATCAGGGCCGTCGTCGAAGGTCAGCACCATGGTCCGGCCCCGTCCGTCCACGCGCAGGTACGGCCGGCTGCGGACGGTCGCGGGGACGAGGGTGCGGCGCCTGAGCGGCGGAGCGCCGTATCCGGCGATGGGCCGCAACCGGTACACGGACTGCTTGAGCGCGGGACGGGCGCCGGGACCGGCGGCCGTGACGGCGTTCCGGGCCCGCCCGGAACTCCCTTCGCCACCGAGCAGGGCGGTCGTGCCCGCGACACCGGCCGCGCCGGCCAGGGCGGCACCGCTGAGCAGGAGGCGGCGGCGCGTGAACATCTGATCCTTCGTCATGACTCATGAGTCGACCAAGTCAGGGACGGCGCACCACCACGACACCGGTGCGGCGGCATGAAAACACCCAATGTGAGTAATCCTCCGCGCCCCCTGTGACCGCCCGGCGCACGCCGGTTCCTGGGCTCTCAGATAGCCTCACCACCGTGACGGATCAGCAAGCGCACCAGTTCGAGCGGGGGACCGACGGGCCGAAGGTCGTCCTCGTCGGGCTGGACGGCTCCGACTCCTCCCTGCGCGCCGTGGCCTACGCCGCGGGCCTCGCCCGGCGGCAGCGGGCGCTGCTGGCGATCGTGTACGTGCAGCCGGTCATGGCGGCCGGCGCGGCGCTCGGGATGCCGGTGGCCGGGACGACCGACGAGATCGCCGAAAGCCTCGTCGCGCAGATCCGCGAGGCCGCCGAGCAGGTGAAGGGGGTCTTCGAGACCCGCTGGGAGTTCCACACCTTCCGCGGCGACCCGTACAACGGTCTGGTGAAGGCGGCCGACGACCTCAAGGCCGACGCGGTCGTGGTGGGCGCCTCCGAACAGGCCGGCCACCGCATCGTCGGCTCGGTCGCGATCCGCCTGGTGAAGGCGGGCCGCTGGCCGGTGACGGTGGTGCCGTAGCCGCGCCGCGGGCGGAGCCGTGGTGCGACGACGAGGCGCGGACGGCACCGCGCCGAGTCCGCACCGTGCGGATGCGGTCGAGGCCCTGCCGCGCCACGAAAGCCGGAGGGCGGCCACCCCGCTCAGGCCAAGCCGTCAAACAGCCACCCCGCGCAGTCCAAGCCGCGCCGAGACCGCACGACGCGGTCGCTAGCGGCGGCGCCGCGGGGCACCACGCCGCGCAGCCGAAGCCGGGCGGCAGCCACGCCACCCAGTCGGAACCGTCCCGTGGCCGCGCCGAGCGGTCAGGCCCGATGCCGCGCCGAGCGCCGCGCGTTCGGAACCGCTCCGGGGCCACCCCGTGCGGTCACGGCCCCGCCACGTCCGCGCCGAGCGGCGAAAGCCGGGTGGCAGCCACGCCACTCGGTCGAAGCTGCCCCGGGGCCGTGCCACGCGGCGCGAGCCGTGCGTTGGCCCCTGCGCCGCCCGAAAGGGTTCGGTGGAGGTTTCCGTCCTGCGTGCGGCCCACGCCCGTGAAGTCCTCTCCACCCTCTGGGCCGCGCCTCGCCCCCGGGAAGCGCAGCCCGGTTGTCACGGACGGACGGCGGGGAATCCGGCCAGTCCGGGCTTCGAGAAGCGGGACCGGACGGCGGCGCGCGGGTCCGGAGGCAGAGCCTCCGAAACCCCGGCAGACCGTTCGTCGCACCGTTCGTCGACAGCTTCGACCGCCCGCCGCACACCCGTGACCGGCCCCTGTCCCCGCGGAGCGCCCCGCGTTCCCATACGCCCATGACGGCCGGAACCACGATCACCAACGGGACGACCGCCGAACACGAACTGGCCGAGATCCAGCGTGAACACGGACGCCCCCTCTTCGCCCTGCTGCTGCGGCTCTCCGACGGGGACCGTCATCGCGCCGAGGACCTCGTGCAGGAGACCTTCGTACGCGCCTGGCAGCACCCCGAGGCGCTGCGCGCCGACGACTTCGACTCCGTACGCCCCTGGCTGCTCACCGTCGGCCGCAGACTCGCCATCGACGCGCGACGGGCCCGGCAGGCACGCCCCGCGGAGGTGGGGGACGCGGTGCTGGAGAACGCCCGAGTGATGGCTGACCATGCCGAGCGGTCCGTCGCCACCCTCGATGTGCGCGAAGCTGTGAAGACACTCACTCCGGAGCACCGCGAAGTACTGGTGCAGGTGTATTTCCAGGGGGCGAGTGTGGCGGAAGCCGCGGAAGCCCTGGGAATCCCGCCCGGTACGGTGAAGTCGCGCGCTTACTACGCGCTGCGCGCCCTGCGCCGGGTGCTTCCGGGATACGCGGCCGACCTGCGGTGAAACCGACGGCTGAGTCAAACCTCCGTAAAGCGCCTTGCTGAGGACCGCTGTTGGGCCATCAGCTGTCCTCATCCGTGTTCCGGATGGGGCCCTGCCCCGGGGCCCGGTGTCGGGCGACGCGCACGTACCGGAGGAAGGCAGGAAGGGATGCTGCACAGAGGTCAAGAGAGCACGGACGGCGCCGGCGGCGGCGAACTGACCGTCCCCATGGCGTGGTTCTACGCCGAGTACATCGCCGAGGAACTGCTGCGGACCGGCGACCTCATGCCGCCGACGTCCTTCGAGTTCCGTGCGGGGCGCGACGCCCTGGCGCTGACCATCTTCCTCGCGGACTCCGGCGGTGAGCTCTCCGGCATCCGGGTCGTCACCCAGCTGGAGACCTGGCTGTCGCTGACGGCGTACGACCAGCCGTGGCAGGACTGGGTGTGCGAGCGCCTGGCCCACCTCACCGCCGAGGCGCTGGAGATCGGCGGCCCCGCGCCGGACCTGGAACTGGCGGCGGCGGCCTGGCGCTGGCTGGAGGAGACCGAGCTGCTCGCGCCCGACCTCGACGCGGTGCCGGGGGGCGGCGCGGTACTCGGCGAGGACGAGGGCCCAAAGGTCTGGACACCGGCCTGGCGGCTCGGTCTGCCGCTCGGCCATCTGGCGATCCATCTCTTCTGAGGACGGCCGCCCCTGCGGACACTCCGGGTGACCGGGGCGTGTCGGTGCGGTGAACTGCCTGTTCGGGCGGCAGCGGGGAAGTTTTCCCGGTCGGCGACCAATCCGCCGGGGTAACGGCTCCGAATCTTTTGGTTGGCATTGGGCGCGGGGCTTGAGTGATTCTCGGGTCTGGTCCGTACCGATGGGGGCAGGAAGCAACCCCCACCGCACACCGGCCCGAGGAATTGCCATGTGGTCCCAGGATCGTCATCACGACGTCGGCGCGTACTCGCTGGGCGTGCTGGACGAGGTGGAGTCCTTCCACTTCGAGGACCATGTCCGCGGCTGCCCCCAGTGCGCGGTACAGGTCACCGAGTTCCGTCCCGCCGCCCGGCAGCTGATGCTCTACCGGAACGCGACACCGCGCGCCGTGCACCCCTTCGCGGCGCCCGGCCCACAGCTGCTCGGACGGCTGCTCGACCAGGTGGCGGCCCGCCACCGGGCACGTCGCAGGCGCTGGCTGTTCGCGGTCGCCGCCTCCGTGATCATCGCGGTCGGCGGCCCCGCCGTGGCCGTTCTCGCAGGTCCGGGCGCCCCGCCGGACAGGGTCGCCGCCACGGACCCCGAGTCGGGCGTGTGGGCGGAGGTCAAGGCCGAGGACCGGATCTGGGGCAGCGACATCCAGCTGAAGGTCAAGGAGGCAGAGGGTGCCCATGCCTGCCGGCTGGTCGTGATCGGCAAGGACGGTTCTGAGGAGACGGCGGCCAACTGGAAGTCCCCCGACGATGCCGACGGGCCCTCCACGATGCAGGGCGGTACCTCGATGCAGCGCGAGGACATCAGCCACTTCGAGGTACGCAGCCAGGAGGGCGAACTCGTGGTGAAACTGAAGGCCCCGGCCTGGCGCTGAGCCGTTCCGGTGACCGACCCACCGGCCCGGCACATGGTCCGTACCTTCAATGGTTGCCGATCATGGTCGGGGATGGGGCGGGGTCCCGGCCTCGCTACTTCAGCAGCCGTGACAGCCGCCGGTCGGCGAGCGGCTTCCCTCCGGTCTGGCAGGTCGGGCAGTACTGGAGCGAGGAGTCGCTGAAGGACACCTCACGGACGGTGTCCCCGCACACCGGGCAGGGTTCCCCGGTCCGACCGTGTACCCGGAGCCCGCTCTTCTTCTCCGCCTTCAGCCTCCCGGCGGCCAGGCCCCGTGAGCGCTCGACGGCCTCCGTGAGCGTGGTGCGCAACGCCTCGTGGAGATGCCGGACCTCCTCGGGCTTGAGGGACGAGGCCAGCTTGAAGGGCGACATCCCGGCGGCGTGCAGGATCTCGTCGCTGTACGCGTTGCCGATGCCCGCGATCAGGCTCTGGTCCCTGAGGGCGCCCTTGATCTGCCGTCGCTCGCCCGCCAGCAGCTCGGCGAAGCGGGCCTCGTCGAAGTCGTCGGCGAGGGGATCGGGGCCGAGCCGGGCGATACCGGGGACGCTCCGCGGATCCCGTACGACGTACACCGCGAGCCTCTTCTGCGTGCCGGCCTCCGTGAGGTCGAAGCCCTCGCCGGTCTCCAGCGCGACCCGCAGCGCCAGCGGGCTCTTCCCGCCCGGCCTGGGCGGCCCGTCGGGGAGCCGGTCCCGCCAGTGCAGCCAGCCGGCGCGGGCGAGGTGGGTCACGAGGTGCAGCTCGCCGCCGTCGGTCTCCACGTCCAGGAACTTCCCGTACCGTCCCACCGCCGTGACCTCCCGCCCCTCCAGGGCGGTGACCGGCGGGTCGTACGTCTTGAGCACGCTGATGGCCACGGGCAGCACACGGACGACCTCATGGCCGACGAGAGCGCCGGCCAGGAAGTCCCGCAGGGCGTCGACCTCGGGCAGTTCCGGCATGTCATCCAGCGTGCCACTGCCTGCGGCGCTTTGCCGGGGCGCCTGATCGCTCGGGGGTGCGGGTTCGTCGGGCGGGTGCGGTGGGTGGGGGTTGTTCGCGCAGTTCCCCGCGCCCCCTGAAAAGCGACCGGGGCTGCGCCCCGTGCTTTTCATCTGAAGGGCGGGCCGCAGGCCCTTCCCTTCAGGGGCGCGGGGAACTGCGCGAGAGACCACACACGACCCGCACCCGCCCAACGAACCCGCGCCCCCGAGCTACCGGGCGAACACGAACTCGCACCACACGCACTTCCCCCCGCCCCGCGCCTCCACCCCCCACACGTCCGTCAGCCGGTCCACCAGCAGCAGCCCCCGCCCCGAGACACCCGACTCCCCCGCCTCCCGGCGGCGCGGCAGCGCGCTGGAGGAGTCCTCGACCTCCACCCGCAGCCGCCGTTGCGTCCCGGTCAGCGCCCGGAGCGTCACGATCGCGGAGCCCTCCGTGTGCATGAGGGCGTTGGTGATCAGCTCGTCGGCCACGAGTTCGATCTCGTCGGCCCGCTCCCGCGCGCCCCACGCGCGGACGGCCGCCCCGATCATGTGCCGGGCCTCGGTGAGCGCCTCCGGGTCGCCGGGAGCGACATGCTGCTGGAGCCGCCCGCCGGGCTGCTCCGAGCGGCGGCTGCGGCGGCGCAGCAGGAGCAGGGCCACGTCGTCGTCGCCACCGCGTTCCTCCGCCACGTCGATGAGCCGGTCGGCGAGGTCGTCGACGTCGTCGGGGCCCGTGCTGATCAGCGCCTGCAGTGTGAGCATGCCGTCGTCGAGGTCGGCGCCGGGCTGTTCGATGAGGCCGTCCGTGCAGAGCAGCAGTGTGTCCCCGGGATCCAGCTCGATCGTGCTCACGGGGTACTCCAGGCCGCCGAACTCGGCGGACAGCCCGAGCGGCAGCCCGCCGTCGACGGTCACCCGCCGGCACTCGCCGTCGGGCGCCCGGATCAGGGGGTCGATGTGTCCGGCCCGGACGACCTGGACCACACCGGTGGACAGGTCGGCCTCCGCGTACAGGCAGGTGGCGAACCGGTCGGTGTCGAGTTCGTGGAGGAAGGTTGAGGCGCGGGACATCACGGTGGCCGGGGTGTGGCCCTCGGTGGCGTACGCCTTGAGGACGATGCGCAACTGGCCCATGACGGCGGCGGCATGGGTGTCGTGGCCCTGGACGTCGCCGATGACCGCGCCGACCCGGCCGCCGGGCAGCGGGACGAGGTCGTACCAGTCGCCGCCGATGTCCCGGCCGAGCGAACCGCCGAACGACGCGGCCCGGTAGCGGACGGCGATGTCGGCGCCGGGCACGCTGGGGATGGACCGGGGCAGCATGGCCTGCTGGAGGCCCTCCGCGAGGTCCTTCTCCCCCTCGTAGAACATGGCCCGCTGGAGGCTCTGGGCGATGCTGCTGCCCAGCGCCACGAGGACGTCGCGTTCCTCCCGGGTGAAGCCCCGCCGGTCGTTGTAGAGCAGCCCCATGGCCCCGATGGGCCGGGCCTGCACGATCAGGGGCAGATAGGCGGCCGAGGTGATCTGGAGGTCGGTGATGTGCGGCCAGAGCAGCGGATACGACTCGGCGAACTCCTCCGGTGACTCGATGAAGTGCGGGGCGAGGGTCCGTACGACCTCGTTCATCGGGTACTTCACGTCGAGGCGGGTGATCTGGGTGCCGGGTACGTAGCTGTCCCTGGGGCCGGCGGCGATCATGCGGATGCGGCCGGCCTCGACCAGACCCATGACCAGGCTGGTCGCGCCCAGGTGGGTGATGCCGTCGGTGTCCTCCAGGACGTCGATCACGTCCTGGACGGTCCGGGCGTGGGCCAGGGCGGCCGTGATGACCTGCACCACGTCGGTGCGTCTGCGGTGGGCCTCGTCCAGCGCCGCCTGCTCGGTCCGGTCACCGATCTCGCGCAGCTCCCGGGTGGCGTCACGGACGATGCCGACGACGCGGTACGGTCGGCCGGTCTCGTCGCGGAGGATGTAGCCCTGGGTGTGGGTCCAGCGCGGAGTCCCGTCGCGCAGCCGGATGCGGAAGTAGGCGCCGTAGTTCTCACTGCCGTCCTTGAGTGCCTGCGACACCAGTGTGTCGAGCCTGCGGCCCTCCATCGGGGGGACCCGGACGGTCAGGGTCTCGGGGTCGCCGTCGTATTCGTCGGGGCGCAGGTCGAAGACCTCGTGGGCCGTGGCGTCCAAGTGCATCACGCCGGCGTCGAGGTCCCAGTCGAAGCTGCCCATGAGATTGAGCGCCAGGACGGGGTCCGGGTGGGCGAGCCAATCGTCCGGCAGCGGCAGCTCACTCGCTCCCCGATCAACCATGTGGCCACTTTGCCAGGGTTTGCCCGATTATTCGAGTGGGGATGGGCTGTCCTGTTTCGGCCCCGTGGATCCGATCACTAGTGTCGGTATCGCCCCCGTTCCGGCGCGCGACCCAGGAGCGCGACAGCCATGGACTGGTTCACCGCACCCGACTACTGGCTCGGCCGACTGCTCTTCCAGCGCTCCCTCGCCGTGATCTACCTGGTGGCCTTTCTGGGGGCGGCCCTGCAGTTCCGGGCGCTGATCGGGGAGCGCGGGATGCTGCCGGTCCCCCGCTTCCTCGCGCGGACGCCCTGGCGAAGGTCACCGAGTGTGTTCCACCTCCACTACTCGGACCGGTTCTTCGCGGCATGGGCGTGGGCGGGCTGCGCGGTGTCGGCCGCGCTCGTCGCGGGGGCGGACTCGCTGCTCCCCCTGTGGGGCGGAATGCTGCTGTGGCTGGTGCCGTGGGTGATGTACCTGTCGATCGTGAACGTCGGCCAGACCTGGTACTCGTTCGGCTGGGAGTCGCTGCTTCTGGAGGTCGGCTTCCTGGCGGTGTTCCTGGGCAACGACGAGGTGGCGCCGCCGGTCGTCGTGCTGTTCCTGCTGCGCTGGGTGCTGTTCCGGGTGGAGTTCGGCGCGGGCCTGATCAAGATGCGCGGCGACGAGTGCTGGCGGAAGCTGACCTGTCTGTACCACCACCACGAGACGCAGCCGATGCCGGGACCGCTGAGCTGGTTCTTCCATCATCTGCCGAAGCCGCTCCACCGGGTGGAGGCGGCCGCCAACCACGTGACCCAGCTGGTCGTCCCGTTCCTGCTGTTCACCCCGCAGCCCGTCGCGACGGCCGCCGCCTCGCTGATGATCCTGACCCAGTTGTGGCTGGTGCTGTCGGGCAACTTCAGCTGGCTGAACTGGATCACGATCGTGCTGGCCCTGTCGGCGGTGGACCTGGGGACCGGCGCGCCGGACGTCCCCGACGCGCCCCTCTGGTACGAGATCGTGGTCCTCGCCGTCACCGCGCTGGTGCTCTGGCTCAGCTACCACCCGGTCCGCAACATGATCTCCCATCGCCAGGTGATGAACCGGTCCTTCGACCCGCTGCACCTGGTCAACACCTATGGGGCCTTCGGCAGTGTCAGCCGGGTCAGGTACGAGGTGGTGGTGGAGGGGACGGCGGACGAGGTGCCGCGCGAGGACGCGGGCTGGCTGGAGTACGAGTTCAGGGGCAAGCCGGGTGATCCGCGGTACTGGCCGCGCCAGTTCGCCCCGTACCATCTGCGGCTGGACTGGCTGATGTGGTTCGCGGCGCTCTCCCCCGCGTACGCGCATCCCTGGTTCGGCGGTCTGGTGGAGCGCCTTCTGGAGAACGACCGCGACACCCTGCGGCTGCTGCGCCGCTCCCCCTTCCCCGCCGATGCCCCGCCGCGCTTCGTCCGCGCCCGTCTGTTCCGCTACCGCTACACGACCTGGCGCGAGCTGCGGGCGACGGGCGCCTGCTGGGAGCGCACGTACGTCCGGGAGTTCATGCCGCCGACGCGGCTGGCCGTGTCGGCGGCCCGGGACCGGTAGGGCCCGCGACCGGTGGAGCCCGAACCGGGCGGCCACGCCGCCCGAGGTCCAGGTGCCCGCCCGGCCCACCTCGACGGTCCTCCCGAGGCCGGCGGTGACCGCACCCCGGTCTGTGACGACCCGCGCGCCGACCGCGAGGGCCGCCCACCCGAGCGGAGCCGGATGGCCGGATGGCCGGATGGCCGGATGGCCGGATGGCCGGATGGCCGGATGGCCGGATGGCCGGATGGCCGGATGGCCGGATGGCCGGATGAGTCAGCGACGGCATGGGGAGCTCTGGTCCCGGCTCTCGACGCGGCGCCGCCCCACGGGGCACAGTGCTCCCACGCACACCAGATCGACAGGGAGCCCCATGACCAGCTGGGTCGGCCGCACCGCCGCCGAGATCGCCGCCGCTGTGCAGGAGAAGCGGGTGACGCCGCGCGAGGTGGTGGCGGAGCATCTCGCGCGGATCGCGGCGCTGGACGGGCGGATCGGCGCGTTCCGTACGGTCCGGGCGGAGGCGGCGCTGGCCGAGGCGGACGAGGTGGCGGCCCGCGCCGGCCTGGGTGACCTGCCGCTCGCCGGAGTGCCGGTGGCGGTCAAGGACAACCTCGCCGTTCGGGGTGAGGCCACGCGCAACGGGTCGGCGGCGACACCGGACACTCCGGCCGCCGGGGATCATGTGACGGTGGCCCGGCTGCGTGCGGCGGGCGCGGTGGTCGTGGGCCTGACGAACGTGCCCGAGCTGTGCGTCTTCGGCACGACCGACGGGGTGCACGGCACCGCCCGCAACCCCTGGGACCCCACCCGCACCACGGGCGGCTCGTCCGGGGGCAGCGCGGCAGCGGTGGCCGCCGGGATGGTGCCCGTCGCGCTCGGCAACGACGGGATGGGCTCGCTGCGCATACCGGCCGCCAACTGCGGGCTCATAGGTCTGAAGCCGGGCTACGGGGTCGTCCCGGCGGACATCGGACACGGCGACTGGTTCGGGATGTCGGAGAACGGCCCGCTCGCGACGACCGTCGAGGACGCCCGGCTGATGTTCCGGATCCTGGCGGGCACGGAGTCCGTCGAACCGCCCCGACCCCCCTCCCCCCGCACCGTCGCCGTCTCCGTGCGCAGCCCCCTGGTCGGAGTGACCGTGACCCGCCCGTACGCCGATGCCGCGCGCCGGGCCGCCGAGTCGCTGGCCGGGGCGGGCCACCGGGTGCGGCCCGCAGACCCGCCGTATCCGCTCTGGCTGGGCACGACGTCGCTGGCGCACTGGACGGCGGGCACGGCGGTGGACGCCGAGGGTCTGGACCCGTCGCTGCTGACCCGGCGCACCCGTGTGCACGCCGCCGTGGGACGCCGTTTCCTCACGGGCGTCCGGGCCGGTGACCGCCGGGAGCGGCTGCGCCGGCGGATGGAGCCGTTCTTCGCCGAGCACGACGTGCTGCTCACCCCGGCGCTCGCCCGGCGCGGACCGGCCGCCGCGTCCTGGCACGAGCGGGGGTGGCTGCGCAATCTGCTCGTGAACACGAACTGCTCGCCGCTCACCCCTCCGTGGAACCTGACGGGATGGCCTGCGATGTCGGTGCCGTTCGGCACGCTCCCGTCGGGCGCCCCCTGCGCGGTGCAGCTGGTCGGCCGTCCCGGCTCCGAACCGGAACTGCTCGCTGTGGCCGAGCAGTTGCAGGAGCTGCACCCGTGGCGGCGGACGGCACCGCTCGACTGACGTGGTCCTAGAGGGCCCGGTACATGATGTGGAGCCCGACTCTGCCGTCCCGCGGGTGTTCGAAGGCGTCCGGCACGGTGCCCAGGACGGTGAAGCCGAGGGAGGTCCACAGACGCACGGCCGGGTTGGTCTCGACGACGGCGTTGAAGACCATCCCCCGGTAGCCGTCGGCCTTGGCGGCGGTCAGGACGTGCTCGGCGAGTGCGCGGCCGATGCCGCGCCCGCCGTGGTCGGGGTCGACCATGAAGCCCGCGTTGGCGATACGGGCGGCGGGACCACCGTAGTTGGGTGTGAGGTACGCGGAGCCGACGACCGCTCCGGTGCCGTCCTCGATGACGAACACCCGCTTGGCGGGGGCCGTCCAGAGCTCGCGGGCGGCTTCCTCGGAGGTGTCCGGGTCCCAGGTGTAGGTCTCACCGGCGGCGACCACGCGGTGCCAGAACGGCCAGATCCGCGGCCAGTCCTCGGCGGTGGCTTCTCTGATCTGCATGGGCGTGAGTCTGGCACGCCCACGCAGACGTCGATCGCGATGCTGACGGATCAGTCCACGCTGGGCAGGATGTGGGGCTCGGCGAGGTCGTCCTCGTAGCCCGCGAGACGGATGGGAGCGGACCTGGCCCACACGTCGAGGCTGCCCAGTTCCTTCTTGGACCGGCCGGCGCGCTCCGAGCGTTCCTTGGGGCGCTGATCGCGATTCGTCTTCTCTGGTGTCACCGCGCACTCCTTATGTGTCGGGTCACCCTCGGGACGTCGGCCCAGCCTGCCGCTGAACGCCTGACGTCCGCTCGGGTCTGAGTCGATGTCAGTTCGGACGCGGTGGCGCCGGATTCACTTGGGTGAGAGCAGGCCGTGGTGACCGGCTTGTCCCGGGACGGACCGTGGGTGTGGGTGGAACCCATTCAAGGCTGTCCGTCCGGTACAGAGTAACCAAATGAGCGGGCGCCCGCTCGATGGGGCTGAAAACACGAGGTAACTGTCTTGAGTCGTTCCGTGTTCAGCAGGCCCACTCGCCCCGATCCGCCCTGTTTCGTCACGTTTTGCCGCCACCCGATCGGAGCAGCTCCCGAACTCCACGCCGGACCGGCGCTCCAGCGGATCGCCGCCCTCGGCACGCAGTTCAGGTCCCGTTGGCCGAACAGCAAGCCGACCATGGTCTGCTCCTGTGTCGCAACGGCATTTCTCGCGGGCGGACTCGGGAGGACCGACGCATGGAGCTGCGCGGCATCGACGAGCTGATGGATCTGCTGCACGCGTGCCGGGGCGCCGGTGACGCACCCGGCGCCCGAGGCGACGTCGGGGATCGGCACGAGCACGCGCTGCGCACCGCCGCGCTGTTGCGGCGGGCACGGCCGGCCGACAAGGAGCTCCAGGTGGCCGGCCTGGTGCACGGCCTCGGCCGGCTGCTCCGTCCGGGTGACGACACCGGCCATGCCGACCTGGCAGCCGACGCGGTGCGCCCCCTGCTCGGTGAGCGGGTCGCCCGTCTCGTACGGCTGCACGCCCTCGGCCCCGACGACCTCGTACGGCTGCACGCGGGCGGCTGGGCCGACGCGACCCTGGTGGAGGACGTGCTGACACTGCGGGACGCGGACGAGGCGGGCCGGACCCCGGGGGCGGACGCCGGGGTGCTCGAGGACTGGCGGACGGTGCTGGAGCTGGTGTCGGACCGGGCGAGGGCGTCTCACCACTTGCCGGGCGCGTAGTCCTTCAGGAAGACGCCGTACAGGTCCTCGCCCTGCTCGCCGCGGACGACGGGGTCGTAGACGCGGGCCGCGCCGTCGACGAGGTCGAGCGGGGCGTGGAAGCCCTCCTCGGCGAGGCGGAGCTTGTCGAAGTGAGGGCGCTCGTCGGTGATCCAGCCGGTGTCGACCGAGGTCATGAGAATGCCGTCGGTCTGGAACATCTCCTGGGCGCTGGTCCGCGTCACCATGTTCATCGCGGCCTTGGCCGCGTTCGTGTTGGGGTGGCCCGCGCCCTTGTAGCCGCGGCCGAAGACGCCTTCCATCGCGGAGACGTTCACCACGTACGCCCGTCCGCTCTGCGCCTTCCGGGCGGCGTCGGCCATCGCCGGGCGGAGCTTGCTGATGAGGATGAACGGCGCGGTGTAGTTGCACAGCTGGGTCTCCAGCAGCTCCACCGGGGAGATCTGCTCGATGGTCTGCACCCAGGTGTTGCTGTCCACCACGTCGGGGACGAGACCGCCGGCGTCGATGGCGGTGCCGTCGAGGTGCCGGGCGACGCTGGCGTTGCCCGCGACCAGGGCGAGGTCGGCGACCCGCTGCGCGTCGAGGCCGCTGGTGCCGACGGGCAGCTCGGCCGGTCCCGTCAGCCGGTCCACCGCACCGGAGTTGAAGGCGCCGATGACGTGGTGGGCGGGGAGCTCACCGGCGGGCAGCGGGGCGCTCTCGCCCTCGACGAGGGCCGCGTAGGCGGAGGGCAGACGGCGCACGGTCTGCGTCGCGTTGTTGATGAGGATGTCGAGGGGGCCCGCGTCGGTGACCTGGTCGGCGAGGGCGACGACCTGGGCGGGGTCGCGCAGGTCGATGCCGACGACCTCCAGGCGGTGCATCCAGTCCGCGGAGTCGTCCATCGCCTTGAAGCGTCGGATCGCGTCCTTCGGGAACCGGGTGGTGATCGTGGTGTGGGCGCCGTCGCGCAGCAGCCGCAGGGCGATGTACATGCCGATCTTGGCGCGGCCGCCGGTGAGCAGCGCACGCTTGCCGGTGAGGTCGGCGCGGGCGTCGCGGCGGGCGCGGTTCTCGGCGGCGCAGTCCTGGCAGAGCTGGTGGTAGAAGTAGTCGACCTCTACGTAGCGGGTCTTGCAGACGTAGCAGGAGCGCGGGCGCTGGAGTATCCCCGCGATCTGCCCGGCGCCGGTCACCGACGACGGCAGGATGCCCTCGGTCTCGTCGTCGATGCGCTGGGCGGAGCCGGTGGCGGTGGCCTCGGTGACCGCCTTGTCGTGGGCGGTCTTCGCGGCGCGGCGCTCCTGGCGGCGGCGCTGCTTCACGGTGCGGTAGATGGCGGCGGTGGCGCGGCGCACCGTGATCGCGTCCGGGTGGTCGACGTCCAGCGTGTCGAGTTCCTCGAGCACGCTGAGGCAGACGGCGAGCCGCTCGGGGTCGATACCGGGGCCGTACACGGCCTCGTCCGTGGTCGCCGGGCCGTCCTCTGTCACCGTCATCGCGCTGCCGTTTCCCTGATCACTCGCGGCGCGCCGACTCGCGCCCGTCACCGAACGCGGAATTCTACGGACGTCGGCGCGGCTGACCAAACCCAGGGCGCCTCACAGCCCGGGGGCCACTGTCGTAGGGCGACTGCGGGTGGTTCGTGGTTTCTCGCGCAGTTCCCCGCGCCCCTGAAAAGCGACCGGGGCTGCGCCCCGTGCTTTTCGGGATGAAGGGCGGGCCGCAGGCCCAGCCCTCCAGGGGCGCGGGGAACTGCGCGAGAAACCCCCACTCGCCTGCACTCGCCGAACCCACCCGCACCCCCGAGCTACGGGGCGCCCTTCGCCCCGGCGGTCAGCGCCGGCTCTCGCACGCCGCCAGCAGTTCCTCCAGCTCCCCCGACACCGCCTTGCCCAGCACCTCCAGATCCGGCACGGCCGCCGCGTCCGCGACCAGTCCGTAGTGGACGCCGCCGCGGTACGTGGAGACGGCCACGGCCAAGGACTGGCCGTGCGCGAGGGGAGCGAGCGGGTAGACCTCAGCGAGCGGGCAGCCGCCGAGTCTCAGGCCGAGGCTCGGGAGGGGGACGCTGGTGACGAGGATGTCGAACCAGAGGCGCGCGGCCTGGCTGACCAGGGGCCCGCCCAGGCGGTGCCCCAGCGGCGGCACATGGTCGGCCAGCAGCGCGACCGCCCCGGCGCCGCGATTGGGCCCGGCCTCCTTGTTGCGGTCCATGGCCGTACGGACCGTGCGGAGCCGGCCGAGCGGGTCCGGGTCGTCGACGGGCAGCCTCATCAGATAGCCGGAGAGCCGGTTGCCCTGGGGGTGCGCGGTGCGCGGCCGGCGCTTGGAGACGGGGATGAGCGCCCTGGGCGTGACCCCCTCGCTGCCGTCGCCCCGCTCGTCCAGCCAGCGGCGCAGCGCGCCGGCGACGACCGCGATGAGGACGTCGTTGACGGTGCCGCCGACGGTCTTGCGGATGCGGTGCACGTCGTCGAGGTCGAGGACCACGCCGACGGTGCGGCGGGTGCCGCTCGGTTCGGCGGTCAGGGCGGCGGTGCCCCGCGCACCCAGCGTCGCGTCGAGCGTGGTGCGGGCGACGGAGGTGCCGATGTCCACGGCACGGCCCAGGTCGGAGAGGGTGGACCGGAAGAGGCCGGGCAGTTTGCGCACGTCGCCGAGGAGGCTGCGCGGGGGCTCGGCGGGGCGCGGCCGGGGCGCGGGCATGTCCATGGGGTCCATGACGGCGGCGGCGAGCGTCAGCGCCCTCAGTCCGTCGGCCAGGGCGTGGTGGAACTTGAACAGCACCGCGAAGGAGGTGCCGTCCTCGGCCGGCAGGACGTGCGCCTCCCACGGCGGCCGGCCGCGCTCCAGGGGGCGTTCCATCAGCCGCCCGGCCACCGCGTGGAAGTCGCGTGTCGGCGCGTGGAGCCGTACGTGGTCGAAGGGCTCGAAGTCGTCGACGGGCTCGCGGGTAGCGCCGCCGAAGGTGAGCGGCAGCCGTACGTCGGGCCGCCATACGTCCCGGATCCGCATCCTCAGCGCGGACACCCCGGCGGCGCGCGCGGCGAGCAGGTCGGCGGCGTGGGCCCCGGCGGTGGGTGAGTTCGCCGTGAAGACGCCGAGGGCCGCCAGGTGCATGGGATGTTGGGCGGTCTCGATGTTCCAGAAGGCCAGGTCGAGTGGTGCGAGCACGTCAGAAGTCAATGGCTTGCCTCGCGTCGACGACGGGATGAGTCTGCAGTCAATCGCCGATGGCCGATTACGGTCAAGTACGATCGCGCTACACTCAGTTAACAGCAGATTAAGTCCCACCTCCTGGGGAGAGGCGGGACCGGTGGGGCATCTGCCGTCACTCGGGGGTCATCTCAACCCACCCGGCCCAGTGCGGCGTGACGAACCGCACAATAGCTCGCCGCCCGGCGCTACCGGGCTACGACACCTGCCGGCCCTTGCCGAGGGCGATCACCCCGCCCTTGGAGACCGTGTAGAGCTCGGCGTCGCGCTCCGGGTTGACGCCGATGGTGGCGCCCGGGGGGACCTGGACGTTCTTGTCGAGGACGGCACCCCGTACGACCGCGCCCCGGCCGATGTGGACGTTGTCGTGCAGGACCGATCCCTGGACCACGGCACCCGGGTCGACGACGACGCCGGGCGACAGGATGGACCTGGTCACCTGGCCGCGGATCAGGCAGCCCGCACTGATGATCGACTCGCTGGCGATGCCGCCCGCGTTGAAGCGGGCCGGGGAGAGCTGGCCGGAGCTGGTGTAGATGGGCCAGCTGCGGTTGAACAGGTTGAAGGCGGGGCGTTCGGCGATGAGGTCCATATGGGCGTCGTAGTAGGCGTCGAGGGTCCCGACGTCACGCCAGTAGCCGCGGTCGCGGTTGGTCTCGCCGGGGACGTGGTTGGCGCTGAAGTCGTACAGCTGGGCCTCGCCGCGCTCGGTGAGCTGGGGCAGGATCGAGCCGCCCATGTCGTGGACGGAGTTCTCGTCCTCGGCGTCCCGCTGGAGCGCCTCCACCAGGGCCTTGGTGGTGAAGATGTAGTTGCCCATCGAGGCGAACACGCACTCGGGGTCGTCGACCAGTCCGGGCGGGTCGGCGGGCTTCTCCAGGAAGCCCTCCACGGACCGGCCGTCCGAGCCGGGGGTGATCACCCCGAAGGAGGAGGACTCGGTGCGGGGCACGCGTATCCCGGCGACGGTCACCCCCGCGCCGCCCTCGATGTGCTGGGCCAGCATCTGCCGGGGGTCCATGCGGTAGACGTGGTCGGCGCCGAAGACGGCGACGTACTCGGGTTGTTCGTCGTGCACCAGGTTGAGGGACTGCAGCAGCGCGTCCGCGCTGCCCAGGTACCAGCGCGGACCGAGCCGCTGCTGGGCCGGGACCGGGGTGACGTAGTTGCCGAGCAGGCTCGACATCCGCCAGGTGGTGGTGATGTGCCGGTCCAGGGAGTGCGATTTGTACTGGGTCAGGACGCAGATCCGCAGGATGTCCGCGTTCACGAGATTGGAGAGTACGAAGTCCACGAGACGGTACGTCCCGCCGAAGGTCACCGCGGGTTTCGCGCGGTCGGCGGTCAGGGGCATCAGCCTCTTGCCCTCGCCGCCCGCCAGTACGATTCCCAGCACCGAAGGTCCACCGCGCCGCATGCCGCCGCCCCTCTACGCCCGGTTGTGCCGTGCTCTGTCCTGTGTGCCTACCCCTGTTTGAGGACTTCCTCGTACAGGTGGACCGTCCGCCGGGCCACCGCGTCCCAGCCGAACTCGCGCACCGCGCGCTCCCGTCCCGCCTCGCCCATGCGGGCGGCGGTCGCGGGGTCGGCGAGGACGGAGTCGAGGGCGCGGGCCAGCTGAGCTTCGAAGTCGTCCTCGGTGGACACGAGGAGGCCCGTGACGCCGTCCTCCACGACCTCCGGGATACCGCCCACCCGTGACGCGACCACCGCCGTCCCGCAGGCCATGGCCTCCAGGTTGACGATGCCGAGCGGCTCGTACACCGAGGGGCAGACGAACACGGCGGCGTGGGTGAGGAGCTGGATCACCTCCGGGCGCGGCAGCATCTGCGGGATCCAGTGCAGGCCCTCGCGTACGCGGCTCAGCTCCTCGAAGAGGTCGCGGAACTCCCGGTCGATCTCCGGGGTGTCGGGGGCGCCGGCGCACAGCACGACCTGGATGTCCGGGTCGATGTCCCGTACGGCGCGCAGCAGATGGGGCACGCCCTTCTGGCGGGTGATGCGGCCGACGAACAGGACGTAGGGGCGGGCCTTGTCGAGGCCGACGCGGTCGAGGACGTCCGTGGCGTGGTCCGGCCGGTAGAGGGAGGTGTCGATGCCGTTGTGCACGACCCGCACCCTGGCCGGGTCCAGGGCCGGGTAGCAGCCGAGGATGTCGTCGCGCATGGCGCCGGACACCGCGATCACCGCGTCGGCGGACTCGATCGCGGTGCGCTCGGCCCAGCTGGACAGGGCGTATCCACCGCCCAGTTGCTCGGCCTTCCAGGGACGCAGCGGCTCCAGCGAGTGGGCGGTCATCACATGCGGGATGCCGTGCAGCAGCTTGCCGAAGTGGCCGGCGAGATTGGCGTACCAGGTGTGCGAGTGGACGAGTTCACGGCCTTCGAGCCCGGCGGCGATGGACAGGTCCACGGAGAACGTGCGCAACGCGTCGTTGGCGCCGTCCAGCGCCGACCAGGGCCGGTGCCGTACGACGCCGCCCGCGGCGCCCTCACCCCAGCAGTGCACGTCGAGGTCGACGAGGGATCTCAACTCCCGTGCGAGGAACTCGACATGGACCCCGGCGCCCCCATAGACGTCGGGCGGATACTCCCGGGTCAGCAGGCCGACTCGCACCCGGAACCCCCTGTCTCACATGACTCGTTCCCACATGGTCACCCAGACGCGGCGGTTGGGGAAGACCGCGATTCTCCCCGGGGCGGCCGGGGAAGCGCCGAGCGGGACTCCCCCCGGACGCCGCTCCTTCGCCCCGGAGATCCGTCAGAAGGGCCCTACCCCTCGGCGGCCGGCGGCCGGGTCCGGGCGGGCGGCCGGTCGAAGCAGCAGTCGCCGCACAGTCCGCCGCCGGGCAGCCGGTAGTAGAGGCAGCAGCTGCGGCGGCGGTGGGTGGCGGGGTCGAGGGTGCCGGCGAGGTCAGGGTGCGCGAGCTGTGCGGCGGCCAGCCGCCGGGCCCGGACGGCCGCCTCCGTCCGGCCGTTCGCGACGGCCCAGCGGTCGATCTGCCGTACGGCTCCCATGAGCGCGGAGGCCGCGTTCCCCCACAGCAGTCGAGGGGAGACCGGCAGCTGGGAGCAGAGGGCCGCCGCCAGGGGAACGAGATGCGCCTCCCGTACGACCTCGCCGATCCGGTCGGCGGACAGCATCCGTACCCCGGTCAGCCAGAGTTCGTCGGGGGCACTCGCGTCCGGGTCCCAGCGCAGCAGCCGGGGGTCCAGATCGGGGACGCGGTCGTACAGGGCGACGGCACCGAGGGCGACCGACCACAGCCGTGCGGCGAGACCGAGGTGGGCGATGGAGGCCGCGACGCGCGGCTCCGGGGCCCGGATGCCGTCCGCCACCTTCCGGACACGGAAAATTACCGGATTCGCGTAAACCTCCTTTCTCACATCGGCATCCCGTGCCGCGTACGCCTCGGCGAGGGTCGGCAGGGGGCCCCGCGACGGTGCCGCCGTGTGTAGTACGAAGAATCCGCCGAGGGCGGAGAGGTCCATGAGGCCGGGGGCGTCGTCCACGAGGTCGAGTAGTACCAGGCCCCCTGGCGGCGTTCGCGCGGAGGGGTGCACTCCGTGTCGCCCCTCCTGAGGATGACGGGGGCCGGGTCGTACTCCATCGGCAGTAGGACGCAATGAGTGCTCTGGTACGACGACGCGGACGCGTTCGCGAGGCATCGTGGTCATCATGAAAGCCGACCGTTCGCAGCGGCGGGCCGAGCGCCCCCGCCCCTCGCGAAGGAGCCGCTCATGAGCGCCCTCGCGTTGTCCGTGCTGCTGTCGTTCGTCTCCGCCGTGGCCTACGCGGGCGGTGCGATCGTGCAGGAGCGTGTCGCGGTGTCCTCGCCCGGTCCGACCTACGCGCCGCTGCGCCGTCCGGGCTGGTGGGCCGCCGTCGGACTGAACGGCCTCGGCGGGCTGCTGCACGTGGTGGCCCTGGCCTACGGCCCGCTGAGCCTGGTGCAGCCGCTGGGCGCGCTGACCATCGTGTTCGCCCTGCCCATGGCGGCGCTCTTCGTCGGCCGCAGGGCCGGGGCCGCGGCCTGGCGGGGCGCGATCATGGCGACGGTGGGTCTCGCGGGCCTGCTCTCCCTGGTCGGCACGGCCGATGCGCAGTCCCTCGACACCGTCGAGCGCGTGCTGGTGGCGGTGGTCAGCGCAGGCGTGGTGGTGGCGCTGATGACGGCGGCTCGCGCCGCGCACCGCCACCCGACGGCGCGCAGCATCCTGCTGGCGGTGGCGTCCGGTGTGGCGTTCGGCATGTCCTCGGTGTTCACCAAGACGGTCGCCGTGGACTGGACGGACGGTGTCGGTCCCGCCGACCTGCCGACCCTCGCGGTCATCGGTGTCTTCGCCACCGCCGGTCTGCTGCTGTCGCAGGCCTCCTACCGCAGCGGCGGTCTCGCGGCGCCGCTCGCCACGCTGACCGTCGTGAACCCGGTGGTGGCGGCGGCGGTCGGCATCACGATGTTCGGCGAGACGTTCCGCTACGGCACCACGGGCACCCTCCTCGCCCTGGCCAGCGGGGTCGTCGCGGCGGGCGGCCTGATCCTGCTGACCACCGAGCGGCTCCATGACCAGGCGCGGCCCGGGCGGACCGGCGACGACGGCGCGGACGACGCGTCCACGGTCGCCGACCGGGAGGCGGCCCTCGCCGTCGAGCGGCTGCTCGCGGGGCTCGCCGCGCGGTCCGCCGGGGCACCGGCAGCGGCCGACGGCTCGCTCGGCCTCGACCAGCGGGTGGTCGTACCGGCTCCGTTCCGCAGGAGCGGCGGCTCCGGGGAGGAGGGGCCGCCCGGACCGGAGCTGCGGCCGTTCCACGGCGAGCTGTATGTGCCGCGGCCGCATACCGATCGGCATCGGGACCACGTCACGTCCTGAGCGGGAGGCCCGGAGCGGGCCTCCCGCGGTTCGTCAGCGCGTCAGAGACGCACCCCTCCGGCCCGCAGCCAGGCGATCGGGTCGACGTCGCTGCCGAAGCCGGGCCCCGTCCGCACCTCGAAGTGCAGATGCGGGCCCGAACTGTTGCCCGTGGAACCCGAGCGGCCGATGCGCTGCCCCGCGCTCACACCCTGCCCGGCCTTCACGGAGATCGCCGACAGATGGGCGTACTGCGTGTACCGGCCGTCGGCGTGCCGGATCACCACCTGGTAGCCGAAGGAGCCGCCCCAGCCCGCCGTGACGACCTGCCCGGAGGCCACGGCCTTGACGGTGCTGCCGGTCGGCACGGGGAAGTCGACACCCGTGTGGTAGCCCTTCGACCAGGAGGAGCCGGAGGCGCGGTACGGGGTGCCCAGTGAGGCGTTCACGGGGGCGACCAGGGACCCGGACTCCTGCCGAGTGTCGGTCCGCCGCTCCCGCTTCTGCTCCTTCTTCTGCTCCTTCTTGGGCTCGTTCTTCGGTTCCCGCTTCGCTTCCTTCTTCGGCTCTTCCCTCTTGTGTTCCTTCTTCGGGGCGGCCGAGGTCAGGCTCAGCCGCTGGCCCGGGAGGATGCGGTCCGGGTCGGAGCCGACGGTCCTGCGGTTGGCGTGGTAGAGCCCGCGCCAACCTCCCTTGACCTCGTGGGACTCGGCGATCTCGGAGAGCGTGTCGCCCCGGACGACCGTGTACATCTCGACCTTGCCGGCCTGCGACTGAGGCGTGGTCTGCGGCTTGACGTCCTCGATGGTGCGCGGCGTGTCGCCGCCGCGGGTGAGTCCCGCGCGGACCGAGCAGTGGGGCCAGGCGCCGGGGCCCTGGCCGTCCAGCACCTTCTCGGCGATCGCGATCTGCTGTTCCTTGGTCGCCAGGTCGGCGCGCGGGGCGTAGCTCCTCCCGCCGTACGCCTCCCAGGTGGACTGACTGAACTGGAGGCCGCCGTAGTAGCCGTTGCCGGTGTTGATGTCCCAGTCACCGGTGGACTCGCAGGCCGCGACCTTCTCCCAGGTGTCCACATCGGCCGCCTCGGCGACTCCCGTGCCGATCAGCGGGAGCGCGATGCCGGCGCCGCCGGCTGTGACCGTGAGTGAAGCACGGTTGATCCTGTTCGGCTGGTACCGGCGGTGCCGGCCGCGTACGGCCATGGAGTAGCCCCCCTCGCCTCTGCCACGAAGCCGCAAAAGTAAGCGCCACGAACCGGCCATGACAAGACGAAAATCCAGCCGCACCAACCCCGTGAGTGGCGTGGAAGCGACCTGTCCCGGCGCTTGAGTACCCCTGTCCGGCGCGCGCGTGAGCGAGTGCGCCGCGTGAAGAGCGCCGGTTGCGCGGTCCGTTGAGGCAGGTGGGGCCCTTTCCGCGTACTCAAGCACGACGCGCCGCGCGGTGCGCAAGGGGCCGCCGCACGTCAGGGTGACCGGAAGGGCAATACTGGCGAGCACTGACGGCGGCACCGATATGAGGACCTACCGGCACCACTTGTCCATCACGTCTTGACCATCACGACTTGACCGATTCACCGGCACCACTGATTCCAGGATCCATAGGAGCCAACCGCATGAGCACTTCAGCCCAGATCGGCGTCACCGGCCTCGCGGTCATGGGGAGCAATCTCGCCCGGAACTTCGCCCGCAACGGCTACACGGTCGCCGTCCACAACCGCACCGCTGCGCGGACCCACGCGCTGGTGAAGGAGCACGGGCACGAGGGCGACTTCATCGCGGCCGAGACCGCCAAGGACTTCGTACAGGCGCTGGAGCGACCCCGGCGCCTGGTGGTGATGGTGAAGGCCGGCGGCCCCACGGACGCGGTGATCGAGGAGTTCGCGCCGCTGCTGGAGCCCGGCGACATGATCATCGACGGCGGCAACGCGCACTTCGCCGACACCCGCCGCCGCGAGGCCGCACTCCGCGAGCAGGGCATCCTCTTCGTCGGCGCGGGCATCTCCGGCGGTGAGGAGGGCGCGCTCAACGGGCCCAGCATCATGCCGGGCGGCCCGGCCGAGTCGTACGACTCCCTCGGCCCGATGCTGGAGAAGATCTCCGCGAAGGCCGCCGACGGGGCGCCGTGCGTCACCCACGTGGGTCCGGACGGTGCCGGGCACTTCGTGAAGATGGTCCACAACGGCATCGAGTACGCCGACATGCAGCTGATCGGCGAGGCGTACCAGCTGCTGCGCGATGTGGCCGGCTACTCCCCCGCGCAGATCGCGGAGATCTTCCGCACCTGGAACACCGGGCGCCTCGACTCGTATCTGATCGAGATCACCGCCGAGGTGCTGGCGCACGTGGACGCGGCGACCGGCAAGCCGTTCGTGGACGTGGTCGTCGACCAGGCGGAGCAGAAGGGCACGGGCCGCTGGACCGTGCAGATCGCGCTGGACCTGGGGGTGCCGGTCTCCGGTATCGCCGAGGCCGTCTTCGCGCGCTCGCTGTCCGGGCACGCCGCGCTGCGGGAGGCCTCGCGGTCGCTGGCCGGCCCGAAGGCGGAGCCGCTCAGCACCGCCGAGGCGGGTGCCTTCGCCGACCGCGTCGAGCAGGCGCTGTACGCCTCCAAGATCGTGTCGTACACGCAGGGCTTCCACGAGATCGACGCGGCCCGCGCCGAGTACGACTGGGACATCGACCTCGGCAAGGTCGCCTCCATCTGGCGCGGCGGCTGCATCATCCGTGCGGCCTTCCTCGACCGTATCCGCGCCGCGTACGACGCCCGTCCGGACCTGCCGAGCCTCCTGTCCGACGAGACGTTCGCCCAGGAGATCGCGGCGGCGCAGGACGACTGGCGTGAGGTGATCGTGGCCGCGACCCGGCAGGGTGTGCCGACCCCGGGCTTCGCGGCGGCGCTCGCGTACTACGACGCGCTGCGCGCGGAGCGGTTGCCGGCGGCGCTGACGCAGGGGCAGCGGGACTTCTTCGGGGCACACACGTACCGGAGGGTGGACCGGGAGGGGTCGTTCCACACGCTGTGGGGTGGCGACCGGTCCGAGGTCGAGGCGTAGGCCGGAGGCCGAGGTGTGAAGGGGACGGCCCGCGGGAACCTCGGCGGGTCGGGGTCCGACCGGGTACGGCTGGTCTCGCGCGGGCTGACCGCTGAGGACGGCGGTGGCCACCGCTCGGTGGCGGTAGGTCTCGCGCGGGCTGGCCGCTGAGGACGGCGGTGGCCGCCGGCCGGTCGTGGCCGTCGCGCCGTTCCCCTCGCTCTCCCACGGGCGGGCGGCACGACAAGTGGCCCGGCGTGAAGGGGTTCACGCCGGGCCACTTGTCGTTCTTCATCCCATCGGGCCCCTACGACAGGGGCTTGGGCATCGGTTCTCCCGGGATCGGGTCAGGGCCCGGGGGCTTGGGGACCGGGTCCGGCTCCGGCGTCGGGGCGGGCTCCGGTGGCGGGACCGGGTCGGGGTAGGGGTTCGGGGCCGGGACGGGTTCGGGGCGGTCCGGGCCCGGGCCCGGGGTGGGGCCGGGCCGCACGGGGTCCGGTTCTGGGTGGGTCATCGTGTCCTCCAGCCAATGGATACGCCGACCATGGACTTGTGCCACGGGTACCCCGGCCCCCCACGGGCAGTCACCCGGCCGGCCGCACCGCCGCCGCCGTCGCTCCCGCCGCCAGCCCCGGTCGGGGGCTGGACAGCACGGGGATCGTGGTCGTGGTCAACTGCCCGGCGGGCGTCATGGATGCCTGGGCGAGGACGATCACGTCGGCGGCCGTGACCTCGTCGGCGGCCCCCGCGATCGCGCGGGCGTAGCCGGCGGTGTCACCGGCCTCGAACAGGGCCCAGGCATCGTCGAGGAGGCGGGTGCGGATCTCCACCGGGCCCGTGGCCTCCTCCTCGATCAGGGCCACGGTCGGGGCGAGGGTGCCGGGCACCGTCGCCAGGACGACGATCCGCGGGCCGGCTGCCACGGCGGCGGCGGCCATCGGTCGGTCCACACGGAGCACGGGCACGCCGGCGTCCGTGGCCTCGGCGACGGCCCCGATGCTGGAGCAGGTGCACAGCACCGCCGTGGCGCCCTCGGCGACGGCCACGTCGAGCAGGGCCCGCACATCGCCGGCGACCGACGCGGGACCGTCGGTGCCCGCGCGGGTCAGCAGGTCCTCGGCGACGAAGTGCCGCAGTTCCAGGCCGGGATGGGCCTCGTCCCGGAGGGCGTCGAAGACGGGGATGTGGAGGGAGGAGGTGTGCAGCAGGGCGAGCACGCCTCCCATCAGAACCCCTCCGGGTGGGCGAGCAGCCACTCCTTGGCGGCCCGCAGCAGCTCCGGGTCGGCCGCCGGAGCCTCGTCGGGGTGCCGCTCCGCCCACTTCACGACGTACGGGCACAGCGGGGCGACGACGATGCCCTCGCGTTCCGCCGTGCCGTACAGCCGCCGCGCGAGCGAACCGGCGATGCCCTGGCCCTCGTACGCGGGCTCGACGATCGTGTGGACCGGGACGAGGGCGCGCCGCGGGGCCTGAAGGACGAAGTACTGGATGTGTCCGGCCAGTTGGTCCCCGGCGAAGGCCTCAAGGCGGCCGCCGGCCCGGTCGTCGCGGATCTCGATGTCGCTCATGCGGTTCTCCTCGCGTGCGGTCGGCGTCGCCGGGCGGCCGCTCGCGGACTCAGGCCTTGACCGCCTGGGGGCTGCGCCGCTGTTCCGAACCAGGTACCGGCTCGGACGGGTCCGCGCCGAGGGCCACGATCCGGTTGTCGCCGTCCACGTGCACCACCCTGGGCCTCATCGCCCGGGCTTCGGCGTCGGAGACCTGAGCGTAACTGATGATGATCACCAGGTCGCCGGGATGCACGAGATGGGCCGCGGCGCCGTTGATGCCGATGACCCCGGAACCGCGCTCACCCTCGATGACGTACGTCTCCAGACGGGCCCCGTTGGTGATGTCCACGATGTGCACGAGCTCACCGGGCAGCAGATCGGCGGCGTCGAGCAGATCGGCGTCGATGGTCACGGAGCCGACGTAGTGCAGGTCGGCCTGGGTGACGGTGGCTCTGTGGATCTTGGACTTGAACAGAGTACGCAGCATTTGGACTCCTGGAAGGCGGCTCCCTGCCTGCTTTGTGCAGGTCAAGGGCGTTCTTCACTGTACACCGGCGGGCGTCGGAGTCGACGATTGTGAGGAACATCGCTTCACTCTGGGAAGACGGCTCCCTGCCTGGGCTTCCGCATCGACCAGACTGTCGTGACGCCGTCACCCGGGGCCTGTTCGCACAACCGTCTCGGAATGCCAGGGGACTCATGCTGGTCAGATGTCGACTTACCTGACGGCCCACCAGATGCCTCGGAACCGCTCCGGATCTGCCGGAGCCTCCACCGAACCCGGGAGCGGTTCAGACACCCCTACAAGAGGCCAGGAGAGGTTGGCACCGCACCAGCCACATCGGCTCCGCGCCACGTCCCGCTCTCCCACCGGATCACTGAGGCCCCCAAGGCGCCTTCAACGGTCCCGACAGCCGATTGCTCTGCGGGTTCGGAGGCGCGGACCAGGATGACCTGGTCAACTGGGCGGCCCAGCGCAAAGCGGATCTCGGTGGTCCGCGTGGCCGCTGCCCTCAGGTCGGATAGGTGGCCTTCTCGGGGTTGGCCGGTCGGCGGCTGAGGTCGGGGTGCCGGTACGGCGCGGTCGGTGGCGGAGTGGGTGATGCCGTGAGTGTGGGCGGTGCCCCACCTCGGTGGCGACATGCCGACGGGGCCCGGTGCCGCTGTGCGTCTCTGTGTGTTTGAGTCCTCGTCGGTTCACTCTCCCAGGACTCCTACCAGGGCCGATGCCACGAGGGCCACCGCTCGGTCCTTGTCGTGGGCCAGGTGGCGCAGCATCTCCTGCGCGGTGGTTCCCTCCAGTTCGACCAGCGCCTGGGTCAGGCGGATCCGTGTCTCCGAGTCCACGGTGGGCGCGGCGAGTTCGTCAGCCAGGGCGGTCGCGATCCGGTCCGCGCATTCGGGGTCCTGGGACAACGTTCCCAGAGCCTCCGCCGCGTCCACGTCGTTGGAGCCCTCGACCACCATGCCGACGAGCGCCGGCACCGCCGCGGCCACTCCGTTTCTGCCAAGAGCCAGAGCGGCGCGCCCGCGCACCGTGGCGTCCGGGTCCCCGAGGGCGTCCGCGAGCATCGCGATCGCCCCCGGAGCCTCGGACATCTCGGCGATCGCCAGCACCGCACGGCGCCGGATGTCCACGTCCTCCGAGCGCGCGGCGGCGGCCAGCGCCGCCACACCCTCGCCGCCCGCCCGGGCGAGCGCCCAGCGCAAGGCGCCCGCGACATGCGGGTCGGATTCGGCCAGGACCGCCCCGACCAATAGTTCGGCCGGAACCGACACGCCCTCCGGCTGCGTCAGAACGGCCTGCTGCCTGCGCGCGGCGCTGGTCGAGTTGAGTTCCCGCATGAGTTCGACGACGCGCAGGACGTCCTGCCAACCGGTGGGCGCCGACGCGTCGATCACACGGAGCCGCTCCAGCAGCTCCTGTTCGCGCGCCAAGCGGTCCTCCGTCCACTGGATGAGGTCGCTGACCAAGGCCGACGGTGTGAAGGCCGGGTCCTCCAACGCGCGCCCGATCTGCTTGAGCGACAGCCCGAGGGACCGCAGGCTCTCCACATGGAAGATTTTGCGGACGTCCTCGGCCGAGTACTCGCGGTAGCCACTGACGGTGCGGCCCGTCGGCTGCACCAGCCCCAGAGCGTCGTAGTGCCGGAGCATCCGGGTGCTCACCCCGGAGTGACGGGCCACATCACCGATCAGCAACCTACGGTCTCCTAGCCCTCTGCGGCCTTGGTGGCCTGGGTCGGGCCGATCTGCCCGGTCGGCTCAGTCGTCGCCGCAGGCTCGGCCATCTCTGCGGATTCGGTGCTCGCCGCCGCCTCGGCCGCGGCAGCTCGCTCCGGGCCGAGCCTGACCATGCGCTTCGCCTCCTCGATCGCCGCGTCGAAACCGGTCTCCGGATTCTGCCGGAGCAGCTCGGTGGCACGGGCGTGCGCCGCCACGTCCGGGTCCGGGTGTTCCGCAGCCTTCTCCAGGGCGGGCTTGATCACTTCGCCGAGGTCGACCAAGGCCCGGCTCAAGCTCAGCTGCACGCTGCGGTTGCCGCGGCCGAGCTGCAGAACCAGCTCGTCGGCCAGGTCCTTCTCCTCGTCTTCGGGTACGAGGACTACCGCCACGCGCCACGCGGTCCGCGCGACCTCGTCATCGGCGTCGCGCAGCATGTCGCGGGTGATCCAGGCCCAAGTGCTCTTGTCGTTGATCTTGGAGAGTGTGTGCAGCGCCTGGCTGCGGGCCTGGTTGCGGTTGGAGTCAAGCTCCTTGCGAATCCGGGGCAGGGTGATCTCCGGCGAGAGGCGGGTCAGCGCCCAGGACAGCATGTCTCGTACGAAGAAGTCGGGGTCGACCGCGCACCGCTCGACGAGGGGCTCCAGGAAGACGGGGTCGGGATCCGAGCCGGCCGCCAGGGCGGCCTTAAGCCGCACCGATGAGTCCTCGGCACCCAGGGCGTTGATCAAGCGGGTCTGCTGCGCGGTCACATTGGTCGTGTTGATCGGGACCACCTCCTGTGCCCAAGTGGAAACCTTGTCACCGTGTCAAGGTCAAGCCCGTGATCGACGTATTGGGAAAACTGCTGGTCACAGGTACGGAACAGACACGCCAGCAACGGTTGGGGGAGCAGGTCGGACATCATGGGTGAGTACGTGGGGGGGGTGCCTCTATGTCTTTCGTCAAGGCGCCCAGGTTGGGTTTGGGGTGGTTTGGCTGGCTGGGGTCATGCGGCGAGTTCGACGTCCTTGGGGATGCGGGGTTCGTAGAAGGTGCCGTCGCGGAGCATGGCGAACAGGACGCTGATGCGTTGACGGGCGAGGCGGAGGAGGGCCTGGGTGTGGGTCTTGCCGCGGGCTCGCTGGCGGTCGTAGTAGGTGCGGGAGGCCGGGTCGGCGTTCATGCAGGCGAAGGCGGAGAGGAACATGGCGCGTTTGAGCTGCCGGTTTCCGCCTCGGGGTGCGTGTTCGCCGTGGATCGAGGTCCCGGACGACTTCGTGGTCGGGGCGAGGCCGGCGTAGGAGGCGAGGTGGGCGGCGGTGGGGAAGCCGGTGCCGTCGCCGACGGTGACCAGCAGGACTGCGGCGGTCCTGACACCGACGCCGGGCATTGACGTCAGGACCGGGGAAAGAGGGTGGGCCTCCAGCAGGGCGTTGATCTGGGCTTCCAGGGCCCGGCGCTGGGTGTGGACGGCGGCGAGCGAGGCGGCCAGGGAGGGGATCACGATGTCGAGGGTGCCGGTGCCGGGGACGACGACGGTCTGCTCGTCGAGGGCGTCGAAGACATCGTCGATCAGCCGTGCGGCCATGCGCGGTGCCTTCGGACGGATCACCTCGACCAGCCGGCGGCGGCCGGCCTTTCGCAGTGCGGCCGGAGAGCCGTAACGCTCCAGCAGCCAGGTAACGGCGGGGTGGTCGAGGCGGGGGCCGAGGACGCGTTCCAGCGAGGGGTGGAACTGGGTGAGCAGGCCGCGTATCCGGTTGGAGGTGCGGGTGGCCTCGGCCGCGAGGTCCTGGTCGAAGCCGGTCAGCACGGTCAGCTCGGCGGTGATCTCGTCGGCCAGTTCGAGGGTGCGCAGGGTGTGGGGCATGGTGCGGGCGGCGTCCGCGATCACCGCGGCGTCCTTGGCGTCGGTCTTCGCCTCGCCCGGGTAGAGGTCGGCGATCCGGCGCATGGCCAGTCCGGGCAGGTAGGCGACCTGGCAGCCCGCGTCCCGGGCGACGGTCAGGGGCAGGGCTCCGATGGAGGCGGGCTGGTCCACGATCACCAAGACGGTGCCGAACTTCGCGGTCAGCTTGTCGAAGACGGCCCGCAGCTTCGGTTCGCTGTTGGGCAGCTGCTTGTCGAAGACCCTCTTCCCGGCCGGGGTGAGCCCGTGGCCGTGGTGGGCCGTCTTGCCGACGTCCAGGCCGAGGAACACGCCCACGTCTTCGGTGTCGACCATCGCGCCCTTCCAGGGGAGTTGAGTGTGCCGGCCTCGGCAGTGGTGTCGTACGCGCGCATCCACGTTATGCAGACCTGCCGCCCGCGAGCTGTCCGGCATTGCGCCGGACCGGACGGTGGCCGGACCTCTCATCAGCGTCTCCGACGGCACCTCCCGGGCCCGGTGACACCACCCCCCAGGTCATCCGTTCGACAGGGGGACACAGTCATGCCGGGCCCGGAGGCCAGCGGCCCTCTTGCAGGACCGCGAAAAACATAACGGGGACCGGGCGCCCGGCCGCCTCACGACGGTCAAGGCGCCTGGCGTCCTCGCACAGTCAGGACGCCTTGCGCGCAAGCACCCGGTACGTGTTCGAGAGGCCGCGGCCGCCCCCGATCGACGCGGAGACCCGGTCCACCAGGTAGGCCAGCGCCAGCACCGGCACGCTCGCGTTGAAGGCGACCTTGCGCAACAGCGCGCGGGCGCGGGTCGGCGGGTCCGGTCGCCACGCCAGGTCCTCCCCGCCGATCAACCCGGCGTTGATCGCCAGGATCGCGGCGCTGACGACGTCCTGCCCGTTGTGCGGTTCGGCCCGCTGTTCGGCGACGACGGTCAGTCCCAGGGAGTTCAGTTCGGAGCGCAGGTTCGCGATCGGGATCATGTGCAGGTGCTGGGGCTGCAGCCAGGAGATCCACCACTTGCCGAGGAGCTTGGCCCAGGCGCACTCCGGGTCGGGCAGTTCGATGGCCAGGTGCCCGCCCACCGGCAGGGCTGCTGCTGCGGCGGCCATCTCCGCCTTGGGGTCCACGGTGTGTTCCAGGTAGTGGTACATGCTGATCACGTCGTACTGACCGGCGAACTCGGGGGCAAGGCCGATGAAGCTGCCCTGGTACGCCTTGCGGACCCGCCCCTTCTCCTGGGCTATCAGCACTCCGTCGGTCCGGTCGAGTCCGTCGAACTCGGTGTCCGGCAGCACCCTCTTCGCGTCGACCAGAAAGTGCCCGTGCCCCGTGCCGACGTCGAGCCACTGCTTCGGCCTGCCCTGTGCGGCGACCATGTGGGTCCGCCCGTCGTGCCCTGCGCGCTTGGTCCCGAAGATCTTGTTCATGTTCTCTTCGCCGAGACCGTCGTAGAAGTCCCGGTAGTAGAACTCGAGTCCGTCGTCGTTCAGC
Source organism: Streptomyces sp. NPDC042364 (assembly GCF_056437585.1). Classification (NCBI taxonomy): domain Bacteria; kingdom Bacillati; phylum Actinomycetota; class Actinomycetes; order Kitasatosporales; family Streptomycetaceae; genus Streptomyces; species Streptomyces sp. NPDC042364. The sequence continues at coordinate 142,728 of NZ_JBWKAJ010000012.1, read as the reverse complement.
CGGGGGTTCTGGAAGACGTGCCCGCAGTCCTTGCAGGTTTCCAGGACGAAGACGCCCGGCTTGTGCTGCATCACGTCCGTCGTGCGCAGCAGGACACCGAGTTGCGTGGAATCGCACCACGGGCAGGATTCCCTGCGTTCGTCGAAGAACCGCTCGGTTCCGGCGGCGAGGTCTAACAGGTAGGCCGGTCGGCGCTCGGCGACCGCATCGCTTCTCGTGGTCATGTGAGCGATGCTAGCCGTTCACGGTCCAACTCAGCCCGATCTGGAGCGAGTTTGGACGGTGATCGACAAGCCGGAGGCCCAGGTACTGCGGGGATGGGTGCCGGTCAAAGGGATCACCCAGTCGACCCGACCGGTTCTTTCCGCAGGGGCAGACTGGTACGGTGCATTGGCGGTGATCACGGCACCGGCGGGCAGGAACTCGTGCCGGCACCGAATCGGCTCTGCGCCGTATCGACGAAGAGCGGGGCGCCTGACCGCACCACGCGACCGCTCATCCGTAACCCGCACCTTCCATGATCAGAGTTGTCGGCTTCCAGCGCCATCCGTTCGGTCCAACGGCCCGGAAGCCTCCGAGCGCGCGGGCGGCCTGGTTTCAGTCTCTTGACCGGTGACAGGTCGCCGGTTCTTCACTGGGGGAAAAGAATGCCCGCAGCACTCTTAGCACATGATGGCCTTCGCGGACCCGCGCCCGTCGTGGCCGTCGTCGGCGCGGGCGGCTTCCTCGGCAGAAGCGTCATGCGAACACTCTCCAGAGCCGGAGTCGAAGCACTTGCGTTCACCAGCGCGGCACCGGCTGTTTACGGTACGCGGCTCGATCCCGCGCTCCGTCACTGCGATGTGGTCTTCTATCTGGCGAGCCGGATCAGTCCGGCGATCGCCCAACGTGAACCCGAGCGCGCCGCCCAGGAGATCGCCTCCTTCCGGACGTTCCTCGACGCACTGCGCGAGAACCCGCGACGACCGGTCGTGACGCTCGCAGCGTCGGGCGGCACCGTGTACGACCCGCGCTGCAAGCCACCGTACGACGAGGAGTCACCCGTGGGTCCGGACCACGTCTACGGCAAGGCCAAGCTGGAGCAGGAGGAGGTGCTGGCCGCCGCGTCGGACTGGCTCGCTCCCGTGTTGCTGCGGCTGTCCAACGCGTACGGCCCCGGGCAGCGCACCGCCGCGGGGTATGGCGTGATCGGGCACTGGATGCAGGCACTGCTCGCCGGCGAACAGCTGCGAATACTCGGCGACAGCGGGTCGAGCAGGGACTACGTACACGTCCACGACGTCGCGAACTCGATGCTCGCCGTGCTGCGCAGGGCGGACGCGCTGCGCGCTGCGGACCGGACGACCGTGCTGAACATCGGCGCCGGTGAGCCGACGTCGCTCGACGACCTGCACAAGCTCTTGGAGGCCACGGTGGGGCGGCCGGTTCCCGTGGAGCGCGAACCGGCTCGTCCGTTCGACCGCAGGGATGTGTGGCTGGACATCGGGCGCGCGGCGAAAGTCCTCGGCTGGCGGCCGGAGATCGGCCTCACCGAAGGGCTCGCCGACACCTGGCGGTACCACCTGAGCATGGAGCGGGAGCCCGCCCGCTCTGCCCGGCGGACCGACGGCCGGTAGCCGGCTCAGCCCCGCGAGGGGCGGCGCAGCACCGCGATGATCACGCCGACCGCCGGGTCGTCCTCGATCAGCCAGTGCAGCCGCTTCTCGCCGGGGCCCGCCTGCAGGATCTTCTTGATCTCCGGCGGGACTTCGTTGTGCTTGGCGTACTCGTAGACCGCCCCGTAGAACCGCTGCGCGGTGTACTTGGTGTACTGGCTGATGTCGGTGACCTCGACGACCTCCAGGCCCGCGGCCGAGGCGAACGACGTGTAGTCCGCCGCCCTGACCAGCGGAGCCGTGTGCCACGACTCCATGACCTTGGTCAGCGCCGCCTGCTGCACCTTCTCGACCATGCTGCCCTGGATCCTCTTCAGCAGCGAGGGTTTGGGCAGGTCTGCGGAGACGGGCTTGCGCTCCACGAAATCGGTGAGCGCCAGCGAACCCCCGGGCCGTAGCACCCGCGCGATCTGCTTGAGCGCCTGTACCCGGTCCGGCATGTGAACGATGGACTCAAGCGCCAGGACGTGGTCGAAGGAGTTGTCGTCGAAGGGCATCTCCAAAGCGTTGGCGTGCTGGAAGCGCGCCCGGTCCGCGCATCCCTCGCGCTGTGCACGGGCGTTGGCCAGTTCCACGTCGCGGGCGCTGATCGAGATGCCGACCAGTTCCGCACCCGTCCTGGTGGCCAGCCGCACGCCTGGCGTGCCGACGCCGCAGCCGACGTCGAGCACCCGGTCGTCAGGGCCGGGCCCCAGCTTGTCGATCATGATGTCGGACAGCCGGTCGGACGCCTCCTCGAAGGTGCTGTCGTCCTCGGGGCCGTTCCAGTAGCCGTAGTGCATGCTGCCGCCCTGGAACTGGGCGATCAGACCGTTGGCCGCATCGTAGAACGCACCGACTTCCTCGGGCTTGGGAAGCGATATACCAGTGCTCATCTGAACTCCTCAGTAGATCAGTAGACACGGCTCCACCCTCCGAAACACCTCGAACGCTACTTGTGGGACCGCCAGTTGGGTAGCGGTCCAAGGTCCGGAGCCCCATCGGAACCTTGCATGAGCCGGGAGGGAGAAGGAACTTCGATGATCTTTCCATGTTCGGAGGCATCGCGCGTAGTGTGTGGCTCACGAGTCTGGGGGGCGATCTCGTCACACCACCGGGGTGCCGGAACCTGAGCGCCGAGACCGGGTCCACCAGGCTGCGTGATCGTTGCCTGCGCCGAACCGAACCGAGGAAGTCCTCATCATGCGCGTGCTTTTAACCGTCAACCCTGAGAAGAACATATTCATGTACCTCGTGCCGATGGCGTGGGCGCTGCGCACGGCCGGGCACGAGGTACTCATCGCCAGCCAACCGCGCTTCGCCCCCACCATCACCCAGGCCGGGCTCACCGCGGTGCCCGTCGGGAACGACTTCGACAAGTGGCAGTGGGGCCGCCAGCACCCGGAGCTGCTGGAGTCGATCCGGCCCGGTCTGACCCCGCCGTGGGACGTGGCGGAGGACCCGCAGGGCGCGACCTGGGAGTACACATCACAGAGCCACAAGGCCGCTGTGGAGGGCGCGCACGGCGGCGAGGCCGCCGCGGTGATCGACGACCTGGTGGCGTTCGCCCGCTACTGGAAGCCGGACCTGGTGGTCTGGGACTCCTTCAGCTACATCGGCTCCATCACGGCGAAGGCGTGCGGTGCGGCGCACGCGCGCGTGGTCTTCGGCGCCGACGTGTTCGGCGCGACCCGCGACATCTACCTGCGGCTCAAGGCGCAGCAGCCCGAGGCGGAGCAGCTGGACCCGCTGGCGGACTGGCTGGGCGGTCATGCGCACGCGTTCGGCGGTGAGTTCAGCGAGGACATGACGACCGGCCACGTGACGATCGACCAGTTCCCGCGCAGCCTGCAGCTCGACACCAGCCTGGACGTCCTGCAGACGCAGTTCATCGGGTACGGCGGCCCGGCGGTCGTACCGGACTGGCTGAAGACGGCTCCCGAGCGTCCGCGGGTCGGCATGACCCTGGGGCTGACCGCGACCGAGGTCTTCAACGGCTACAACATCCCGCTCAGTGAGATCCTCGAATCGCTGGCCGAGCTGGACATCGAGCTGGTCGCGACCATCGCCGAGCGCGAACAGGAGAAGCTCGGGAAGGTCCCGGACAACGTCCGCCTCGTCTCCTACGTGCCGTGGCACGCCATCGTTCCCACGTGCTCGGCCGTCATCCACCACGCGGGCGCCGCGACCCTCGCGACCACCGCGCGCCACCCGGTGCCACAGCTGTCCCTGCACTACCACTTCGACCAGCCGATCCTGGCCCGCAAGCTGGCCGAACAGGGCGCGGGGCTGGAGATCCACACCTCGGAGGCGACCGGGCAGAACATCAAGGAGAGCGTCCACCGCCTCCTGACCGAGCCCCGGTTCACCGAGCGCGCGACCGCGCTGCGCGACGAGATCCTGGCCGCCCCCTCGCTCAACGGGCTGGTTCCGCAGCTCGAAGAGGTCGTGGCCAAGCACCGCGCCGGCTGATCCACCGATACGGGGCCGCTTGGTCCGCGCTCCCACGCGGACCATGCGGCCCCGTGCCGGGCTACCGCGCGCTGACGCGCACCGGCAGTTCCTTCAGCGCCCTCAGCACCGTGCCGGGCTTCCAGCGCACGTCCTCGTCGTCGACGTCCAGCTGGATGTCGGGGAACCGGTCGAGCAGTCGGCCGAACGCGATCTCGGCCTCGAGGCGGGCCAGCGGGGCGCCCACGCAGTAGTGGATGCCGTGGCCGAACGCCAGGTGGCCGCCGGTCTCCCGGGTGATGTCCAGTTTGTCGCCGCCGGGGAACTGGTCCTCGTCGCGGTTGGCCGACGCGACGGCGACCACCACGAGCTGGTTCTCCGGTATGACGACCCCGCCCAGCTCGACGGGCTCGGTGGTGAACCGCAGCGAGGCGGTGTTGACCGGGCCCTCGTAGCGCAGGAACTCCTCGATGGCGCCGGGAAGCAGCGAACGGTCGGCACGCAGCGCGGCGAGCTGGTCCGGGTGGCGCAGCAGCGCGAGCACGCCGTTGCCGATGAGGTTCACCGTCGTCTCGTGGCCCGCTACGAGCAGCAGGAAGGCCATGGAGACCAGTTCCTGGGCGCTGAGCTTGTCATCCCCGTCGCTGGCGTGCACCAGGTCGGTGAGCAGGTCCTCGGAGGGGTTGGTGCGCTTGCTCTCGACGAGTTCGTCGAGGTACGCCAGCAGGGCGGGCGCGGCTTCGGCGAGCCGCTCCGGGTCGCCGGAGAGCTGCGCGGCGACCCAACCGCGGAACTTGTCCTGGTCGAGCAGCGGGACGCCGAGGAGTTCGCAGATCACCGCGATCGGCAGCGGGGCCGCGAAGGCGGTCATCAGGTCCACCCGGCCCTCGCGCTCCATCGCGTCGAGCAGGTCCGTGGTGACCTCCTCGATCCGGGGGCGCAGCCGCTCCACGGCCCGCGGGGTGAACACCTTGTTGACCAGCTTGCGCAGGCGGGTGTGGACCGGCGGGTCGGAGTTGAGCATGTGCGCCGACAGCTCGGTTGCGAACATCAGCCGCAATTCCTCGTTGTCGGTGTTCTGCTCGATCACCTTCTGTCCGACCTGGACGTTCTTGGACAGCTTGGTGCTGCTCAAGGCGGGGCGGGCATCCTCGTAGCGGGTCACCATCCACACGCCGAGGCCGCCCGGCGCGGTCACCTTGCTGACCGGGGCCTCCGCCCGCAGGGCGCTGTACAGCAGGTGCGGGTTCTGCTCGAACGCCTGCTGCTCGGCATCGCTCGGCATCGGGCTGCCGTCGCTCATCGGCACATCTCCTCAATCATGCTCTGTCGACATCGGGGATCCGTGCCGAACGAGTGGGGCGGGAACGTCACAGTGCTGCCATGAACGTCTGGAAGTCGTTCATCGACTTCACGTCGTTGCCGAACCGGTTGACGGCGCTCACGTGCGAGGAGCAGCCACCCGGTCCGGCGATGTACTTCACGAAGGTGGCAAGCGTGGCGCTGGGGCCGAGGTCGACGAACGTCGCGCCGCCCGAGGCGGTCACCTTCTCGATGGTGCGGGAGAACTCCACGGGCTCCCGCACGGCGGCCCAGATGCCGTCGGCCGACACCTCCTCGACCCTCTCCTCGGTGGCGGACGAGATGACGGGGATCTGCGGGGGTGCGAAGCTCAGGGAGTCCATGAGGCGCCGGGCCTGCTCCTCGACGGGGTCGATCAGCTCGGTGTGCACGCCGTAGTCGACGGGCAGCCGCTGGCACAGGACCGACTCGGCCTCCAGCGCGTGTTCGAGCGCGTCGACGTCGGCGGCGCGCCCGCTCACGACGAAGTTCCCCTCGAAGTTGCGCCCCGTCACCCAGCAGTCGGCGAACAGGGACTCATGCGTCCGCAGGAGTTCCTGCGAGCCGACGACCGCCAACATGCCGGAGCGCGGGGTGTATCGCTCCAGCAGGCGCGCGAACTCCACCGCGAAGCCGATGCCGTCCTCCAGGGGCAGCGCCTCCGCGACCACGGCCGCGGTGATCTCCCCCAGGCTGTAGCCGAGGAGGAAGTCGCACTCGTGGCCGAGTTCCTGGACGACGCGCGTGAGGCTGTACTCGACGCAGATCAGCGCCGCGCTGGAGTCCGGCAGGGAGTCGAAAGGGTCGCTCTTGTCCCGCCGGGGGTCGAAGACCGTGTCCAGCAGCGACTTCCCGATGAGGGGCGAGGCGATCTCGTCGCAGTGTTCCAGCCAGAGCCGGTAGCGGGCGTTGTGCTCGTACAGCTCACGCGTCATGTGGAAGTACTGGGACCCCTGTCCCGAGTACATGAAGACGACGGGTTTGGTCATCGCCACTTCCGCAGGCAGATCGCCGAACTCAGGCCGCCGAACCCCATGCTGAGGCTGATGGCGGTCTCGAACTCGTACGGCAGTGACTCCTCCCGCACCCAGCCGAAGGACGGGTCCACCGGGTCCACCAGGTTGCGGGTGGGGTGCAGCCGCCGCTCCCGCATCTGCAGCAGCGTCGCCACGACCTCCACCGCGCCGGCGGCGGTCAGCCCGTGGCCGGTGATCGACTTGGTGGCGTTGATCCGCGCGTGGCCCAGTCCGCACTTGGAGAGGGCGCGGAGCTCGGTGTCGTCGCCGATCACCGAACCGGTCCCGTGCGGGTTGACGTACTCGACGTCGCCCGCGGTCAGACCGGCCTGCGCCAGCGCTCCCTCGATGACGCTGATCTCTCCCGCCAGCGAGGGGTCGGGGTTACGGTTGCCGTCCACGGCGGTGGCCGTGCCGAGCACCCGGGCATAGGGCTCGGGGTGGCTGCGTGCGCCCTCCCGCTCCACGACGACCGCGCCGCAGCCCTCGCCGAAGACGAACCCGTCGTGCTGCCGGTCGAACGGCCGGCACGCCGAGCCCGGGTCGTCGGCGAAGCGGTCGGAGCCCATGGCGCCCATGGACCGGAACGCCAGGAACTCCCAGTACGAGAGGTCCATCAGCGCCCCGAGGGCGATGCACACGTCGACCTGGCCCGACCGCACGGCCTGCACGGCCTGCAGGACGGCGAGCTGGCCGCTGGCCGAGGCGCCGCCCAGCGTGTGGGCGAAGCCGCGGACGGGGAACAGTTCGGTGCACAGACCACAGAGGTCGCTGTCCATGAACGTGAGGCCGTACGTGGGGCGTACGAACTCGGGGTGGTCGGCGTGCCGGGCGTGCGCCTGCGTAAGTTCCCGCTGCTGGACGTTGGACCCGCCGACGATCAGGCCGACGCGGGTCGGGTCGGTGTCGTCCAGACCCGCCTCGTGCCATGCCTCGGAGATCGTCGCCAGGGCGACGCGGGCGGACAGGGAGGCGGTGCGCAGCACCCGGGCGGGGAACGCCTCGGGTACCGACAGCTCCGCGATCTCGGCGCCCAGGAAGGGCGTCGCCGACTCGTCGCCCGGCAGCGAACGGCCTGGCCTGCGCATCGGGGCGAAGGCGTGGCGGCCTTCGAGGAGCGCTGCGATGAAGTCGTCCTTGCCCTGACCCACCGCGGTGGTGACCCCGAGGCCGGTGATCACCACATCGCCCTGGTCATGACTTGTCATGGATGAGCTTCGCCAGTTCGCCTATGTTCTTCGCGCCGGCCAGCTCGACCAGCGGGATGGTCACCGACAACGCCTCCAGCGTCATCATGATGATCTCCGCCCGGTCCATGGAGTTGGCCCCCAGTTCGCGCAGCGAGTCGGTGGCCGCGAAGGTATGGCCGTCGAGTTCGGGCATGACCTCGCACGTGTGCTTCACGACCAGGTCGAACACTTCTTGAATGGGCATTTCGTCAACCACCTAAGTACCGGGATTGGATGAGGTCGCGAACCTCGGGCTGATGGAAGGTCTTGTCGTGCATCGCCACCTCGCGCTCGATGTACGAGGGGAGTTCGGCCCGCAGGTCCGACACGAGGTGGTCCTTGAGGGTGATGAGGGACGCCCTCGGCTTCTCGGCGAGGTTCTCCGCCAGCTCCAGCGCGTAGGGCAGGACCTCGGCCCGCCGCAGTACGGGGAAGGGGACTCCCCGCTCCTTCAGGTCGCGCCCGTAGAAGGTCCTCGCGGACAGCAGCATGTCCTGGCCCAGGCTGAATCCGAGCTTCCTGGGCAGGATCAGCGTCGCGCCCATGCCGGGGGTGAACCCGTACTGCATGAAGTTCGTCGTGTAGACGCTCTCCTGGCTGAGGACGACGAAGTCGGCGAAGAGCCCCATGGCGAACCCGCCGCCGATGCCGTGGCCCTGCATCGCGGAGATGACCGGGACGGGGCAGTCCAGGGCGAGCCCGTAGATGTTGGAGTCGGTGAAGCTGATCTGGCGGTTCTGGATCTGGAGCAGGCTCTCCTTGGTGCCGCCGCTGGCGAAGTAGTTGTCGTAGCCGGTGAGGACGACGGCCTTGCACCGGCTGTCGGCCGCCACCCGCTCGAAGGCCTCGCTCAGGCCGTTGATGAGCCGGGCGGAGAAGGTGTTCTTGTGCTCCCTGTCCTGCATGGTGATCTGCACCACGCCGTCGCCGATGTCGGTGTAGCCCACCGGATCGTCCTGCACGCGCTACTCCTCCTCCCAGGGGAACTGTCCCGTGCGCACGTAACGCGAGATCTTTGCCAGGTTCTCCTGGTCGGAGAACACCTCCCGGTTCGCCTCGATCGCCTTCTCGCGGGACGCGACCAGCGTGTCGTCGAGCGCTCCGAGGTACTTCTTGTAGCGCGCGACGCCGCTCTTCGGCAGATAGCGCAGCCGTAGCAGGTGCCTGCGCAGCAGGTTGGCGCTGTTGTCCTCGCAGGCGTCCACCAGCTGCCAGTCGAGCGCCTGCCTCGCGGTGACCGGCTGGGTCATCAAGGTCAGGTAGTTGGCCTTCGAGACGCCGACCTTCCTGATGAGGAAGGGCATCACGCACGCGGGCATCAGGCCGAAGAGCAGCTCCGACAGGCTGAAGACCGCCTTCTCCTCGCTCAGGACGACGTCGCAGGCGGCCACGAAGCCCACTCCCCCGGCGTTGACCCTGCCGCGCACGTGCGCGACGGAGACGAACGAGCCGAGGGCGATCGACAGCCAGAGGTCGTACAGCGCCTCCGCGTGCGACCGCTGGTAGCCGCCGCCCTGCGGCGCCGAGCTGATCTCCCGGAAGTCGGCACCCGTGCAGAAGAAGTCGGGCAGACCTTCGAGGACGAGCACCTTGGCGTGTTGCTCGCACAGTTCGACGACCCTCGCGCACTCCTCGACCAGGCGGCTGCTGATCCTGTTCTCGGCCTCGGGCCGGTTGATCCGCAGGAAGCAGATCTCGCCGGCGAACCGGACCTCGACGGTCTCGTACGCGGCGCCGGTCAGGAGATCCACTCGTACTCCCGGTGGAACTCGTTTATTCGCTTCAGGAACAGCCGCTCACGGCTGAGCGCGGCCCTGGTTTCGGGGACCGTGGAGCCGGCGAGTTCGACGTTGCGCGTGCCGAACCTGACCGCGTCGTTGTTCTTGAGCAGCAGGTCGTACTGGTCCATGTCCAGCTCGTACCGGTCGTCCAGGGACGCGGCGATGCCCATCCGGCGCAGGTGCTGCTGGCTCTCCGGCCGCACGACGCCGCTGAAGAACTCCGAGCAGCATCCGGAGCCGTAGGAGAAGCACCCCACACGCTGAGCGCCACCGGACAGGTCCGCGTTGTCGATGGTGCTTGCCAGCGAGAGCATCGTGGTGGCGCCCATGACGTTGCCGACCCGCCGGCAATACGTCAGGCCCGGCCCCATGCGGCGCGTGAAGTCCTCTTCGATGACCGCGGGGCGCGCCTTGTTCAGCTTGCGCATCAGGTTGCGGTGCGCGCCCTTGACCATGCCGCCGAAGGGCGTGTGGAACGCCAGGTAGCCGAAGGTGTCGACGAAGTCCACGTCGCCCACGCGCCGCTGGTACTCCAGGAAGGCGTTCTCGCAGCAGTCGAGGTAGGACAGCAGCGACAGTTCGGCGTTGCCCGCCTCGCTGTCGGGCAGCGGCCTGCAGGTGTCCATCACCTCGTGGCCGTAGTAGCCGCTCGCGCCGACGTCGATCTGGAAGATCTTCGGGTTGTCGCTGACGAGCATGGCGACCGCGCCGGCCCCGCCGCTGGGCTCGGCGAAGGACCAGTCCTCGGACAGGGCGTCACCGCCCTCGGCCACCATGAACCGCGTCAGGTCCGTGGCGATCACCAGCGCTTTCGCGCCGGGCGACGTCTGCGACAGCACGAAGTTCACCGCAGTCTGCAGGGCGGCCACGCCCGAGTAGCAGGCGACCTTGATCTCGAAAAGGCGGCAGTTGCGCCCCAGACCGAGCAGACTGTGGAAGTACGTGCTCATCGACTTGCCGAAGTCGAAGGCCGACTCCGTCGCGGTGATCACCATCTCGATCCGGTCGCGCTCCTCCTCGCTGAGCGCGTCGATGATCGGCTTCGCCGCGTTGACCCCGAACGTGACCGGGTCCTCGTCCGGCAGCGCGACGGTCTTCTCCTTCATCAGGAGGTTCTCGAACCGGGCGGTGTCGAGTCCGCGGTGGACCGCCAGCTTGCTGACGTCCACGTAGCTCGTACCCGCGAAGACGTTCATGGCCTCAATGCCCACGGGCATCATGAAATTCCTCCCCCTGGCTGACTGCGGCTCCGACGCCTGCCGCCAACCCTCCTGGAACGCCACGCTAGTTGACCGACTCGATCTCAGTAAGGTCAAAGTAGCCGCGATAACCGATCATGTACACCGCCGCCCGGTGGCCGAAAAGCACCGTTGCCGGGGTGGCAGTCCGCAGGTCCTGGTAGTCGCCGATCTTGGATCGGACACGGGTTCCGACAGGGTTCCGCTCGTTCCACTGCCGCACCAACTCCTGCGCGGACAGAGGTGGTTGATCGGCGGCGAGCCGGGTCTGCCGCTGGGGCGGCTGCGGCGCCTCCCGGCGAATCTTGTTGATCAGCTTGGTCAACACGTTGCCGTGCCCCAGCTCCTCGAACTCCATCTCGCCCAGCCCGAGAAGGTACTGCACGCTGTCCGACCAGCGCACCGCGCTGGTCAGTTGCTCGGCCAGCAGCTCCTTGGCCCGGTGGTCCTCGTACGGACGGGCCGTCACGTTGGAGATGACCGGCACCTTCTGCGGGGAGAAGGTCACGGTGTCCAGGAAGCGGGTGAACTCCTGACGCGCCGGCTCCATGTACCGCGAGTGGAAGGCACCACTGGTGTTCAGCGGGGCGAACAGGTGATTTCCGGACTGGAAGAGCGGCTTGGCCGCCTTGATGTCCTCCGGCGGGCCCGAGATCACTATCTGTGACGCGGAGTTGAAGTTCGCCAGGTCGATCGAGGTGAGGCCGTTGTCGTCAAGGATGGTACGGATCTCCTGCGCCGACGCGTTGAGCACGGCCGCCATCGCGCCCGCCTCCGCCCGGGCCATCAGTTCGCCCCGCTTGCGCACCAGCCGCAGCCCGGTCTCGAAGTTGAAGCACTCGGCCGCCAGCAGAGCGTTGAACTCGCCGAGGCTGTGCCCAGCGAGGAAGTCCGGCCGCTCCGACTCCTGCAGCTTCTTGTAGTACGACAGTGCGTTGACGACGTAGAGGGCGGGCTGGGTGAACTCGGTCCGGTTCAGCCGGTTGTCCGGATCCTCCAGGCACAGTTCCTTGATGGAGTAGCCCAGGATCGAGTCGGCCACCCGGGTGAGCGACTCGAACTCGTCGAACAGGGTGCCTCCCATCGTCTTCTTCTGTGATCCCTGACCGGGGAAAACGTACGTCCTCACGACGAGCCCTCTCTTAGTTCTTGCCACCATCGGGGTGTGCGTGCGTGTTCACCTGGTCCGGGGCCGGCCGCTTGGCGCGGCGGCGGCCCACCCACTTCTTGGCGTTGGGGATCCTGGTCTTCTCCCGACCGCTGGAGTAGAACACCTTGCAGAAGGCGCGGATGGCGGACAGCGAAGCCTCGTCGCTGAGCATCACGAAGTGGTTCGACGAGTCGACGTCGGTGCAGTGGAAGTCGGGGATGCGCCGCTCCCATTCGCCCCAGTACACGACGTGGTCCAACGCCTTGCCGTCGTCCTGGGTCGACAGCACCGGTTCCAGGTCACCGTAGAAGAGACCGCTGCTGTTGCGGAAGTAGAAGCAGGTCACTGCGTCGGGTCGGGGCAGCGGTGCCACCTCGTACTCCAGTACCTGGTACGCCTCCAGGACGCGGATGTTCTGCTCGATGCGCTCGCGCACCGCCGCCGTCTCGCCGACGAGTCCCCGCTGCCGGGCGAGCGGCAGCAGTTCGTCCAGCAGCTCGTCGGCGTCGCGGCTCAGGTCCACCTCGTAGCCCGCGATGAACGCCGGGGGCGCGTCGGGGCCCGTGGGCCTGGCACCGGCCTGCAGCAGCGCGTTCACCTGCTGGAGCACCATGTCCTTGCGCGACATGGTCCTGGCCTTGACCTCGTCGGCGTACATCGTGTCGAGCATGGTGATCGTCTCGACGTCACAGCCCGCTTCCTGCAACTGCCGCGCGACCTCGTAGGCCAGCATGCCGCCGAGCGAGTATCCGCCCAGGTCGTACGGGCCCTCCGGCTGGACGGTCCGGATGATGGCGGCGTAGTGGGCCGCCATCGCGAGGATGCCCGTCACAGGCTCGCTGTCGGTCATCCAGCCCTTGGCCTGGATGCCGTAGAAGGGCCGCTCGATGCTGTCAGCGACGGCGCCGTACGCCTCGACGCCGCCGAGACCGCCGTGGAACCAGAAGACCGGCCTGCCCCGGCTGCTGCCGTTGAGGTGCACGACCTCCGGCAGCTCGGCCGGTTCGGGCTCCGCCGGTTCGGTCTCCGTCGGTTCGCCCGAAGCCTCCCCGGACGCCGTCGAGTCCGGCCGGGTCGCGGTCCCGAACCTCCGCACCAGGTCCCGTGTCGTCCGGCAGGCGGCCAGCTCCCGCAAGCCCGATTCGGGGGCGAACCGCTGAATCCGCTGGAGCAGTTGGGTGGCCAGGATGGAGCTGAAGCCGAGGTCCTCCAGCGGGGTGTCGAGGTCGAGGTCCGCCACGGGCAGGCCGAGCAGGCCCGCGACGACGGCAGGGATGCCGTCCGGTGCGGGTCGCGGTGCCGAGCGCGGGGCGTCCGCTCGCCGTACCGGTTCCCGGGTCTCCGGCCGCGGCGCCACGACCGCCGTCCCGTCCGCCGCCGGGACGGGGTTGAGCCAGTGCCGCTGCCGGTCGAAGGGGTAGGTGGGCAGCGCCGGGAGCAACCGGCCCGTACCCTGGACGCGGTCCCACGGCACCTCGCCTCCCCGCGCCCAGAACAGGGCGATGTCCTGCGACCGGTTCTCGGCGAGGAGCTGCTGGACGAGCGCCTCACCTGCCGACCCGGTCAGCAGCGCGCCGAACTCCGCACCGTCGCGCCTGGTGTCGCCGGTGAAGAGCGGGACCGGCGCCGTGTCCGCCGCCTCGTCCCGCAAGAAGTGCTCCAGAGCACCGACGAGTTGCTGCACGTCCTCGGCGACCACGGCCAGCCGGTGCTCCATGGCCTCCCGCCCGCGCTGGAGCGTGTACGCGAGATCGGCGACCGACACCTCGTCGTGCGTCCGCACGAAGCCCAGCACCCGGCGGGCGTGGGCCCGCAGCCGTTCCGCTCCGCGGGCCGAGAGGACCACGATCCGCGGCTCACGCGCGTCGGCGGCGGGCTCCCGCTCGTCGGCCCTGGGAAGGTACTCCTCGACGACCAGGTGGGCGTTGGAACCGCCCGCCCCGAAAGCGCTGATGGTCGCGCGCCTCGGGTACTCCCGTCGTACTCCGTCGATCTCGGCCACGGGCCGGTCCCACCGCGTGACCTGCTCCGGCAGGTAGAACGCGGTCCCGTCGAGCCGGAGTCCCGGGTTGAGCTCGCCACGCAGCAGCGGCGGGGTGATCCTGCCGTGCCGCATCTGCAGGGCGACCTTGCTGAGCTGGGCGACGCCCGACGCGGCTTCGAGGTTGCCGATCGTGGACTTGACGGTGCCCAGGGCGCAGAATCCCTCGTCGGTCGTGTGTCGGCCGAAGACGTTCTTGAGGGCCGCGAACTCGACGGCGTCGCCCAGCTGCGAGCCGTTGGCGGACGCCTCGACATAGGTGACGGTGCGCGGGTGGACCCCTGCGCTGCGCAGGTTCCCCTCCAGCAGCTCTTCCTGCTGCTCGACGCTGGGCACCATGGGGCCGTTCGTACGCCCCTTGTGGTTGACCGCGCTGGACCTGATCACCGCCAGGACCTCGTCGCCGTCGCTGACGGCCCGGGACAGGGGCTTGAGCAGGACCGCGCCGACACCCTCCGCCGGGACGAACCCGTCGCCGTCGAGGAACGCCCGGCTGTCCGGGCTGCTGCCCATCAGTCCCGTCATGCGCAGTCCCCGGTACTTCTTCGGGTGGAGCGAGAGGTTGACGCCGCCGACGATCATGAGTTCGCTGCCACCACGGCGCACTTCCTCGCACGCCATGTGGATGGCGACCAGCGACGAGGAGCACGTGGTGTCGACCGCCATGCTCGGCCCGCGCAGGTCGAAGAAGTGCGAGACCCGGTTCGCGACGGCGCTGGCGGACACCACCGACGTGATGGACTCGTGGACGGTGTCGGACGGCAGCAGTTGGTACTGCTGGTACATGGTGCCGACGTAGACGCCGACCCGGCCGCCATGCCGGGTCCGCAGCCTGTCCCGGGTGTATCCGGAGCTCTCCAGCAGGGTCCACACACATTCGAGGAACAGCCGGGTCTGCGGGTCCATGATCGCCGCCTCGCTGGGCGCGACGTTGAACAGCAGCGCGTCGAAGTCGGCGACGGAGTCGAGGAAGCCACCCCACTGAGGGACTTCGCCCGGCTCGCCGGTGACCTGTTCGTGGTCCCAGCGGTCCGCGGGCACCCGAGTGACGCAGTCGCGGGCGGTGACCAGGTTCTCCCACAGCTCATCCAGGTCCGCGGCCCCGGGGTAGCGGCCCGCGAGTCCGACGACCGCGACCGCTTCCTCTTCGCGGGATCCGGCCGGCCGTACGGGGAGCTCAGCCTGGCGCCCGGAGGTCCCGGCCGCTCGTACGGAGGTCTCGGGCGCGGCGTGCGACCGCGCCGGCGGTACGGCGACCGGCCGCTCCGCTGCGGGGGCCGACTGCTCCGGTGCGGCGCCGATGCCCAGGACCGGCTCCAGCGCGTCCGCGTGGGCGCCGAGGAAGTACCGGCCGAGGTCGTTGACGCACTGGTGCTCGAACAGCAGCGTCTTGGACAGCGAGCCCAAGTCGGCTTCCAGCCGATCGGTGATGGTCAGCGCCAGCACCGAGTCGATGCCGTACCGCTCGAAGGGCGCGGCCGGGTCGAGGCGGTGCGCCGGGACCTGGATGGCCTCCGATATGACGGTGCGCAGATAGCCGACGACCTTGGCGTGGGCGGCCTCGGTGCCGGTGGCGGCCGGCGGGCGGTCCGCCGCCGGGAGAGCCGGGGCCCGCTCCGGGCGCGGCTCCTCGCGAAGCACCGTACGCCTGATCCTCGTGGCGTCGCCCGCGATCACCAGGACCTGGGGGTGCGCCGCGTCGAGGGCCGCGTAAAGCGCCTGGATACCCGTCTCGGCCCGCATGGGCACCATGCCGAGGCGCTCGCGCATCACCGACTCGGTGCGCTCGTCGACGCGCATGCCGCCGTCGGCCCACAGGGGCCAGTCGACGGACACGCTGGCACCGGACCGCAGGCCCTGCTCCACGAGGCCGCGCCTGTGGTGCGCGTAGGCGTCGAGAAAGGCGTTGGCGGCGGCGTAGTCGGCCTGCCCGGTGTTGCCGAACACCCCGGCGGCGGCGGCGAACGTGACGAAGAAGTCCAGCTGCAGGTCCTTGGTGGCCTCGTCCAGGTTCACCACGCCCGCCACCTTCGGCGCGAGCACCTCGCGGCACTCCTGCGGCGTCTTGCGCCCGAGGAAGTTGTCCCTGATGACTCCGGCACCGTGGACGACGCCGTGCAGGGCGCCGTGGTCCCGGACGATCCCGTCGACCAGGGCTCTGACCGCCGCGGCGTCGCCGACATCGACGCGGGCATGGCGCACGTCCGCGCCCTGCCCGCGCCACCGCGCGATGAGCGCCTCCTGCTCAGGGCCCAGTGGTGAGCGGCCCGCCAGGACGACGGTGACGTCGCCGACCTCGGCGGCCATGTCGGCGGCGACGAGCGTGCCGATGCCGCCGAGCCCGCCCGTGACCAGGTAGACGCCGCCGTTCTTCCACGGGACCCGCCGCTTCGGCGGCGCCGTGTGCTCGGCCCAGTTCAGCACCTCGGCCTCGCCGCCCCGGAAGCGTACGCAGTCGCCTTCGGCCCACCGGGCGCCCTCGGCCACCTGTGAGGCCAGGTGCTCGGGGCTGTCGTCCGCGTCGACGAGCACGGCCCGCACCCGCAGGGCGGGGTCCTCGGCCCGTGCGGACTTCAGCAGTCCGAGCAGGCCGAGCGCCAGTGCCCGGTCACCGTCCTCGGGGACGACGAGCTGCACCAGTACGTCCCGCGCCGAGCCCGGCATGATCCGGCGGACGTGCTCCAGCGCCGCGACGGCGTACTCGGTGAAGCGCTCGGCCGTCCCGGGCGCGGCCGAGGTCAGGCGCAGTACGTCGGCGGACGGGTGCCGGGCCGCGAACGCGTCGGCCAGGTCGGGCATGTCGCACAGCAGCACGACGTGCCGCGCGGGCTGCGCCTCGGTGGCGGCCGGCGCCGTCCTCTCCCACACGGGCAGGAAGGTGACGCACGTGTCGCCGACCTGCTCGTCCAGGACGCGGTAGGAGATGCCCTTCACCCGGGCGCGCACCGAGCCCCGCTCGTCGCACAGGTCGATGTCGAGCTTGAAGACCCTGCCGGCCTTCGCCGTGCCGGGGCTGTAGCGGATCCACGCCCACATGTGCTCCGTGCACGGGCCGAGGATCTCCAGCTCGTCCAGGGCGAACGGCAGCGACGGCTTCATCCCCGCGACGTCCAGGGCGGATTCCGGCGCGGACGCCGCCCCCATGCCCAGGGAGCCCTGGAGCATCGAGTCGAGCAGGCTGGGGTGCAGCACGAACGCGTCCAGCGTGTCACGCACCGAGCCGGGCTGCGCGAGCCGCACCAGGACCTCGTCGCGGCCGATGTGCAGGCGCTCGACACCGCGGTGCGCGGGGCCGTACCCGAAGCCGATGCGCTCGTACAGCGGATACAGCTGTCCGGCGTCGAGTTCGGCCCGGTCGCACGCGGCCCTGATCCGCTCGACGTCGAGCACCGACGGGGTGCAGGGCGCGTTGATCACCTGGCCCTGGCTGTGTACCGCGCCGTCCGCACCGGTGATCGCGAAGTCGATCTCGTCCCGGCTGCCGGGGGTGAGCGCCGTGGTGAGCGTCACCGGACTCCCGCCGACCGTCACGGGGCGCGCCCACACGACGTTGCGCAGCGTCAGCCCCGCCGGGCCGCGGTCCGGCTCAGCCAGTTCGGCGGCCGCCCTGGCCATCTCCAGACAGGCGACGCCCGGCAGGACCTTCTGCCCCCGCACCACGTGGTCGGTGAGGAAGTACTCGCCGCCGGTGAACGTGGTCTCGTAGCGCTGCGCGCGCAGCGTCGAGGCGTTGACGTGCAGCAGCGGGTGCGGTGCCGAGGGCGCCGGTCCCGCCGCCGGGCGCGGCGCTTCGGGCACCCAGTAGCGGTCGCGTGCGAACGGGTAGGTCGGCAGCGGCACACGCACGGGCCGCTGACCGGCGAACAGCCCGGCGTAGTCGAGGTCGTACCCCTGCGCGTAGAGGTCGGCGACCGTCGACAGCAGCTCGGTACGGGCCCCGACGTCCGTGGCCGAGACGGAGCGGCGTACGCAGTCGTTGCCGTAGCTCTTCAGCGAGGCCCTCTCGCCCTGTCCGCGCTCGGCGGGCCCGCCGACGTGCACCTGCGGACCCGCTCCCGTGGCCAGCCACTGGCGCAGCGCGCGCACGACGTCGTCCCGGTCGCGCGCCACGCAGGCCAGGCGGTGCGTCAGGTGCCTTCGCCCGACCAGCAGGGTGAAGCTCACGTCGCCAGGGTCGAGCCCCGGGTTGGCGGCGCAGTGCGCGGCCAGCCGTTCGGCCTGCTCGCGCAGTTGCTCCGCGCTGTCCGCCGACAGCGTGACGAGGTGAGCCGGATGGGCGCTCGCGCGCCGGGCGCGCTGCGGTGCCTCCTCGATCACCATGTGAGCGTTGGTGCCGCTGACGCCGAACGAGCTGACGGCGGCGCGGCGCTTGCCGTCCGCGCCCGGCTCCCAGGCGCGGTCTTCGGTGTTGACGTAGAAGGGGCTGTCGGTGAAGTCGATGTGGGAGTTGCCCACTTCGAAGTTGATCGACGGCGGGATGCGCCGATGCCTCAGCGAGAGCAGGATCTTGATGACCCCGGCCACGCCGGCGGCGGTGGTGGTGTGCCCGAGGTTGGACTTGACCGAGCCCAGCGCGCAGAACTCCCGTCGGTCGGTGTAGCGGCCGAAGGCCCGCTTCAGCGCGTGGTACTCGATGGGGTCGCCGAGCTTGGTGCCCGTGCCGTGCGCCTCGACCAGCTGTATGCCGTCGGGGTCGATCCCGAACGCGTCGTAGACGGACGTCTCCAGGCGCTCCTGGGACTTGGCGCTCGGCGCGGTGATGCCGTTGGACGCGCCGTCCTGGTTGATCCCGGAGCCGCTGATGACGCCGTGGATGTGGTCCCCGTCCGCGAGGGCGTCGGCGAGCCTCTTGAGGACGACCACCCCGACACCCTCGCCCGGCACGAACCCGTCGGCGCGGTCGTCGAAGGTGTGGCAGCGGCCGGTCGGGGAGAGCATCCCGGCCCGGCCCGCGAGCCGGTAGAACTGCGGGGTGCACTGGATGGAGACGCCGCCCGCCAGCGCCATCTCGGTCTCGCCGCCCCAAAGACCCTGGCAGGCCAGGTGGATGGCGACCAGCGAGCTGGAGCACGCGGTGTCGACGGCGACCGCGGGGCCCTGCAGGTCGAGGTGGTACGAGATGCGCGCGGGCAGCGCGGAGAGCGCGTTGCCCCACATGGCCGGTGCCGGGACCTCGTCGCCGAAGAGCGCGGTGTACCCGCTCTCCTGGCAGCCGACGTACACGCCGCAGCGCTTGCCGCGGGCCGTGTTCCCGGCGTAGCCCGCGTCCTCCAGCGCCTTCCACGCCTCTTCCAGGAACACCCGCTGCTGGGGGTCCATGTAGGTGGCCTCGACGCCCGAGAGGTTGAAGAAGGCCGGGTCGAACCGGTCGTGGTCGTCGACGAAGCTGCCGTGCCTGCACTCGGGGGCGCCCGGGGGCGGGGCGGGCAGGTGCCAGCGGGTGACCTCCTCGACGAGGTTGTCCCCGCGCACCAGGTGCTCCCACAGCTCGTCGACGCCCGGCGAGCCGCCGTACCTCCCGCTCATGCCGACGATCGCGATCGGTTCGCGGCCCGGGGCGGGCGGCCGCGCGACGCCCGCGGGCACGACGGCTTCCGGAGCCGTACGGACGGAATCCGCGCCGAGCGAGTCGGTGCCGAGCCGTGCGGGCTCCACCGGGAGCTGCTCGGGCCCGGTGGCGACGGCCGTCGGCACGAGGGGCAGGGATGCGGCGGCCCGCTCCCGGTGCTCGTCGAGCACGTACGCCGTCAGCTGCCGGACCGAGGGGTGGTCGAACAGGTCGGTGGTGGCCAGGTCGACGCCGAGCCGCTCGTTGATCTCGTGGATGAGCCGGACGCCGATGATGGAGTCGACGCCGAAGTCCATGAAGGCGTCGTCGGCGTCGATCCGGGCCCTGTCGATCTTGAGGGCCTGGGCGAGCTGGTCGAAGACGACGTCGCTGACGTGCTGCTGCAGCGCGCTGTCGGAGACCGCCGCCCCGGGCCCGGGGCCGCCGCCGGTGACCGGGGCGCGGAGCGCCGGCCGCGCCGCCGCGGCGGCCTGCGGCCTCCGCTCGTCCCGCCGGGCCGCGGCGTCCTGCTCGACCTCCTGCCGGATCACGCCGTCGCTCTGCGCGGCGACGATCTGGTACCCCATGCCGTGCAGGCCGTCCGCCGGGAACGAAACGGCGTCGAAGCCCTCGTCCTCCAGCACCTCGGCCCAGGACTCGGGGGACAGGCCGGGGCAGCCGGGGATGCGCAGCTCGGCGTCCTCGTACAGCCACCACCCCGTCAGCAGGCCGAACGTCAGGTGGGTGAAGAGGGAGTTCGCCGATATCTCGTTGGCGAGCAGGACGCCGTTCTCCTTGAGCGCCGCCTTGGCGTTGCGCAGTGTCCTGCGGATGTCCCGCGTGGCGTGCAGGACGTTCGTGGCCAGCACGAGGTCGAAGCTGCCGAGTTCGACGCCCTGGGGCGCCAGCGGCTTCTCGACGTCGAGCAGTCGGTAGTCCAGGTAGGGGTACTTCGGTCCGTACTCCTGCTCGGCATGCATGAGGAACGACCGCGACAGGTCGGTGTAGCAGTAGGTCTCCACGTGGGACGCGAGCGGCTCCAGCCTCTGTAAGACCTTCTGGCTGCCGCCGCCCGTGCCCGCGCCGATCTCCAGGATCCTGATACGGGCCCCTGGGCCGCTGCCCAGGATGGCATGCGCGACCGCGGCTGCCGTGTCGGCCAGCACTCCGTTGAAGAGGTCGGTGACGGCGTTGCCCTTGTAGATCCCCTCGACAAGCTCCAGGGAGGAGTTGGGGAACAGGACGTCGGTGGCCGGTACGGCGCCGGTGAGGATGCGGGGCAGTGCCCTGAGTGTGGCGTCGAGGAGGACGACCTGCGCGCGCAGGTCGGCGTCGGCGGCCCAGCGGGCGCTCCGCTCCGCCCACTCCGCCCACGGGTCACGGCCGCTGTCCGCCGCCTCCGGCCGCAAGTTGGCCTGCCCTGCCTGGAGATGGCCGCGTATCCGCAGCTGCCGCACCGACTCGGCGGCCCAGCGGCGCAGTTCGTCGCCGACGGGGAGCCCGGCGATCGCCTCGTCCACCGAAGGACCGCCGTCGACCGCGAACAGCCCGGCGGTACGCAGCTGGTCGAGCAGGAGCCTGCCGAGCAGGTCCTCGTCGATGACCGCGTCCGCGTCACCGGGAACCTCAGCGAGAAGGGCTTCCGCGCCGGCCGCGATGTCCCGGCACAGCCGGTCCAGTTGCACCGGGGGGCCCGTGCGGGCCGTGGTGATGGTCTCCTTGCGGGTTATGCCCCACATCTACGCGTTACCCCCCATGTCCTTGACCAAGCCGAGTTGGCCGAATGCCCCGCCGAGAAGAACGTCGAGAGCCGACATGCCGTCAGCGGGCGTGATGGAGCCCGCTCCCGCCGTGCTCATGCGCTTCTGATGCTCGGGGGTGGCGACGACGCCGACACTACCCCAGTAACCCCAGTTCATGATCTTCGTGGGGAACGAAGCCGTCCCCGCCAGGTGTTGGGCGAACGCGTCCTCAAACACCGAACCCGCCACGTAGTTGGACTGCCCGGGCGCCTTCATGAACGAGTTCATGGAGGAGAAGAACAGCATGAAGTCCAGCGGCTCGTCACCGAACACCTGCGCCATCCGCACGCTGACGTCGACCTTGGCCGTGACGGCGGCACGGAAGCGCTCCTCGTCCATCCGCTCGATGCTCTGGTCCAGCAGGACGATCGCGGAGTGGACCACCCCGTTGACGACCGGGTGGCTCCGCTTGATCTGCTCGTAGGCGCGCCGCAGCGACTGCCGGTCGGCCGCGTCGGCCCGCACGTAGCTGGGCGCGGGGCCGAACTTCGCCAGCCTCCGCAGCTTTTCGCGGATTTCGGCGTCCTCCTCCCGCCTGCCGATCCACACGACGTGGGCGGCGTGGGCACGGATCAGGTGTTCCGTCCACGCCTCGCCGATGCCGCCCGCGCCGCCGATCACGACGTACGTGCCTCCCCGGCGGTACACCGGACGGTCCGGAGACTCCTGGGGAGCGCCCTGCAGCGGTACCAGCGCCTGCGAATACCAGCGGTTCCTGCGGTGCGCCCAGATGCTGCCGCGCTCGACCTGGGGCAGGGCCAGGACCTCGGCCAGCGGCAGGTGACCGCCACCGTCCAGGTCGACCAGGCGGACGTTCCAGCCGGGGTACTCCTTGGCCACGGAGCCCATCAGGCCGTGCACGCCGGAGTGAGTCGGGTCCACGTGCTCGCCCCGCCGCACCCGCTGGCTGCGCTCCGTCAGGACGGTCATCTCCAGTGGGCGCTTGCCGTAGCCCGTGCGCAGCAGCGCCTTGAGCGTGCGGAAGCAGGCGTACAGGCCGCCTTCCTGCGCCTCGACCAACGCGTCGTCGGCGCCTGTCCCGGCCGGGGCCGGGGCCCAGATGAGGTGGTCGACCGGTCCGTCCAGGGCCAGGAGCCGCTCGGCGATCGTCTCCACGGTGTCGGCAGCGCTGACGGGGAACCGCTCGGCGGCGGGCAGGGCCGCGCTGATCCGATCCCACTGCCCGGCCCCGCTGATCACGACGACCCGGCCGCCGAGTCCGGCCGTGTTCACCGGCTCGGGGCGGGGCACCTGGTCCCAGACGGGCTTGAGCAGGACGTTCGTGCCTGGATTCGGGTCGTCGGCCACGGGCTGTGCCGTGGCCCGGGTGTCGGCCGCGGGCTTCGACACGGCCGGGGCGTCGGCCACGGGCGCGGTAGGGGCGGGGGCATCGGCAGGGGCCGTCGAGGGCAGTCCGAGCCAGTAGTGCTCACGCGCGAAGGGGTAGGCGGGCAGCGGTACACGGCGCGGCTCGCCCTGCGGGTGGAGCAGCGCCCAGTCGACCGCGGTGCCCCGGACCCAACGGTCCGCCAACTCCTCGGCCTGCGCGGTGGTCAGGGCGCCGTCCGCGGGGACGACCGGTTCCTGCCCCGCGGACGCGGCCTTGCCCCTGCGGGGCTTGACCCGTCCGGTGAACAGCCCGTCGGCCGGGCCGCCCGCGAGGTACCGCGTCACCTTCTCCACGAACTCTTCGCGCGTCGCGGCGGCGAAGGCCAGCCGCCACGTCATCGCCTCGCGCCCGGTCTGGAGCGAGTACGCCAGGTTCCGCAGGTCCACGGAGGGGCGCGCCGCGACGTGGTCTCTGATCCGCTCGGCGACGGCCCCCAGCTGCTCCTCGCCCTTCGCCGACAGGACGAAGACCGACGTCCCGGCACTCGCCACCGGCTCGGTGTCCGCGTCCCCGGAGTCGTACTCCTCCAGCACCAGATGGGCGTTCGTGCCACTGAAGCCGAAGGAACTGACGGCCGCGCGACGGGTCTCACCGGCGCCCACCTTCCACGGCACCAGCTCGGTGTTCACGTAGAACGGCGAGTTCTCGAAGTCGAAGTGCTCGTTGGGGGTGTTGAAGTGCAGCGTCGGCACCAACTGCCTGTTCTTCATGCAGAGCAGCGTCTTCTGGACGGCCGCCACGCCCGCGGCGGCCGACGTGTGGCCCACGTTGCTCTTGACCGAACCGATAGCGCAGTAGCCGACCTTGTCCGTCTTCTCGCGGTAGACGGAGGCAAGGGCCTCAAGTTCGATCGGGTCGCCGAGCTTGGTGCCCGTGCCGTGCATCTCGACGTAGCTGATGGAGCCGGGGTCCACGCCGTACCGCTCGTACACGTCCTGCTGGAGCTCCCGCTGGCCGGCGGCGTTCGGCGCGGTGATGCCGTTGGTCCGCCCGTCCTGGTTGATGCCGGAGCCGCTGATGACGCCGTGGATGGTGTCCCCGTCGCGCTCGGCGTCCGCGAGCCGCTTCAGGACGAGCGCGCCCACCCCCTCGCCGGGCACGAATCCGTCGGCGGCGTCGTCGAAGGTCTTGCACCTGCCGTCCGACGCCAGCATGCCCGCACCGCACATGCTGATGTAGGACTCCGCGGTCAGGTAGAGGGTGACCCCGCCGACCAGCGCCATGTCGATCTCGCCGCTGCGCAGCGCCTGGGCCGCGAGGTGGGTGCCGACCAGCGAGGACGAGCAGGCGGTGTCGAGGGCGATCGCCGGGCCCCTGAGATTGAGGATGTAGGCGATTCGCGCGGCCGTGATGGCGTTGCTGTTGCTGGTCGCCGAGCCGGCGTCGCCGCCCTGCTCCCGTACGAGCGCGCTGTACTCGTTGCTCATGATGCCCAGGTAGACGCCGCACTTCTGGCCGCTCAGCCCCTGGACGTCGTACCCCGCGTCCTCGAACGCGTGGTACGCCTCCTGGAGGAACAGCCGCTGCTGCGGGTCCATCGCCTCGGCCTCGGCCGGCGGGATGCCGAAGAACAGCGGGTCGAAGACGTCGACGTCGTCGAGCAGCCCCATCCACTTGCAGTAGACCTTGCCGGGCTGGTTGGGCCGCGGGTCGTAGTACTTGTCGACATCCCACCGGGACGCCGGGATCTCCCGGACGCAGTCGCGCCCGTTCGCCAGGTTGTCCCAGTACTCGTCCAGGTCGTCGGCGAGCGGGTACTTGCCCGCCATGCCGACGACGGCGATCGCGTCGGCGGGGGCGGCGGACCGGGTCCGCGCCGGAGCGGGGACCGGAGCGCGGAGCGGAGCGGTGACGGGAACGGGTTCCGGAGCGGGCTCCGGCTCAACCACCAGCTCTCGTAAGGGAGCCGGGGCGGGGACGGGAGCCGGGGCGGGAGCGGCGGCGGGGGCCGTCACCTTGCGCGGCTGCCCGGCTCCCCCCGTCTTCGCGACCTCCTCGACGACACGGGCGGCGAGTTCCAGGACGGACGGGTGGTCGTAGAGCTTGGTGGCTTGCAGTGCGATGCCGTACCGCTTGTTGATCGCCTTGATCCACTCCACGCCGACGATCGAGTCGAGCCCGAATGCGGTGAAGTTGCGGTCCGGGTCCAGCTCGTCCTCGGACAGGTACAGGGCTTCGGCGAGGCTGGTCAGGAGTTCGGCCCGCACCTGGTCCTCGTCGAGGACAGGTCCGGCCTCGACAACGGTCTCGGTGACGGCAGCGGCGACGACCGCGCCCCGCTCCTCACGGACCTGCGGCTCGGCCTGCGCCTGCGGCTCTGCCTGCGTCCGCGGCCGCTCCTGGGCCGTGGGCAGCAGGGACCTGAGGTGGGCGGCGAGACCGGTGACGGTGGGCGTGTCGTAGAGCCTGGTGGCGGCCAGCTCCAGCCCGTACCGCTTGTTGATCGCCTTGATCCACTCCACGCCGACGATCGAGTCGAGCCCGAGGTCGGTGAAGTTCGCTTCCGGGTCGATCTCGTCCTCGGCCAGGTACAGCGCCTCGGCGAGGAGCGCGGTCAGCTCGGCGGCGAGGGTCTCCTCGTCCGGGCCCGCGACCGGTGCCACCACCGGGACCGGGGCGGGTTCGGCGGTCCCTTCTTGGACCGGCTCGATGGCGGTGAGGGCCACGGACGGCACGGAACTCCGCGCGGGCCCCTGTGCCTGCCCGGCCCCGCCGCCGAGCGGTGCGAGGCCGATGCCCCGCGGCTTCGACGTCACGGCGGCACCGGACCGCACCGTGGTACGGGCGGGCTCGGCCGCCTTCGCCTTCGGCGCTTCCGCCGCCACCGGGGCGGCCTTCGGCTCCGCGACGGGCTTCGGCGCGGCGCTCGACGGGACATCCGCCGCGCTGTCCTGACGGGTGCTCCCCGGAATCCAGGACCGCTTGCGCGCGAAGGGGTACGTCGGCAGCGCGACGCGCCGCGGCACAGTGGCGTAGCAGCCGTGCCAGTCCACGCTCAGCCCGTTGACCCACAGTTCCAGGAGCTTGCCGAGCTTGCGCTTGCGCAGCCAGGCGTCGACGACACCCGTCATGTCCTCGTCGTCGAACAGCGACGACACGGCGGTCGTCGAGCGCTGGGCCTTGCCCCGGTAGAGCCCGGACGGCCCGGCGGCCTCGCCGTTCTCGGCGTGGGCGCGGAGCCCGGCGACGAACTCCGCCACGGACCCGGCAACGAACGCCAGCCGCTCGTCCATGTGCTCGCGCCCCACCTGGAGCGTGTACGTGATGTCGGGCAGGTCGGCGTCGGTGATCCGCTCCTCCTCCGCCCAGTCGGCCAGCCGCCGGGCGGACTCCCGGAGCTGTTCGACGGTCCGCGCGGACACGACCACGACGGACGACAGCGGGTCGGCCACCGGCTCCGGGTCGGCCGTCTCGGCCGGTACGTACTCCGAGACGATGACGTGCGCGTTCGAGCCGCCGGCGCCGAACGAGGAGATGCCCGCGATGCGCGGGTACTCCCGCACCCGGCCGTCGGCCGTGGTGACCGTCGGCCGCTTCCAGTCGGCCGATTCGCGCTGCACCCGGAAGGGCGTCTCGGCGAAGTCGATGTGCGGGTTCAGCACCTCTGCGTGGAGCGAGGGCACCAGTTTGCGGTGCTGGAGCTGGAGCAGGACCTTGGTCAGGGCGGAGATTCCCGCCGCGCTCTCGCAGTGCCCGATGTTGCTCTTCACCGAGCCGATCGCGCAGAACTGGCGGTCGTCGGTGTCCCGGGAGAACGCCTTGGCCAGGCCCGCGATCTCGATGGGATCACCGAGTTCGGTGCCGGTGCCGTGCGCCTCGACATAGCTGACCGTACGGGCGTCGACGCCGGCCCTGTCCAGGGCGGAGGCGATCGTGGCGGCCTGGGCGTTGGGGTTGGGGACCGTGTAGCCGTTGGTCCTGCCGCCGTGGTTGACGGCGGTGGACTTGATGACGCCGTAGATCCGGTCGTTGTCGGCGATGGCCCGGTCGAGCGGCTTGAGCAGCACGGCGCCCACGCCCTCGCCCGGCACATAGCCGTCGCCGCCGCTGCCGAAGCTCTCGCACATGCCCCGGCTCGACGCGAACCCGGTCTGCCCGAGCAGCAGGTACTTGGCAGGGTGCAGCGACAGGTTGACCCCGCCCGCGACCGCCACCTCGCAGTCGCCGACCCGCAGGCTCTGGCACGCCAGGTGCAGTGCCGTCAGCGACGAGGAGCACATCGTCTTCACCGTGACGCTCGGCCCCTGCCAGTCGCAGAAGTACGACACGCGGTTGGCGATCGAGGCCGAGTTGCCCGGTATCACCTGGGGGCTCTCGACACCCTGCCCGCCGACGCCGTACAGCTGGTACTCGTCGTGCATCACGCCCACGAACAGGCCGACGCTGCCGTCGACGCCGTTCGAGCGGTACTCGCGCAGGGCCTGCCGCGTGTACCCGGCGTCCTGCAGGGTCTCGTAGACGCACTCCAGGAACAGCCGCTCCTGGGGGTCGACCACCTCGGCCTCGCGGGGCGAGATGTTGAAGAACTGGGGGTCGAACCGGTCGATGTCGTCGAGGAACCCGCCCCACTTGCAGTACGTCTTGCCGGGCTGCGAGACGTCCGTGTCGTAGTAGAGGCTGTGGTCCCAGCGGTCACGGGGGATCTCGACGATGCTGTCCCTGCCGTCGGACAGGTTGCGCCAGAACTCGCGCAGGTTGCGGGCCTGCGGATAGCGCCCGCCCAGACCGATGATCGCGATGTCGGCCACGGGCGGCACGGCCGCCGCGGATGCGGCCACCGGAGCGACCCTCTGAGCGGGCGCCGGGGGCGCCGGGGTGAGGGCCGCCCGGGGTGCGGGCTCCGACTCCGGCGTCCCGGTCACGGCCGTGGCGGCTTCGGCCCCCAGCAGCTCGCGCAGGCGGGCCTCGTGCGCGGCGAGGAAGTACCCGGCCAGGGCGGTGATGTTCTGGTACTCGAAGAAGAGCGTCTTGGGCAGGCGTCCGAAGACCTCCTCCAGCCTCGCGGTCATGGTCAGCGCCATCACCGAGTCGATGCCGTAGCGCTCCATCGGGAGGTCGGCGTCGATGCGCTGCCACGGCACTTTGAGAGCCGTCGCGAGCAGCGACTTGATGTGGTTGACCGCCGCCGGTACCAGGTCGTTCTCCTGCGGCGTCGGTTTTTCCGTCCTGCTCTCGGCGCTCATGGGTCGTATGTCCTCGCTCGGATGCTGTGCCTTGAGGGCGCTTCGGAAGGCCGCCACGTCACCCGCGACGACGAGCACCTGGTGATGGTTCGTCCGCAGGCATCGCGCGAAGGCTTCGAGCCCCGCCTCGCGGCTCAACGGGGTGATGCCGAAGCGCTCGCGGAGAATCTCCTCGCTGACGGCGTCGGGGCGCATGCCGCCCTCGGCCCACAGCGACCAGTTGATCGAAAGGGTGCGGCCCCGGCGCTCACCGCGGGCCACCAGGTGCTGCCGATACTCGGCGTAGGCGTCCATGAAGGCGTTCGCCGTCGCGTAGTCGGCCTGGCCCATGTTGCCGGTGACGGCGGCACCCGAGGAGAACATCACGAAGAAGTCGAGGTCCACGTCCCGGGTCGCCTCGTCGAGGTTGACCGTGCCGGTCACCTTGGGCGGCAGTACGTCGGCGAATTCCTCGCGCGACTTCTTGAGGATGAAGTTGTCCTCCCGCACCCCGGCGCTGTGGATGACGCCGTCGATGCGGCCCGCCTCGCGCAGGGTGTCGGCCACCAGGGCGTCGACACCTGCCCTGTCGGTGACGTCGAGCCGCGTGTACGACACCCGCGCGCCCGCCTCGCGCAGCTCCGCGAGGAACCGGCGCGACCGCTCGGACTCCGGGGAGCGGCCGGTCAGTACGAGGGTTACGCCATCGGCCTGTCCGGCGATCTCCTCGGCGAAGATCCGTCCGAGGCCGCCGAGACCGCCGGTGATCACGTAGACGCCGCCGGTGCGCCATGGGGAACGGGGCCTGTCGGCCGCGCGGTCCTCGTCCCACACGACCACTTCGCGCCGTCCGCCCCGGTAGCGGACGGTCGCATCTTCGGGGCGCAGCCGCTCGGCCGCGAGGCGCGCCCGCAGGGCGGCCACGTCGTCGTAGTCGTCCACGACGACGACCTGGCCGAGGATTCCGGGGTTCTCCTGGCGCGCGCTCCACACGAGCGCGCCCAGGCCGGACAGGGCCGCGGTCTGTGGCCTGTCCCGCACGACGACCTGCACCAGTGTCTCGGCGCGCGGGGTGGCGCGCAGGATCGCCTTCGTCTTCTCGAAGACCTGCAGCGCGTAGTCGGCGTAGCGGCCGTCGGCCGTGGCCGCCCGCGAGGTCAGGACCAGCACCTCGCACGTCGGGTCCAAGGCCAGGGCGTCCGCGATCGCCCCCTCCTCCGCGCAGACCAGCGCGTGCTGCGGACCGCCCGTGCTCCGCGCGGGCCTCGGCAGCTCGTGCCGCTGCCAGCGCGGGAACAGCAGGATGCCCGCGTCATTCGGCGCGCCGCCGCCGTCGGCGGCCCGTACGGAGAAGCCCCTCATGCGGACGCGCACGCGGCCCGTGTCGTCGCACAGGTCGAGGTCCAGGCGGCGTACGGAGCCGTCGGACGGCCCGCCCGCGCCTTCGCGGACCCAGACCCACATGGTGTCCTCCAGGGCGCCGAGCACCTCGACGCGCTCCACGGCGAACGGCAGCAGGGGGCGCGAGGCGTCAGCGGTGTTCCACAGCACTCCCAGGGCGGCCTGCAGGGCCGCGTCCGTGAGTCCCGGGTGCAGCAGGTAGCCGTCGCGCACCGGCCGCGCGGCGGCGGGCAGTACGAGGCGGGCCAGCGCCTGGCCCTCGCCGACGTGGACCCGCTCGACGCAGCGGAACGAGTCCCCGTACTCGATGCCCGCGGCCCCGAACGCGGCGTAGACCTGCGCGGCGTCCAGCTCGCGAGCGCCGCACTCGTCGCGGAGCCGGGCGATGTCGATGGGGTCCGCGCGGTCGGCGGCACCGTCCGCGAGCGGGACGACCGAGCCTTCGCCGTGGACGGCCACGGCCGCGTCGCCCGCGGTGTCCGACGCCGTCGTGAGGACCTCGAAGTACGTGGTCGGCGCATCGTCACGGCGCAGGTTGACGTGCAGGTCGCGCGGTCCGTCGCCCAGTTGGAAGGGGCGGGTCCAGACCACGCCGGTCAGCGCCAGCCCGGTGGGCGGCGTTCCCGAGGCGTCGGCCACCGCGGCCAGCGCCAGCTCCAGGTAGGCCGCACCCGGCAGGACCTTCTCGCCACGCACGCGGTGGCCGGTGAGGAAGTCCTCGTCGCCGGTGAACGTCGAGGTGTAGCGCAGGGTCGCGAACCCGGACGTGTTGCGGTGCAGCAGGGGGTGCAGCACGACGGCCGACGCGCCCGTCTTGCGCGGCGCGGGCTCGACCCAGTGCCGCTCCTTGGCGAAGGGGTACGTCGGCAGCGGCAGGCGCAGGGGTGCGGGGCCGATGTGGAGCGCGGCCCAGTCGACGGCGCAGCCCTCGGTCCACGCCTGCGCGAGCCGCCGTAGGTCCTTGGCCGCGGTCCACGTCCGTACGAGCTCCTGCTGCCGCTCGTCGTCCTCCTGGCGGGCCAGTTGGTCCGCCGTCACCCGGCCGCGCACGGGCGCGCCTTCGTCCGCCCGGTCCAGGTGCGCACGGAGCCCGCGTACGACGTCCGAGAGGGAGCCGGCCACGAACGCCAGCCGCTCCTCCATCGCCTCCCGGCCCACCTGGAGGGTGTACGCCAGGCGCGCCAGGTCGGGCCGGGGCTCGTCGTTGACGAAGGCGAGCAGGTTCCCCGCCAGTTCGTCCAGCTGTTCCCCGGTCCTGGCGGACAGGGTGACGATCACGGGCTCCGCCCCGGCCGGGGCGCCGTCCGTCCTGGCGCGGTACTCCTCCAGCACGACATGCGCGTTGGTCCCGCTGAACCCGAACGAGCTGACGGCGGCTCGCCGCGGGCGGCCGTCGGACGGCCTCTCCCACGGCTCGGGGGCCGTGACGACGCGGAAGGGCGAGTTCTGGAAGTCGAAGTGCTCGTTGGGCGATGCGAAGTTGAGGGACGGTGCCAGCGTGCCGTGGCGCATGCTCAGCAGCACCTTGTGCACGCCCGCGACGCCGGCGGCCTCGGATGTGTGCCCGATGTTGCTCTTCACCGCTCCGATGGCGCACGACCGCGCGGGGACCCCCGACTCGCCGTACACGGTGCCCAGCGCGGAGAGTTCGATCGGGTCGCCCAGCTTCGTGCCCGTGCCGTGCATCTCGACGTAGCCGATGGTCGCGGGGTCGATGCCGTGGCGGTCGTAGACCGTGCGGACGAGTTCCGTCTGGCTGGCGGCGCTCGGCGCCGTGATCCCGTTCGTCCTGCCGTCCTGGTTGATGCCGGACGCGGCGACGACGCCGTGGACGTGGTCGCGGTCGGCCTCGGCGTCGCTGAGGCGCTTGAGCACCAGGGCGCCGACGCCCTCGCCGGGGACGAACCCGTCGGCGCTGTTGTCGAACGTCTTGCACCGCCCCTCCGGGGAGAGCATCCCGGCCTGGCACATGCCGACGTAGGTGTCGGGGAGCAGGTAGAGCGAGACGCCTCCGACGAGTGCCATGTCGATCTCGCCGTTCAGCAGCGCCTGCCGGGCGAGGTGCAGCGCGACCAGCGAGGACGAGCAGGCTGTGTCGACGGCGACGGCCGGGCCCTTGAGGTCGAGGTAGTAGGCGATGCGCGAGGCGGCGATGGCGTTGCTGCTGCTCGTCGCGGACGCGGACGTCCCCTCGCCGCCGAACACCAGGAAGCTGTACTCGCTGCCGCTGATGCCCAGGTAGACGCCGCACTTCTGGGAGGCGAGGGACCGCGGGTCGTACCCGGCGTCCTCGAACGCGCGGTACGCCTCCTGAAGGAACAGCCGGTGCTGCGGGTCGATCCCCTCGGCCTCCAGAGGGGAGATGTTGAAGAAGAGCGGGTCGAAGTGGTCGGCGTCCGCGAGGTGACCGAGCCACTTGGAGTACGTCTTGCCCTCCTGGCCGGGCCTGGGGTCGTAGTACCGCGAGACGTCCCAGCGCGACGGCGGGACCTCGGTCACGCAGTCGCGTCCGCCGCGCAGGTTGTCCCAGTAGGCGTTGAGGTCCGCCGCTTCGGGGTAGCGCCCGGACATCCCGACGACGGCCACCTTGTCGGCGGCGCGGGCGGCGGGTGCAGGTGCGGGTGCGGGTGCGGGTGCGGGTGCGGGTGCGGGTGCGGGTGCCGCAGGAGCGTCCGCCGCGGGGGCGGTGCCCACCACGGGCGCGATGTGCGCGACGAGGTCGGGGGGCGTGACGGCCTGGGCCGCCCGGACGGGCTCGTGGGCCGCGACCGGTGCGACCGGCTCCGGGCCGGAGGCCGATTCCACCAGCGTCAGCAGGAATTCGGTGAGCTCGCGCACGGTGGGGTGGTCGTACAGCTGGGTGGCCGCGAGCGACGTCCCGTAGTTCTTGTTGAGGACCTTCACCCACTCCACGCCGACGATGGAGTCCATGCCGAGTTCGACGAAGTTGCGGTCGGCGGCGATGTCTTCGGCGGCGAGGAACAGCACGTCGGAGAGGCTGTCGCGGACGCCTTCCAGCAGTGCGGTCTTCGAGATCCGGGGACGGGCGGGCGCCGGGGCCGCGGCGGGCTGGGTGACCGGAGCGGGCGGCGCCGCCAGGGATGCAGCCTTCGCGGGTGCGGACGCTGCAAGTTGGACCCGGACGAAGTCCGCGAGTTCGCGCACCGACGGATGGTCGTAGAGGTTCGTGGCGGCGAGGCTGGTCCCGTACTTCTTGTTGATGGCCCTGACCCACTCCACCCCGAGGATGGAGTCCAGGCCCAGGTCCGTGAAGTTGCGGCCGGGATCGATGTCGCCCTCCGGCATCTGCAGAACGTCGGCGAGGCCGCTCCGCAGCTCCTGCCGCAGCTCGCCCACAGCCTTCACCGCGCCCGCGTCCGCCGGTGCGGCGACCGACGCGGACACCGCGACGGGGGCGGCGGGTGGAGGAACCGGAGCGGCCGCGGCCACCTGGGCGACGGGGGCGGCGGACCGCTCCCCCAGGTCGATCAGCCGGACGTTCCTCGGCTTGGCGGCCGTCGGCAGCGGCGCGGCCGGCCCCTCGGCCGGGTTGTGCAGCGTGACCCGGCGGCGTCCGGCGACAGGGCCCGAGGGCTCCTCGGCGGCCTCGGCGGCCTCGGCGGCTGCAGCGTCCTCAACGGGCTTGTCGGACAACGGTCGTGTCACTGCGGGGTTCTCCCTGTTCACCCAGTACACCTTGCGCGAGAAGGGGTAGCCGGGGACGGCCACCAGTTGCGGCTCGTCGCCCGTGAACAGTGCCCGCCAGTCGGGGGAAGCGCCCCGGCAGTACAGGTCAGCGAGCTCCAGGAGCACATCTCGGTGCCCTGCGGTGGCCACGTCGGCGAGCCGCGCGAACAGCGCCTCGCTCTCCGCGTCACGCGGCCGGTCCCCGCAGTCGCCCGGGACCTCGCCGTAGCGGATCCCCGCGTGCCGCTCGCCGCGCTCGGCGGCGCCCAGCGCGGTGACGGCCTCGTCAAGGTCGCCGGCGACGATCGCGCAGCGGTGCTCGAAGTGCTGCCTGCGCTCCAGCAAGGTGTGGCTCACGTCGGTGAGGGAGACGGCGTCACGATCCGCGCTCCGCAAGGCCTCGGCCAGGTCGCGGATGCGGTCGCGCAGCGCCCCCGCGGTCTTCGCGGACAGGGCCAGCAGGCGTGCGGGTGCCTCGGCGGGCCGCGCCGGGCGGGTACGGCCCCGGTAACTCTCCACGACCATGTGGACGTTGGTGCCGCTCATGCCGAACGAGCTGACGGCACCGAGCCGCGTCCCGGACGGGTTCTCCGGCCACGCCTTCAGGGTCTTGTTGACGTAGAAGGGGCTCCGCTGCCAGGCGATGTAGTCGCTGTCCTGCTCGCAGTGCACGCTCGGCGGGATGATGCCGTGGCGCACCGACTGCACGAGCGCGATCAGGCTGACGATGCCGGAGGCGGCCAGCGTGTGACCGACGTTGGGCTTGGTCGAGGTGAGCGCGCAGAACCCGATCCTGTCCGTGTGCT
This sequence comes from Streptomyces sp. NPDC042364, assembly GCF_056437585.1. NCBI lineage: Bacteria > Bacillati > Actinomycetota > Actinomycetes > Kitasatosporales > Streptomycetaceae > Streptomyces > Streptomyces sp. NPDC042364. The sequence continues at coordinate 109,051 of NZ_JBWKAJ010000012.1, read as the reverse complement.
CGGACAACACCTCGTTGAGCGCGTTGACCTCGACCGGGTCGCCGAGGCGGGTGCCGGTTCCGTGGGCGACGACGTGGCCGATGTGCGCGGGCTCGATGCCGTGCCGCTCGTAGACGGCGCGGTACAGGCGCGCCTGCGCGGCGCCGTTCGGGGCGGTGATGCCGTTCGTACGGCCGTCGTAGTTGATGCCGCTGCCGCGGATCACGGCGAGGATGTCGTCGCCGTCGGCCTCCGCCTGCGAGAGGCGCTTGAACATCACGACGGTGATGGCCTCGCCCAGCACCATGCCGTCCGCGCGTCGGTCGAACGCGTAGCAGGCACCGCTCGGGGAGAGCATGCCCGCCTTGCTCGTCTCGGCGAACACCCGGGAGGACGCGGCCAGGTTGACCCCGGCCACGATGGCGGCGTCGCACTCGCCGTTGCGCAGGCTGGCGCACGCCTGGTGGGCTGCGGCAAGGCCCGACGAGCAGGCGGTGTTGACGGCGAGCACGGGGCCCTTGAAGTCGAGCAGATAGCCCAGCCGGGAGGCCAGGATCGCCTCGTGGTGTCCCGTCAGGGTGCCTTCGCCGCCGCCCAGGTGGAGATAGTCGCCCTGCTCAGCGCCGACGAACATGCCGATGCGCTCGTCGCGCAGCTTCCGCTCACCGTAGCCCGCGGCTTCCAGGACGTGCCACGCCTCCTGGAGCAGCAGGCGCTGGCGCGGGTCCATGGTGCGCGCCTCGCGCGGCGATATCTCGAAGAAGGACGGGTCGAACTCGCCTATGCCGGGCACGAAGCCGACGCGGGCTGTCGCGGGGTCCGGGGCCTGCGGGTCGCTCCAGTCGGCGCGCCGGTCGTCGGGGACGGCCGACAGGACATCGCGCCCGTCCATGAGGATCCGCCAGAACTCGTCCACCGTGCGGGCGGCCGGGAAGCGGCCGGTCATGGCGATGACGGCGATGGGCTCGGGTCCGGAGTCCGGGCCCGGCGCGGCCGTGGCCTGCGCGGGAGCAGCCGCCGGGGTCCGGGCCTCGGGCGGGGCCTCGGCGGCGGCCGGTGCGGCCTCGGCCGCGGACTCCGCCGGGTGGCGGTCGCCGAGCAGGTCCGGGTATTCGGACACCAGGTGCGCCACCAGCATCTGTGGGGTGGGGCGGGAGAAGAACACCGAGGGGATGATGTCGACGCCGAAGTGCCTGGTCATCGCGTTCGCGAGCCGTACCAGGGTGATCGAGTCGAATCCGAGCTGAGCGAGGTTCTCGTCGGCGTGGATCTGGTCGCGCGGCACCCGGACGGTCTCGACGATCAGCGTCTTCAGGTCGGACAGGACGCGAGCGGCGAGGTGCTCGTGGCCCGGCGCCGCGGCCGACGCTGACGCGGGGGGCGCGACGGTCGCAACGGGCGCAGTGGGCTCAGCGGTTCCAGCCGCTTCCGCGGGCCCCTCGTCGATCCCGAGCAAGCGGCGCAGCCGCTGCGGTTCGCCCGCCATGACGAGCGCCTGCGGCACGCCCTGGCCGATGAGCCGCTCGAAGAGCCTGATGCCGTCGGCGTTCTCCAGCAGGCGCTGGCCGCTGGAGGTGAGGTACAGCTCGGTGGCCCGCGCGTCGTCGAAGCCCATCTCGCCGTCGCGCCACAGTGGCCAGTTGACGGCGACGGTAGCGCCCGAGCGAGCGCCTCGGCGGACCAGTTCGTCGCGGTGGAGGGCGTACAGCGTCTGGAAGCGGTTGCCGACGGCGTAGTCGCAGCCTCCGAAGTCGCCGAGCTGCGCGGAGGACGACGAGAAGTAGCAGACGAAGTCGAGGGGTTCGTCCGCGAGCACCTCGTCGAGCACGAGCGTGCCGTCCACCTTGGCGGCCAGCAGGCCCGGGAAGGCGTGTGCCTCGCCGGTGAGCACGCTGCCCGTACCGGGGACCCCGGCGGCGTGGATGACGCCGTCGATCCCGCCGAAGCGCTCGTGCGCCTCGCGGACGACCTCCCGCATGGCCCGCCGGTCGGCGACGTCCGCCTGCGCGTAGTGGATCTCGCCGCCCAGCGACTCGATCCGGGCGATCCGCCGCGCGCGGTCCTCGTCGAGGGGCGAGCGGCCGGTCAGCACCAGCCGTGCCGAGCGGGTGCCGGCGAGGTGCTCGGCGAACAGCAGCCCGAGGGCCCCCAGGCCACCGGTGATCAGGTAGGTGCCGCCCTGCTTCAGCAGGTCGTTCCCGGCGCCCGCGGCGGCCGGGCGGACCCTGCTCACATGGCGCGTCCCGTCACGGTACAGAGTGCTCACGGGCTCGGCGAGTCCGGCGCTCAGGCGCGCGAACCAGTCGGCCATGGGCGTCCGGGCGACGCCCGTGCCGGCGGCGTCGTCGAGCACCGCGGCAAACCGCACGCCGGGCAGGACCTGGCCGAGGGAGCGTTCGAAGCCCAGCCAGGACTCGGCGTAGGCGCGCTCCGTCCCGTCGCGGAACTCGCCCGCCTGCAGGACGTGCCGGGCGCCCGTCTCCACCGTCGCGACGGCCTGGAGCAGGTGGACGATGTCGGTGTAGGAGCGCGGCCCCGCCCCCTCCTCGAGCGGCCAGAGGTTCAGTACGCCGTCCACGGCGCCGAACCGCTCGCGGATCTCGGTGAAGACGCGGATCCAGTCGGCCCGCTCCCCCGCGTCCACCGCCCAGCGGCGCCGCCCGCCGCCGTCGGTCGCCGGGGTCCGCGAGACGAAGACGAGCGTCGTCCCGGGGTCGGTCTCACCGGCGGCCCGCTCCAGCTCCGCCTGGTTCGCGGGTTCGGAGCACAGGAACACCAGGGTCCTCGGTCCGGCGTCCTGGCGCACCGAAGCGGGCGCGGGCTCCCAGTACTCCTCGAACACGTGGGCCCCGGGGGCGTCCTGCCGCAGGGCACGGACGGTGGCGGAGGTGTCGAGCCAGTGGCGCTCCCTGGCGAACGGGTACGTCGGCAGGGCGATGCGCGGCGGCGTCCCGGCGGCGTACAGCACGGACCAGTCGACGACGGCGCCCCGCACCCACAGCTCCACCAGTTCGGCTGGGCCTCTGGGCTGCCCGGCGGTGACGGCGTCGACATGGCTCTCGGCGCCCTGGACCGCCCGGCCGCGCGCGATGCCGTCCTCCGTGCCCGCGACGAAGTCCCGCAGCCGGGAGATCAGTTCGGCCACGGAGTCCGTCACGATGCCGAGCCGCTCCCGCATGGCCTCGCGGCCGGTCTGTGAGGTGTGGGCGAGCGAGGGCAGGTCGGCGGCGGACAGCCCGCGCGCCTCGATCCAGTCGGCCAGGTCGGCGGCCTTCGCCCGCAACCGCTCGGCGCTGCGCGCGGAGAGCACGACCGCGACGGGCCCCTCGTGGGCGGGTGCGGCGGGCGGCTCGGCCCGGTACTCCTCGACGACCAGGTGCGCGTTGGAACCGCCCGCGCCGAACGACGAGATTCCCGCGATGCGGGGTAACTCCCGCTCCTCCCCGTCGACGACCAGCACGGGCCGCTTCCACTCGGCAAGCGTCTGCTGCACGGAGAAGGGGCTGTTCGCGAAGTCGATGTGCGGGTTCAGCATTTCGGAGTGGAGCGAGGGCACCAGCTGCCCGTGCTTCATCTGGAGCAGCACCTTGGTGAGCCCTGAGATGCCCGCGGCGCTCTCCGCGTGGCCGATGTTGCTCTTCACCGAACCGATCGCGCAGAACTGGCTGTCCTGGGTGTGCTCCCGGAACGCCCGCGTGAGCCCGGCGATCTCGATCGGGTCGCCGAGCGAGGTGCCGGTGCCGTGCGCCTCGATGTAGCTCAGCGCGCGCGGGTCGACTCCCGCCTGCCGCCAGGCGTCGGAGACGGACCGGGCCTGCGCCTGCGGGCTGGGCACGGAGTAGCCGTTCGTCCGGCCCCCGTGGTTGACCGCGATGCCCTTGATGACGCCGTGGATGCGGTCCCCGTCGCGCACCGCCAGGTGCAGCGGCTTGAGCAGGACCGCGCCGATGCCCTCGCCGGGGACGTAGCCGTCGCCTCCCTCGCCGAAGCTCTCGCACCGGCCCTTGCTCGACACGAACTTGCCCTGCCCGAGCATCAGGTACTTGTTGGGGTGGACCGACAGGTTCACCCCTCCCGCGATCGCGACGTCGCACGCGCCGGACTCGATGCTCTGGCACGCGAGGTGGATGGCGGTGAACGACGACGAGCACATCGTGTCGACGCTCATGCTCGGGCCGTGGAAGTCGAAGAAGTACGACACCCGGTTGGCGACGGCCGACGGATTGCCGGACAGCGCCACGGGGTTGCCCAGGACCTGCTCCTGCGCACCGTACAGCTGGTACTCCTCGTACATCACCCCGACATAGACGCCGACGCGCGCCCGCGTGCCGTCACCGGGCGAGGTGTTCAGCCGCTCGGGGGTGTAGCCCGCGTCTTCGACGGCCTCGTAGGCGCACTGCAGGAACAGCCGCTCCTGCGGGTCCATCAGCTTCGCCTCGGGCGGCGATATGCGGAAGAACAGGGAGTCGAACTCGTCGACGCCGTCTACGAATCCGCCCCACTTGCTGTACGTCTTGCCCGGCGCGTCCTTGTCGGGGTCGTAGTACACGCTCCGGTCCCAGCGGTCGGCCGGGATCTCGGTCACGCAGTCGCGTCCGTCGGCCAGGTTCGCCCAGAACTCATCCAGCGTGCGGGCTTTCGGGTAGCGCCCGGCAAGCCCGATGATCGCGATGTCGAGCCCTTTCGCCCGGCCCTGTGGCGCGGGCGCGGACACGGGTGCGGGTGCGGGTGCCGGTGTGGCCGGCAGTGTCTGCGGCCCGTCGAACCGCGTCGCCCACTTGCCCGCCCTGAGCGGCTTGCGCGCGAAGGCGGCCAGGCCCGGTGCGGTGGCCCGCTCCCTGGCGGGCGCCGGGGCCGGAGCCGGCGCGGGAACCGCGGGCCCGCTGCCGGGCTCCGCGCCCAGGTGCCGGGCCAGCTCGGGGCCGTGCGTGGTGAGGAAGTGGCTGGTGAGGGCGCGGATGTCGCGGAACTCGAAGAACAGGGTCTTCGGCAGCGACCCTAAGACGGCCTCCAGTTCGTCGGTCATCCGCATCATCATCACCGAGTCGAGTCCCAGGCTGTCGAACGCCGCACGGGCGTCGATGCGGTCGGCCGGGAGCTTGATGACCTCGGAGAGGACGCCCGTGAAGAACGCCGTCGCCTTGGCTTCGAGGGAGCTGGTGTCGTTGTGCGTCACTGATTCGTCCCGGCGGCAGAGGAGAAGGGGGAACTCTGGTACGGACTCTGGTGCGAGCTCGGTTGCGCGGCGGACGAGCCGGTGTCCCCGGCTCCCGCGCGGCCTGGTCCGGAGGCGACCATGACCTGGTGGTGCGTCGAGGCGACGGCACGGAGGAAGGCCGCGACGCCGGCCGCCGTGTCGAGGGGGACGACGCCGTAGCGCGAGCGCAGTACCGCCCGGACTTCCGGTGTCACGCCCATCCCCCCGTCCTCCCACAGCGGCCAGTTGACGGACAGGCTGTGCCCGGAGCGCTCCTGGCGGGCCACCAGGTCCTGGCGGTGCCAGGTGTAGGCGTCCATGAACGCGTTGGCCGCCGCGTAGTCGGCCTGGCCCGCGTTGCCGAACGCGCCCGTCGTGGACGAGAACGTCACGAAGAAGTCCAGCGGCAGCGTGGCCGTCGCCCGGTCCAGGTTCACCGTTCCGGACACCTTCGGGGCCAGGACTTCCGCGAAGTCCCGGGCGCGCTTGGTCAGGATGTAGCCGTCCCGGGTCACCCCGGCGGCATGCACGACGCCGTCGATGCGGCCGTGCTCCTCCACCAGGGCGTCCACCACCGCGTCGACCGCTGCCGCGTCCGCGACGTCGAGCTGTATGTAGTGCGCCGACGCGCCGTGGGACCGCAGCTCCCGCAGGGCTTCGCGCACCCGCGCGTCGACCGGGGAGCGCCCGGTCAGCACCAGCGTGGCGCTGTGCGTGCGCGTCGCGATCTCCCGCGCGAAGACCAGGCCCAGCGCTCCCGCCCCGCCGGTCAGGAGGTAGACCCCGTTCTCCCGCCACGGAACCGGGGGGGCGTCGGCCGCGGTGTCGCCGGCCTCGGTCCATACGAGCACCTCGCGCCGCCCGTCGGCGTACCGCACGAGCGTGTCGTCGAGGTGCGCGCGGTTCTCCCGCACCCGCTCGGCGGCACTCTCGGGCGTGTCCGTCTCCTCCAGGAGGATGACCTGCGCCGAGACGTTGGGGTTCTCGATCGTGGCCGTGCGCAGCAGGCCGATGAGCCCGGCCAGCGGGGCGGACGCGGGGCCCTGGCCGATGACCAGCTGGATGCCGGCCCGGCCCGTGGACGCGCCGCGCAGCACGGAACGCACGTGTTCGAGCGCCTGCAGCCCGTACGCGATGTACTGCCGGTCCAGTTCCTTGTCGCCGGAGGTCAGTACGACGGCGTTGTCGTGCACCGGCAGCAGCGCCGCCACCTCCGGCATTTCGACGAGCAGCACGGTGCGCCGCACGCCGTCGTCCTCGGGCGGGGCGTTCGTCGCGGAGCGCGTCTGCCACTGGGGGTGCAGCAGCGCCCGCACGTCGGCCGTCTGCCGCGCACGTCCGGCCGGCTGCCCGTGCTCCGGCTGCCCGTGCTCCGGCTGCCCGTCGAGGGCGCGGAAGGACAGGCCGCCGATCCGGACGCGCACGCGGCCCTCGTCGTCGGCCAGGTCCACGTCGACCTTGTGGAGCGCGGCGTCGCCCGGCTGGTCAGCGCTGGGGCGGACCAGCGCCCACATGGCGGCGGTGCCGCCGTCGAGGACGAGGACGTCGTCGATCGCGAAGGGCACGAGCACGGCGCCTTCGCGCCGTGCCCCCAGGCTGCCCGCCACGCCCACGGACGCCTGCAGCGCCGCGTCGACGAGGCTCGGGTGCACCGTGTAGTCGCCCTGCGTGCCGTGGGCCGCCGCGGGCAGCGCGAGCCGCGCCAGCGCTTGGTCCCGCCCGATCCAGATGTGCCGGACGCCCCGGTGCGTGGGTCCGTAGTCGATGCCCGCGGCGCTGTACGCCGCGTAGCACTGCTCGGCGGTGAGCTCCGCGCGGTCGCAGGTCTCGCGCAGGGCCCGGAGGTCGAGCACCGGCTGGGCGGCTCCTTCCGCGAGATAGACGGCGCCTTCGCCGTGCACGACCGGCTCCGCGTCGTCGGCGGTGCTGTAGACCCGGAACACGATGTCGCCGTCGGCCTGCGGGCGCAGGCCGATGTGGACCTCCCGCGGCTCGCCGCCCACGTGCAGCGGCTGCGCCAGAGCGACGTTCTTGAGCGCCACCGGCGCCTCGGGTTCGGCCTGGGTCCGGCAGGTGATGCAGGTCGCGGCGACAGCCATCTCCAGCAGGGCCGCGCCCGGCATGAGCTTGGCGCCGTTGACGACGTGGTCGCGCAGGAACGGCTCGTGACCGGTGAACACCGAGGTGAACCGCTGCTCCGTCAGGTCCGACGTGTTCTCGTGCACCAGCGGGTGCAGCACGCGCGGCCCGCCGGTGTCCACGGCCCGGTCGTCGAACGGGAAGTAGCGCTCGCGGCCGAACGGATAGGTGGGCAGTGCGACGCGTCGCGGTGCCCTGCCGCCGGGGTAGAGGCGGTGCCAGTCGACGGGCACGCCGTTGACCCACAGTTGGAGCAGCTTCTCGTGCCTCCCCTTCGCGACCCAGGTCGTGATCAGGGTGTCGAGGTCGGCGTCGTGGGAGAACAGCGCGGAGACGGTGTTCTCGCCGTTCTGGTCCCTGGCCCCGCTGCGCACGATGTCGTCGGCGGGGGTGCCCGCGAGGACGTGGCGCAGTTTCTCGACGAGGTCGGGCACGGAGGTGGCCAGGATGCCCAGGCGCTCGGCCAGCGGCTCGCGGCCGACCTGGAGCGTGTACGCCACGTCCGCCAGGCCGAGTCCGTCGTTGCCGGGGCGCGTCAGCCATTCGGCGAGGTTGTGGACCACGTCGCGCAGCTCGTCGCCGGTGCGCGCCGACAGGGGCACGACGACGGGGCCGCCGGCCGCCGGGGCGTGCTCCCGCGCCGCGGGGAGGTACTCCGCGACGATGACGTGGGCGTTGGAGCCGCCCGCGCCGAAGGAGGAGATCCCGGCGATCCGCGGGGTCGCCGGGTCGGGCGTCGGCCAGTCGGCGAGTTCGCGCTGGACGGTGAACGGGGTGCTGGTGAAGTCGATGTTCGGGTTCAGGGTCTCGGCGTGCAGGGACGGGGCGAGCTTGCGGTGGCGCAGCTGGAGCAGGACCTTCGTGAGGCCGGCGATCCCGGCGGCACTCTCCGCGTGGCCGATGTTGCTCTTCACCGAACCGATCGCGCAGAACTGGTTGTCCCGGGTGTGCTCACGGAACGCCTTCGACAGCCCGGTGATCTCGATCGGGTCGCCGAGCGAGGTCCCCGTGCCGTGGGCCTCGACGTAGCCGACGTCGCGGGCGCTGACACCGGCCGCCTTCAGCGCGTCGGCGATCGTTGCGGCCTGTGCGTGCGGGTTCGGCACGGTGTAACCGTTGGTCTTCCCGCCGTGGTTGAGCGCCGTACCCTTGATCACCCCGTAGATCCGGTCGCCGTCTGCGACAGCCTTCGCCAGCGGCTTCAGCAGGACGGCGCCCACGCCCTCACCGGGGACGTAGCCGTCGCCGCCCGCGCCGAAGCTCTCGCAGCGTCCGGAGCTGGAGACGAAGTTGCCGGTGCTCAGCAGCAGGTACTTGTTCGGGTGCAGCGACAGGTTGACCCCACCCGCGACCGCGACGTCGCAGTCGCCCCACCTGATGCTCTGGCACGCCAGGTGGATCGACGTCAGGGACGACGAGCACATGGTGTCCACACTCATGCTCGGGCCGTGGAAGTTGCAGAAGTACGACACCCGGTTCGCGATGGCGGCGGCGCTGCCGCTGACCGCGAGGGGATCGCCGAGCGCCTGGCTCTGCGCGCCGTAGAGCTGGTACTCCTCGTACATGACGCCGACGTACACCCCGACACGGCCGTTGAGCACGTTGCCCGCGCGGGTCTTCACCGACTCCCGTACGTACCCGGCGTCTTCCAGGGTCTCGTACACGCACTGCAGGAACAGCCGCTCCTGCGGGTCCATGATCTCCGCCTCGCGCGGCGAGATGTTGAAGAAGAGGGGGTCGAACTCATAGGCGCCGTCGATGAATCCGCCCCACTTGCTGTACGCCTTTCCGGCAGCCTGCCGTCCGGCGTCGAAGTGGCGCTGGTGCTCCCAGCGCTCGGGGGGGATCTCGGTGACGCAGTCCTTGGCGTCGGCCAGGTTGCGCCAGAACTCGTGGAGGTCGCGCGCCTGCGGGTAGCGGCCCGCCAGGCCGATGATCGCGATGTCGGCGGGCCCGGCCGGAGCAGTGCCCTCCGCCGCTGCCCCGGCTCGCGGGCGCCCGGCGCGCTCCCGCCAGGTGCCCGTCTTCGCGGGCACGGTCTCGCGCGCGGCCGGCTCGGCCGCCGCGACGGCCCGTGCGCCACCGTCCGTTGCAGGGAGGAGCGCGCGCACCTTCTGCGGGTGGGCGGCCACGAAGTGCCCGGCGAGCGCCTCGATGCTCTGGTACTCGAAGAGCAGGGTCTTCGACAGCGACCCGAAGACCTCCTCCAGAGCCCGGGTGAGGTCCATGGTCATCACGGAGTCGATGCCGTAGTCCTCCAGCGACGCCTCGGGGTCGATCCGGGCGGCGGGGAGGTTGATGACCGACGAGAGCAGCTTGGTGAGGTACGCCACCGTCGCGCGCTCGACGCCTTCACCACCTCCGGAAGCCGGTTCGTCGGCGCCCGGGGTGTGGACGGTCAGTTCGTCGACGGCCGGTGCGTCGACGGTCTGGTCGTCAGCGGCGGGCCCGGGGCCGTCCGCCGGGGCGCCGATGAGGGACGCGAAGCGCTCGGTGTCGCCCTGCAGGACCATGACCTGGTCCTCGCCGGTGGTCAGCGCCCGGTGCAGGGCGTCGATCCCGGTCGGGGTCCGCAGCGCGACCATGCCGAAGTTCTCGCGCATCGCCCGCTCGGTTCCGGCGTCGACGCCCATCCCGCCGTCGGCCCACAGCGGCCAGTTGACCGAGAGCGTTCGGCCGCGCCGTTCGCCCCTGGCCACCAGGGTGTTGCGGTGCGCGGCGAAGGCGTCCATGAAGGCGTTCGCCGCCGCGTAGTCGGCCTGCCCGACGTTGCCTGAGACACCGGCGACCGATGAGAAGGTCACGAGGAAGCCGAGGTCCAGGTCCCGGGTCGCCTCGTCGAGGTTGACCAGGCCCGTCACCTTCGGCGCCAGCACGGCGTCGAAGTCGGCCCGGGACTTCTTCAGGATGAAGCCGTCCCGGATCACGCCCGCGCTGTGCAGGACGCCGTCCAGGCGACCGTACGCATCGCGGACGCGGCGCACCAGCGCCTCCACCTGGGCCCGGTCGGTGACGTCGACCTGCTCGTACGTGGCGTGCGCACCCGACGCCCGCAGTTCGGCTACGACCGCCTCCCGGCTCTCGTCCAGGGGGCCGCGGCCGGTGAGCACGATCCGCGCGCCCCGCACCCGTGCGGCGATGTCGCGGGCGAACAGCACGCCCAGCCCGCCGGCACCGCCTGTGATCAGGTAGACCCCGGCGTCCTGCCACGCCACCGGCACTGCGCCGTCCGAAGCGGCGCCGGGCAGCTCGCGCCACCGCAGCACCTCACGGGCACCGCCGCGGTAGCGCACCACCGCGTCGTCCGTCGTGGCGCGGTCGGCCGCCGCCCACCCGGCGAGCCGCTCCGGCTCCTCCCACGGTTCCGCCAGGACGACCTGGCCCGTGACGCGCGGGTTCTCCAGCGCGGCGGTCCGCACGACACCGGCGAGACCCGACCACACGGACGACTCCCCGTCGGCGCCCGCCACGACCTGTACGCACACCCTGTCGGGGGAGCGCTCGGCCAGGACCTCGCGCACCACGCCGAAGAGCTGTGCCGCGTAGTCGGAGAACCGCCCGTCCAGACCCGAAGCGTCGGATTCCAGCCGGACGACGCGGGCCCCCGCGCGCGCTTCGAGCACGTCCGCGACGCCGGGCAGCCCGACGACCGCGGTCACCGTGGCGGGGCCGCTTTCGCGCGCGCCGCCACGGTGTTCCTCGCCGACCCAGTGCGGCGCGGCGAAGAACGCCCCGGCCTCACCGGACCCGGCCTCACCGGTCCCGGTCTTCCCGGCCGAGTAGGCCCGCACCGACAGGCCCTTGAGCCGGATGGCGACCGTACCGTCGTCGTCGCACAGGTCGATGTCGAGCCGGCGGACTCCGGAGTCCTCCTGCCGGCCGCCGCTGGGACGCACCCATGCCCACATGGACCGCGCGCAGTCTCCGGCGATCTCCACCTCGTCGACCGCGAAGGGCAGATGCGGGGTGCCGTCGGCGTCCGCGGTGACCCCGACCGCGGCCTGGAGGGCCGAGTCCAGCAGGGCCGGGTGGAGGCCGTAGCCGTCCAGCGTCGCCCCGACGCTGTCGGGCAGCACCAGCCGGGCGACGGCCTGTCCTTCGCCCGCCCACAGCCGCTGGACGCCGCGGTGGCCGGGGCCGTAGTCGATGCCGTGCGCCGCGAAGGCGCCGTACACCTGACCGGCGTCCAGCTCCACGTCCCGGCACCTGGCCCGCAGCCCCGCCAGGTCGACCGTGGTGCGGGGGGCGCCGCCCTCGTGCGCGGGCGGCACGAGCACCACGCCCTCGCTGTGGATCACCGACCGCGCGGCGGGGTCCTGGCCGGGGGTGCTGTAGACCTCGAAGGCGATGCCGTCGCCGCCGACCGGGCTCAGGCGCACATGGACCGCCAGCGGCGTCTGTCCCACGACGACAGGACGCGTCCAGGCGACGTTGGTGAGGCGGACCGTGCCGTGCGGCTCGCCGTCCAGGGACACCGCCACGGCCGCCCGCACCAGCTCCAGGCACGCCGCCCCGGAGAGCACGCGGTCACCGCTCACCCGGTGGTCGGCCAGGAAGAACTCGTCCCCCGTGAACACCGAGCTGAACCGCTGTCCGGCCAGGCTCGAGGTGTTCGTGTGAACGAGGGGGTGCAGTCGCGCGGCGCCCGGCGGCAACGCCCGGTCCTCGCCCATGGACGGCCAGTAGCGCTCGCGCTGGAAGGGGTACGTGGGCAAGGAGATCCGGCGCCGCGTGCCGGGCGCGTGCAGCTTCGCCCAGTCCACGGCCAGACCCGCCACCCACAGTTCGAGCAGCTTGCCGTACTTCTTCTTCTCGATCCAGGCGTCCAGCGCCCGCGCCATGTCCTCATCGACGGCGAACACGCGCAGGCTGTCGTCGCCGCGCCGCCTGGCCTTCGCGCGGTAGAGGCCGGGAACGTCCTCGCCCGCGAGGAATCCCCGGAGCGCCCGGGTGAGTTCACCGGTGTCCGCGACGACGAGGCCGAGCCGTTCCTCGAACGCGTCCCGGCCGGTCTGCAGGGTGTAGGCGACGTCGGACAGCGCCTCGGCCTCCCCGTCCCGGCCGATCCATTCCAGGAGCTGCCCGGCCTGGTCGCGCAGCCCGGCTTCGTTCCGCGCGGAGAGCACGATCGCCACCTCGGCGTCCGGCTCCCGGTCGGGCCGCTCGGTGCCGACGTACTCCTCCACGATGACGTGGGCGTTCGACCCTCCGGCCCCGAACGAGGACACGCCGGCGATGCGCGGCGACTCGGTGCCGTCGGCGGCGCGGGAGCGGGTCCACTCGGCCAGGGACCGCTGGACCGTGAAGGGGCTGTTCGCGAAGTCGATGTGCGGGTTCAGCACATCGGAGTGCAGAGACGGAACCAGCTGCCCGTGCTTCATCTGGAGCAGCACCTTGGTGAGCCCGGCGATGCCGGCGGCGCTCTCGGCGTGGCCGATGTTGCTCTTCACCGAGCCGATCGCGCAGAACCGGTTGTCCTCGGCGTACTCGCGGAACGCGTTCGTCAGACCGGCGATCTCGATCGGGTCGCCCAGCGACGTTCCGGTGCCGTGCGCCTCCACGTACGACACGTCCCTGGCGTCCACCCCGGCCCGGCTCAGCGCCCTGCCGATCACCTCGGCCTGCGCCCGCGGGTTGGGCACCGAGTACCCGTTCGTCTTGCCGCCGTGGTTCACGGCCGTGCCGCGGATGACGCCGTAGATCGTGTCCCCGTCCGCCTCCGCGCGCTCCAGCGGCTTGAGCAGAACGGCTCCCACGCCCTCACCGGGTACGTAGCCGTCGCCGTCGGCACCGAAGCTCTCGCACAGTCCGCGGCTCGACGCCCACTTGCCGCTGCCCAGCATCAGGAACTTGTTGGGATGCAGCGACAGGTTGACGCCACCGGCGACAGCCACCTCGCACTCGGCGTTGACGATGCTCTGGCAGGCCAGGTGCAGCGCCGTGAGCGACGAGGAGCACATCGTGTCCACGGCCATCGAGGGGCCGTGCAGGTCGAAGAAGTACGACACCCGGTTCGCGATGGAGGACGGGTTGCCGGACAGCGCGATGTTGCGGCCCCGCGCCTGTTCCTGGGCCCCGTACAGCTGGTACTCCTCGTACATCACGCCGACGAAGACGCCGACGTTGCCACCGAGTCCGTCGGCGGTGTGGCGGCTCAGGTCGGGCCGCGTGTACCCGGCGTCCTGGAACGTCTCCTGGACGCACTCCAGGAACAGCCGCTCCTGCGGGTCCATGAACTCCGCCTCGCGCGGCGAGATGTTGAAGAAGAGTGCGTCGAAGCAGTCCGCGCCGTCCAGGAACCCGCCCCACTTGGCGTACGTCCTGCCCGCCGCGTGCTCGTCGGCGTCGTAGTAGCGGCCGTGGTCCCAGCGGTCCGCCGGGATCTCGGTCACGCAGTTCCTGCCGTCCACCAGGTTGCGCCAGAACTCCCGTAAGTTCGACGCTCCCGGGTATCGCCCGGCGACGCCCACGATCGCCACGTCGGCGCGCCCCGTGGAGCGCGTCCGCACCGCTTCACGCGCCCGTACCAGCGGACGCTTCGCCGACACCATGACGGGCCCGGCGGCTTCGGCGCAGGCGCCGTCGGCGGCCGTGTCCTCGGTGCGCCCGGTCTGCCCGCCGTCGGACCCGCCTGCCGCGCCGAGCAGCTCGGCCAGCCGCTCCTCGTGCGCCGTCACGAAGTACCCGGCGAGGCCGCGGATGCTCTGGTACTCGAACCACAGCGTCTTGGGCAGCGAACCGAAGTCCTGCTCCAGCTTGTTGGTCAGGTTCATGGTCATGATCGAGTCGATGCCGTAGACCTCGAAGGCGTCGTCGACGTCGATCCGGTCGGCGCCGAGCCGCAGCTCGGCCGCCAGCACTCCGACCAGGTAGGCGCAGACGCGCTCCTCCCACGTGCCGTCCGGCACGGGCGCCGGAGCCTGCCGCGGTACGGGAGCCGTGCGCGGCGCATGGGCCGCGGGCCGCGGCTCGGGGGCGTCGCCGGTGCCGTAGGCGCGTGTCGAGAACCCGGTGAACCGGCAGGACACCACGCCGTCGTCGTCGCACACGTCGATGTCGAGCTTGCGCACCCCACTGCCAGGGCTGTCGTCGGCGCTGTAGCGCACCCAGGCCCACATGCTGTCGCGGAACGGCGCGTGGATCTCCACCTCGTCCACCGCGAACGGCAGGAACAGCGCGCCGTCCTTCGCGTCGCCGCTCTCGGCGAGCAGCCCCACGGTCGCCTGGAGCGCCGAGTCCATCAGGCCCGGGTGGACCACGAACTCGCCCGGGGCGGCCGCCGCTCCGGCGGGCAGCCGCAGCCGGGCGAGCGCCTGGCCCTCGCCGACCGCGACGCTCTCCACCCCGCGGTGGCCGGGACCGTAGTCCAGGCCCAGCGACCGGTACAGGGCGTAGCAGCGCTCCGCGTCCCACACCGCGCCCTCGCAGGCGCTCCGCACTCCCGCGATGTCCACCGGCGTCACCCGGCCCAGGGCGCCGAGCACCGCCGCGCCCTGGCAGTGCACCACGTCGCCGTCCGCTCCGGGGGACGTGGTGACCGTGAAGCGCACCTCTCCCCCGGGCTCCACGACCAGCGTCGTGCGCACCCCCACGGGTTGGTCGACCACCTTGACGGGCCGCGCCCACACCACGTTGCGCAGCCTCAGCCCGTCGGCGCCCTCCACCGACGCCGCGACCGCGGCCCGCGCCATCTCCACGTACGCCACGCCCGGCAGCACCCGCTCGCCCTGGACGACGTGGTCCCGCAGGAAGAACTCGTCGCCGGAGAACACCGAGTCGAAGCGCTGCACCTCCAGGGTCGACGAGTTCACCTGCGCCAGCGGGTGCACCGCGCCGGCGCTCGGCGCGCCGCCGGTGCGCGGGACGGCCGTGCCCACGTCGCCGACCCAGTAGCGCTCCTTGGCGAACGGGTACGACGGCAGGGACACCCGGCGCGTCGCGCCCGCGCGGGGCAGGCTCTCCCAGTCGAACGCGAGTCCCTTGACCCAGAGGTCCATCAGCTTGGCGAACTTGCCCTTGCCGATCCACGCCCCGACGGTCGACGCCATGTCGGAGTCGGCGGTGAGCAGGGCCAGGGTCTCCCTGTGCTGCTTGACGTCGCCGAGGTACAGGTCCTCGATGTCGTCGTCGCCCGCCGCGAACGCGTTGAGCTTGTCCGTGAGTTCGGCCGGCGAGGCGACGCGCAGGGCGAGCCGCGACTCCATCGCCTCGCGGCCCACCTGCAGCGTGTACGCGACGTCGGCGAGGCGCGGGTGCGCGGTGTCCCCGCGGCCGAGCCAGCCCGCCAGTTCCGCGGCGCGCTCGCGCAGGCGGGCGCGGTCCCTGGCCGAGAGCACGATCAGCTGCGGGCCGTGGTCGTCGGGCGCGGCGGCCGTGGCGCGGTACTCCTCCACGATCACGTGCGCGTTGGAGCCTCCGGCGCCGAACGAGGAGACCCCGGCGACGCGGTTGCGCTCCACCACGGCCCCGTCTTCGACGGCCGTGGGGCGCTTCCACTCGGCCAGTTCCCGCTGGACGCGGAACGGGGTCGAGCCGAAGTCGATCTCCGGGTTCGGCTCCTGTGCGTGCAGACTGGGCGCGATCTTCCCGTGCCGCAGCTGGAGCACCACCTTGACCAGCCCGGCGGCGCCCGCCGCGGCCTCCAGGTGGCCGATGTTGCTCTTGGCCGAGCCGATCGCGCAGTACTGACGGGAATCGGTGTCCCCGGCGAACGCCCGGGTCAGACCGCCGATCTCGATGGGGTCGCCGAGCGAGGTCCCGGTGCCGTGTGTCTCGACGTAGCCGATGTCGTGCGCCGAAACCCCGGCCCTGTCCATGGCCTCGCGCACCGCTTCGGCCTGGGAGGCCGGGTTGGGCACGGTGTAGCCGTGGGTCCTGCCGCCGTGGTTGATGCTGCTGCCGCGCAGCACGGCGTGGATGATGTCGCCGTCGCGCCGCGCGTCCGCCAGCCGCTTGAGCAGCAGGACGGCCACGCCCTCGCCGGGGACGAATCCGGTGCCGCCCGCGCCGAAACTGCGGCACTTGCCGTCGTCGGAAAGCATCCGCACCCGGGACATCAGGACGTAGCTCGACGGGTGGGCGTAGAGGTTGACGCCGCCCGCGATGGCCGCGTCGCACTCGCCGCGCCGCAGGTGCTCCATCGCCTCGTGGACGGCGCTCAGCGACGACGAGCACATCGTGTCGATGGCCAGGCTCGGGCCCTTGAGGTCGAGGAAGTACGACACCCGGTTCGCCACGGCCGCGAACGACGTGACGGGGTGGAGGTTCTCGCCCCGCTCCCAAAGACCCGGCCCGTACAGCTCGAAGCCGGTCTTGGAGACGCCGGCGAAGACGCCGACGCGCCCGCCGTGCAGGTCGGCCAGGCGGCGGCGGGTGTAGCCCGCGTCCTCCAGCGCGTTCCAGGACTCCTGGAGGAACAGGCGCTCCTGGGGGTCCATGCTCATCGCCTCGTGCGGCGAGATGGCGAAGAACAGCGGGTCGAAGTCGGCGAACCCCTCCAGGAAGCCGCCCCACTTGCTGTAGCTCAGCCCCCGCGCGACGGCCTCGTCGCGGTTCGCGTGGAAGAAGCCGGTCAGATCCCAGCGCTGCGGCGGGACCTCCGAGACGCAGTCGCGCCCCTCGGCCAGGTTCTCCCAGTACTCGTCGAGGTTGCGCGCCCGGGGGAAGCGGCCGCTCACGCCGATGACCGCGATGGCCTCGGCGGCGTCGGGCGTGTCCCGCACGACGCCGGCCGGAGCGGAGACGACCGGGGCAGGGGCGGGGGCGGCCTGAGCGGAGACGGCCGGTGCGGGGGCCTGCGCCACGGCGGGGGCCGTGGCCACGGGGCGCGCCTCTTCGGTGCCGGTCCAGACGAGGCACTGCTCCCGGTGTTCGGCGACGAAGTGGGCACCGAGGCTGTCCAGCGACCTGTACTCGTACAGCAGCGCTACCGAAAGGCCGGGGAAGACCGCGGCGAGCTTGCGGTTCAGGCGCGTGACGACGATGGAGTCGATCCCGTAGCTCTCCAGGGTCGCGCCGGCGTCGATCTGCGCGGCCCGCAGGCCGGTGACGGCGCCGAGCATCCTGGCGAGCTTGTCGACCACCTTCTCGCGCAGCTCGTCGTCGTCGACGGCCGCCGCGGGGAGCCCGGGCCCGGTGTGCGCCGGGGCCGCCGAGGCCTCGGCGGGCGGGGCGGTGGCGGGCGGGGCGGCGAAAGCCCGGCGGATCCGGGCGCCGTCGCCCTCGACGGCCATCACCTGGCTGTGCGTCGACAGGAGGAACTCGTGCAGGACGCGGATGCCGCTCTCCGTGCGCAGCGGAGCCATGCCGAGGTCCTCGTGGAGCGCCCGCGCCGTCTCCTCGTCGACCGTCATGCCGCCCTCTGCCCACAGGGGCCAGTTGACGGACAGGCTGCGCCCGGAACGCCGGCCCGCCGCGGCGAGGGCGTCGCGGTGGTGCGCGAAGGCGTCCATGAACGCGTTGGCGGTCGCGTAGTCCGCCTGTCCGGTGTTGCCGGTGACCGCGGCGCCGGAGGAGAACGTGGCGAAGAAGTCCAGCGCGAGGTCCCGGCTGGCGCGATCGAGGTTGACCGTCCCGGTCACCTTCGGGGCCAGGACCTCCCGCAGCTCCTGGGCGGTCTTGGTCCGGATGAGGCCGTCCCTGGTGAGCCCGGCACTGTGGATGATGCCGTCGATCGAACCGTGCTCCCGCCCGACCCCGGTCACGAACTCCTCGACGGCGGCCGCGTCCGCGACGTCGAGCCGCATGTAGCGCACCTGCGCGTGCGGGCGGCTCAGCGCCTCCAGCGCCCGCGCCCGCTCGCCGTCCAGGGGCGAACGGCCGGTCAGGTAGAGCGTGGCGCTGCGGACCGACCGCAGCAGGTCCTCGGCGAAGATCAGGCCCAAGCCGCCAAGGCCGCCGGTGATGACGTAGGTGCCGCCTTCCTTCCAGGGCAGGTCGGTGCGGGCGGGGGCCGGTAGCTCCCGCCAGGCGAGGACCTGCCGCTCGCCGTCGCGCCAGCGCACCGCCGAGGCGTCGGCGTGGTCCCGCGCCTCCCGGACCTGCTCGGCCACCCGCTGAGCGCGCTGCTCCCGTTCGACGAGCACCAGCTGCGGCACGACCTTCGGGTTTTCCAGCGCCGCGGTCCGCACCATCGCGAACAGACCGGACAGCGGCGCGTCGTCGCCGGTCTCCGGGCAGACGAGCTGGACGAGCGTCCGAGGCAGCGCCGGGTCGACAAGCAGTTGCCTGACCGTCTCCAGCACCTGGCAGGCGAACTCCGTGTAGCGCTCGGCGAGTCCGGGTGCGGGGGTCTCCAGGAGGCGGACGTCGAAGGCGCCCCTCAGCGCCTCCGCCACCTGCCGCTCCCCCGCGACCAGCACGACGTGCCCGGGTGTCCCGGCGGCGGTGGCGTCGGCCGCCCGTTCCCAGACGGGGCCGAACCTCACGAGGTCCGGGCCCGTGTCCTCGCTCGCGCGCGGCGCCCCGCTGTTCGCCGCCTCCTTGAACTGTTCCTTGGAGATGCGGTTCGCCTTGAGGTCCAGCAGCATCTTGACCAGTGCGTCGTTCACTTGGCCGCCTCTCCGTCTTCCGTGGCGCGCACCGGCGCGGTGGTGAACGCCGGGCTGAGCATCTGTGCCGCGGCGGCCAGGTCGAGTGAGCCGTTCAGGTAGTCGTCGAGGACGTCGTCGACCTGCGACCGCGGGCCTTCGCCGTCCGGTTCCGCAGAGCCGCCGGGTTCGTCGGCCTCTTCGTCCACCGCTTCGTCCACCGCTTCGTCGGCGACCCAGTACCGCTCCCTGGCGAAGGGATAGGTCGGCAGGGATACCGGCCGCGAGTCCATGCCGGCGTGCAGCGCCCGCCAGTCGACGTCGAAGCCGTTCACCCACAGGTCGAGCACCTTGGCGTACTGGCCCTCGGCGATCCAGGCCGCGACGACCTCGCCCAGGCCCTCGTCAGCGGTGAACGCCGCGCCGCGGTTGACGCGGCCGCGGTGCAGGCCCTCGGTGTGCTCGGGCCGGTCGAGGAAACAGCGCAGCCTGTCCGCCAGCTCGCCGAGCGAGCCGACGACCGTCCCGAGCCGCTCGGGCATGGCCTCACGGCCGACCTGGAGCGTGTACGCGACGTCGGCGAGCGGCACCTCGTCCCGCTCCGGACCTGCCAGCCAGCGCAGGAGCGCGTCCGCCTGCTCGCGCAGCCGCTGCGCGTCCATCGCGGAGAGCACGATCACGGCCGGTCCTCCGTCCAGGACGCGCCGGGAGGCGTGTCCGGCCGGGCGGTACTCCTCGATCAGTACGTGGGCGTTGGCGCCGCCCGCGCCGAAGGACGAGACACCCGCCCTGCGCGGCACCTCGCGGGCGACCCCGTCGACGCCGACGACGGGGCGCCGCCACTCGGCCCGCTCGCGCTGCACGACGAACGGCGACGACGCGAAGTCGATGTGCGGGTTCACCTCGTCCGCGTGCAGCGTGGGCACCAGCTCGCCGTGGCGCATCTGGAGCACGACCTTGCATACGCCCGCCACGCCCGCCGCGGCCTCCGCATGCCCGATGTTGCTCTTCACCGAGCCGATCGCGCAGAACTGGGTGTCCTGGGTGTCGTCGGAGAAGGCGCGCTTCAGTCCGTTGATCTCGATGGGGTCCCCCAGCTCGGTGCCGGTGCCGTGAGCCTCCACGTAGCTGACCGTGGAAGCGTCGATGCCCGCCTTGTCCAGCGCCCGGCGGATCAGGTTCCCCTGGGCCACCGGGCTGGGCACGGTGTAACCGTTCGTCGCGCCCCCGTGGTTGACGCTCGTGGCGCGGATGACGGCGTGGATGCGGTCGTTGTCCCGCTCCGCGTCGTCGAGCCGCTTGAGGACGAGCGCGCCGACGCCCTCGCCCGGCACGAAGCCGTTGCCGCCGCGCCCGAAGCTGCGGCACTTGCCGTCGTCCGAGAGCATCTGCAGCCGGGAGAGGCCGACGTAGCCCGACGGGTGCAGGTAGAGGTTGACCCCGCCCGTCACGGCCAGTTCGCACTCGTCCCTCAACAGGTGCTCGCACGCCTCGTGCAGCGCCGTGAGCGACGAGGAGCACATCGTGTCGATGGGCATGCTGGGGCCGTTCAGGTTCAGCTTGAACGACACGCGGTTCGCGACCGAACCGAAGGAGGTGTACGGGGATGTCGTGTCGCCGCGCCGCCACCGCTCGGGACCGTACAGGTTGTGCCCGGCGCGCGTGATGCCGACGAAGACCCCGACGCGCCCGCCGTGCTCCTGCTCGATGCGCGCCCGCGTGTAGCCCGCGTCCTCGAACGCCTTCCACGTCTCCTGCAGGAACAGCCGCTCCTGGGGGTCGACCTCCACCGCCTCGTTGGGCGTCATCGCGAAGAACAGCGGGTCGAACTCGGCGAAGCCGTCGAGGAAGCCGCCCCACTTGCTGTAGCTCTTGCCCTCTTCGGCGGCCCGGTCCTTGTCCGCCTCGTAGAAGCCGTCGAGTCCCCACCTGTCCGCGGGGATCTCGGTGATCGAGTCCCTGCCGGAGCGCAGCCCGGCCCAGAACTCGTCCAGGGTATCGGCCTGCGGGAACCGTGCGCTCATCCCGATGATCGCGATGTCCCCGCCGCCGCGCGGCCGCACGGCGCGCTCCGGCGTCCGGGTGTCGGTCACGCGGGCCGGTGCCGGGACGGCACGGGACTCGGCGGGCCGGGCCGGGGCGGGCGCCGGGGCAGGGGGGACCCCCTGCTGCGGCTCCTGCGGCTCCTGCGGCTGCTTCGGCGCGAGGCCGACCACCCGGGCGACGTCCTGCGGCCGCTCGGCGACGAAGTGGTCGGCCAGCGCGCCGACGGTGCGGTACTCGAAGAAGAGCGTGCTGCTGACCTCCCCGAAGTCCTTCTGGAGCCCGTTGAGCAGCTGGAGGATCAGGATGGAGTCGATGCCGTACGCGGACAGCGGCTCGCCGGTCTTGACGGAATCCGCCGGGATCATCAGCGTGCGCGCCACCAGATCCTTGAGGTAGCCGGCCATGGCCTCCTCGAGGGCTCCCGGGTCCACCCGGGTCGGCGTACGGGGCTCCGGGTCCGCACCGCCCGCCGGCGGCGCGGCGGCGACCATGGCGGCTTCTGCGGCGACCGGCTGCCCGCCGCAACGGGTCTGCTGGATCACCCCGTCGCTGTAGGCCACGACGACTTGCTGGCCGAGCAGGTGCGCGTCGGCGCTGGGGAACTCGACCGCTCGGTACCCCTCCCACTCCAGCACGGACTGCCACATCTCGGGCGACAGCGCGGGTCCGCCCTCGGTGCGCAGCTCCGGGTCGTCGTACAGCCACCAGCCGTCCAGGAGCGCGAACGTGATCAGGCTGAACGGCGTGTAACCGTCGATCTCGTTGATGACCACGGCGGCCCCGGGTTTCATCAGCGCCTTGGCGTTGCGCAGCGACTCGCGGATGTCCCGGGTGGCGTGCAGCACGTTGGTCGCGACGACGAGGTCGTAGGCGCCCTCGGTGAAGCCCTGCTCCGTCACCGGCTTGCTCGCGTCGAACAGCCGGCAGCGCAGGAAGGGGTTCTCCGCGCCGAACTCGCGCGTGCCGTGGATGAGGAAGGCGTTCGACATGTCGGTGTAGCAGTACTCGCCGATGTTCCGCGCGTACGGCTTGAGGCGCCGCATCAGCGTTGCGGTCGTGCCGCCCGTGCCCGCGCCCACCTCGAAGATGCGGACCTGGGCGTCGGGGTCATCGGCGATCCTGCGCTCGACCAGTTCCACGACGCAGTCGCCGACGACATCGTTGAAGTGGTCCGCGATCATGTTGTGCTTGTAGATGCCCTCGACCAACTCGAGCGAGGAGCCGGGGAAGATGACCTCGACGGCGGACACCGTCCCCGTAAGGATCTCGGTGAGCACCCGGAAGGTCCGGTCGGCCAGCTCGGCCGTGGCCCGCAGCTCGGGGTCGGCGAGCCACACGCGCTTGCCGCGCTCCCACTCCCGCTCGGCCGCCCGCGCGTCGAACCGGTCGCCGACGGCGGTGAAGGACCCGTCGCTGGTCTCCTTGATGTGGCCGAAGCGTGTCAGGACGGCGAAGCACTCCCCGACCCACCGGTCGAACCCGGCCTGGATCCCGTTGTCCCGCATGAAGGACGCCACGTCGAAGGTCCGCCTGCCGAACCAGCCGCGCTCGCGCAGGTCGCACCAGATCAGCCTGGCCAGGACCTCGTCCAGCTCCGTCGCCTTGGCCTTGGTGCCGGTGCGCACGGCCCGCACCTGCTCGACGCGCGACGGCAGGGCCGGGGAGAGCGCCGGCACGCGCACAAGGGGGCCCAGCACGCGGACCGACTCCCGGCCGTCGAACGACTCGAGCTTCTCCGGCTTGCGCGTGTTGAGGTGGGCCACCTGCACCAGCTGCGAGGCCAGGAGCCGCTCGACGGTGTCCATGGCGCGGGCCGGGTCGATGTCGGCCAGCCCCTCCTGCCCGTACATCCGCTCCCTGATGTGCTGCGGCACGTCGAGACCGCTTCCCACCGCACCCCAGTACCCCCAGTTGACCACCCGCACGGGGTAGGGCCGCTCGGCAGACAGACGGTGGGAGAGGGCGTCCTCGACGGCGCTACCCGCGACGTAACTGCAATAGCCCATGGCAGGGTTGAGCGACGATATCGACGAGAAGAACAGCATGAAGTCCAGGCCGTCGGCATCGAAGACGTCGGCCATCCACGCGCTCGCGTCGAGCTTGGCGCTCAGGCCGAGCCGCAGCCGCTGCTCGTCGGTGTTGGGCAGGCCCTGGTCCACCAGGCCGAACACGGAGTGGACCACGCCGTTGACAGTGCCGAAGCGCTGCTTGATCCGCGCGTGGGCGGCGGCGAGCGAATCGCGGTCGGCGGCGTCGGCGCGCACGTACCAGGGCGCGGGGCCGAGCGCGGCCAGCCTGTCGATCTTGCGCTGGACGGCGTCGTCCGGCTCCCGCCTGCCGATCCAGACGACTTGGGCGCCGAAGCCCCTGATCACGTACTCGCTCCAGATCTCGCCGAGCCCGCCGGCCCCGCCCAGGACGACGTACACTCCGCCCCTGGTGTACGGGCTGCCATGGGGCGCGGCGAGCGCGACGGGCGCCAGCCGCTGGCGGAACCACTGTCCGCCTCGCAGCGCGCGGACCGGCTGCGAAGCGGCGCCGAGCAGGGCGGTCACGGGAAGGTCGTCGCCCGCGCCGAGGTCGAGCGGACTCACCCGCCAGTTGGGGAGTTCCTTGCCCATCACGCTCGCCAGGCCGAGCAGGCCCGCGTCGGCGGGGTGGACCCGCTCGCCGCGCAGTACGGGCTGCGTCTGCCGGGTGACGACGGCCCAGGTCAGGTCCGAACCCGCGTGCCCCAGCGCGAGCAGCGCCTTGACGAGACGGAAGAACGCGATCACCCCGGCGTCGGTCCGCCGCAGCAGCGCGGTGGCGTCCGAGTCGTCGCCCGTCCGCGAGATCCAGACGAGGTGCCGGATGTCCCCGACGCCGCGCAGCCGCGCGGTCAGCTCCTCCACACCGAGCGCGGGCTCGATGTCCAGGAAGGCGGGCGCGCCGAACACGGAGGTGAGCCGGGCGCGTTCGGTGGCGTCTGCACCGAACACGACCACACCGGCCTGCGGGGCCGGCTCCCGCGCGGGTGCCTGGTCGCGGACCCACACGGGGGTCAGCGTCAGGTGGTTGCCATCCGCGGGGAGCGCCGGGCGCCGCGCCGACACGGACTCTGCGGGTGCGGGCAACTCAGCCGGTGCGGGCCGCGCGGTTGCGGGCTCCTCGGCCACCGGACCCGCGAGCGCGGGCCGCACGCGCGGGGCCGGGGGCCTGCTGGGGGCCTCGACCGCCTCGGGCAGCCAGTACCGCCGGCGCTGGAAGGGGTACGTCGGCAGCGGGGTGCGCCGGTACGCACCGGCGGCGAACAGCTCCGCGTACTCCAGTTCGTACCCTTGGAGGTACAGGTCGCGGACGACCGCAAGGTGCTCGGCGCGCTCGCTCTCCGACACGTCTGCGGCGCACTGCCGGATGCGGGAGTCGCCGTGCCGCTCCTGCTCGATGTCGCCGCCCCGGCGGGTCTCGGAGAGGTCGGTGACGCGCACGTGCTCCTCGCGCCCGGTCGACAACCATTCCCTGAGCAGCTCCACCAGTTCGCCGGTGGTCCGCGCGACGCAGGCCAGCCGGACCGCGCAGTGCCTGCGGCCGAGCAGCAGCGTCAGGCTGACGTCACCCAGATCGGTGCCGGGGTTGGCGCGCAGGTGATCGGCCAACTGCTCGGCCTGGGTGTGCAGTTGCTTGCGAGAGAGCGCGGAGAGCACGACGAGGTGGACGGGCGGGCGGACGCCGTCGCGCTGCCGAACGGGCGCCTCCTCGACCACCATGTGGGCATTGGTCCCGCTGAACCCGAAGGAGTTCAGCGCCGCGAGCCGGGGCCGCCCGGCCTCGGCGGGCCAGTGCCGGTGGACGGTGTTGACGTAGAACGGGCTCGCCGCGAAGTCGATGTGCGGGTTGCCCTGCTCGAAGTTGAGGGAGCGCGGGATCTCTCGGTGCCGCAGCGCGAGAAGGATCTTGATGAGCCCGGACACGCCCGCCGTCGGCGACGTGTGGCCGATGTTGGTCTTCACCGAGCCGATGGCGCAGTACTCCCGCTTGTCCGTGTAGCGGCGGAACGCGCGGGTCAGCGCCTGGAACTCGATGGGGTCGCCGAGCCGGGTGCCGGTGCCGTGCGCCTCGACGAACCCGATGTCGGCCGGGTCGACGCCGTACTTGTCGTAAACGAACCGCTGCAACTGCTCCTGGGACTTCGCGCTCGGCGCGGTGATGCCGTTGGACGTGCCGTCCTGGTTGAGGCCGGAGCCGCGGACCAGGCCGTGGATGTGGTCGCCGTCGGCGAGCGCGTCGCTCAGACGCTTGAGCACGACGAAGCCGACGCCGTCGCCGGGTACGAAGCCGTCCGCCCGCTCGTCGAAGGTGTGGCACCGCCCGGTCGCGGAGAGCATCCCGGCCCGGTGGGCCTGAAGGTAGTAGTGGGGCGCGCACTGGACGGATACCCCGCCCGCCAGCGCCATCTCGACCTCGCCCGCGCGCAGCGCCTGGGACGCCAGGTGCACGGCGACCAGTGAGCCCGAGCAGGCCGTGTCGACGGCGATGGCGGGGCCCCGCAGGTCGAGGTGGTACGAGATGCGGGCGGGCATGATCGACTCGGCATTGCCCCACATGGCCTGGGCCGGGGTGTCGGCGCCGGGCGACGGCAGGTAGTCGACGGGCTGGGTACCGATGTAGACACCGCAGTTGATGCTCTGGACGCCCGCACCGGCGTAGCCCGCGTCCTCCAGTGCCCGCCAGGACTCCTCCAGGGCGATGCGCTGCTGGGGGTCCATATAGGTCGCCTCGACGCCGGAAATCTGGAAGAACGCCGGGTCGAACAGGTCGATGTCGTTCATCAGCGACGCGTGACGGGGGACGTCGGCGCCGGGCTCGGCGAACCGGGAGATGTCCCAGCGGGTGATCTCGCCGACGAGGCTGTCCCCGTTGGCGAGGTGCTCCCACAGCTGGTCGACGCTTTCCGCCCGGCCGAACCGGCCGCTCATGCCGACGATGGCGATCGGCTCCAGGTGCGGTTCGGCGCGCCCGGCCGGCACCACGTCAGCACCGGCCGGGCCCGCCGCGAGCATCTCGGGTGCCGGGTGTGCCGAGGGTGCGGTGGGCGCTGTGTATGCCGTGTCCGCAGCGCCCGCCGTGGGGGGCGCGGCCTCCTGGTCCTGCGCGGGCCGCACCAGACGGGCGCCGATCCGCGCCGCGAAGTTCTCGGTGACGTAGGCGGCCAGGCGCTGGACCGAACTGTGGTCGAACAAATCGGTGGGCTCCAGCACCCCGCCGAGGGTCTCGTTGAGATCCCGGACGAGTTGGACGCCGACGATGGAGTCCACGCCGTAGTCCGCGAACGAGTCCTCGACGTGGATCTCGTGCTCATCCAGCTCCAGGGCCTTCCGGAGCTGCGCCACGATCTCGCGCCGCACGCGCGCGTCGAGTTCGCGCGCGTCCGGCTCGTGCGCGGCACGGTCGTACGTCGCGCGGTCGTAGGTCTCGCGGTGGTCCGCGCCGCTGATCCGCGTACCGAGGTCCTGGCGGCCCGCGTCCGGTGCGGTCGCCGCCACGCCGGTGCGGGCGACGACGACCTGGTGCCCGGCGCCGTGGACGGCGGCGGCGGGGAAGGAGACGGCAGCGAAGCCCTCGTCGCGCAGCACCGACCGCCAGCTGTCGGGCTCCAGCGCGGGGCATCCGGCGATCCGCAGCTCCGGGTCCCGGTAGAGCCACCATCCGTCGAGCAGGCCGAAGGTCAGGTGCGAGAACAGGGTGCGGGCGGCCAGCTCGTTCAGGACGAGCGTGCCGTCGCGCCCCAGCAGGGCGCGCGCGTGGCGCACCGCCGCCCGGACATCGCCGGTGGCGTGCAGGACGTTGGTCGCGAGGACGATGTCGTACGTCCCCTCGGACAGGCCCTGCTCCGCCGGGCTCCGCTCCACGTCGAAGTGCTCGTAGCGCAGGTACGGGTGCGCGGCGCCGAACTGCCGCCTGCCCGTACGCAGGAAGTGGGCGGAGACGTCGGTGTAGCAGTACTCGGCGACGGCGTCCCGGTGACGGCTCAGCGCGCCCAGCACCTTCTCGGTGGTGCCACCCGTGCCCGCGCCGATCTCCAGCACGCGGACCCGGCGGCCGGGGGCGGCGGCAAGCAGGGCCGCGACGCGGTCCGCCACCTGCTCCGCGACGACCTCGTTGAGGGCCTCGGCGCTGTCGCAGCGACGGTAGACGCCCTCGACCAGCGACGTGGAGGCGTCGGGGAAGATCACGTCGGTTCCCCTACTGCGTCCGGAGACGACGTCCGCGCACCCGCGGATCGCCTGGTCCATGAGGTTGACGTAGGGGTTCGTGCCTCCGTTGTCCCGGCAGACGGCCGCCCAGCGCCGCCACGCGGTGGCACCGTCCGCCACCGCCTTCGGGGTGGGCTCGTAGCGCTCCGCGTCCAGCTCCAGATAACCGTGCTCGGCCAGGAACCGCAGGCTCTCGTCGAGCCAGCGGCCATGGACGCCGCCCGGCGTGAGGCGGTCTCGGAGCGCGGCGACGGAGCCGCTGCCCTCCGCCGCCATGCCCAGCTCCCGCAACTGCGCGACCAGCAGTCCGCACAGGAGGTCATCGTCGAACCCCCGGCCGCTCCCGGAGTCAGCGATCACCCGCCGCAGCCGGGCGTCGTCGACGCTCCCGCCCCCGGTGCCGACACCCGCTCCCTCTGCCGCTCCGGCCGGCAGCCGCGTGACGTCGGCGGGCCAGCACTTCCGCTTGGCGAACGGGTACCCGGGCAGCGACACGGGGGTCAGGCGCCTGCCGCCGTACAGCTCCCGCCAGTCCAGGTCGTACCCCTGGCAGTAGAGTCCGGCGGCGGGGCGCAGCGCCTCCGTGAACGCCTGCCGGTCGTGGCGCAGCCGGTACGCCTCGCGTACCAGGCCGTTGCCGGACTCCAGCACATCGGTCCGCGGGACGAAGCCCTTGGCCACGCTGCCGTCGACGGCTCCCGGCGCGGCCGCGCCGCCCAGCCAGTCGCGGAGCAGGCGTGCGGCCTCGTCCGTGTCGCGGGCGACCACGGCGCACCGGTGCCGGAAGTGGGTCCGGCCGTCGAGCAGCGTCGCGCTGATCTCGCGTGGGCCGTGCCCGCCGGCGCCGCCGTCGAGGAAGTCCACCAGGTCGGCGACCCGCTGCCGCAGCGCCTCCGCGTCCTTCGCCGACACGGCGAAGAGGTGGGCGGGCACCGTCGAGTCGGGCTCGGTTTCGGGCGTCACGAAGCTTCCCACCACCATGTGTGCGTTGGTTCCGCTCATTCCGAAGGCGCTCAGGGCCGCGACCCGCTCGCGTCCTGCCGTGCGCGGCCACTGTCTGTTCGCCCGGTTCACGAAGAACGGGCTGTCCTGCCAGTCGATGTACGTGCTCTCCTGCTCGCAGTGCAGGCTGGCCGGGATGGTCTCGTGGCGCATGGCCTGGAGGATCCCGATCAGGCTGACCAGCCCGGACGCAGCGAGCGTGTGACCCACGTTGGGCTTGGTCGAGGTCAGCGCGCAGTACCGGCGCCTGTCGGTGAGGCCGGTGAAGGCGTCGTTGAGCGCGTTGACCTCCACGGGGTCGCCGAGCCGGGTGCCCGTGCCGTGGGCGACCAGGTAGTCGATCTCCGCCGGGTCGATGCCGTGCTTCTCGTAGGTCGACCGCAGGAGTTCTGCCTGCGCGGCACCGTTGGGCGCGGTGATGCCGTTGGACCGGCCGTCGTAGTTGATCCCGCTGGCGCGGATGACGCCGTGGATCCGGTCCCCGTCAGCGACGGCCGCCGACAGCCGCTTCAGCACGACGACGGCGACGGCCTCGCCCGCCACCATGCCGTCGGCGCGCTCGTCGAAGGCGTAGCAGACGCCGTCCTCGGACAGCATTCCCGCCTGTCGCATGTCGGTGAGCTGCCGGGGGGTGGTGATCAGGCTGACGCCCGCGGCGAGTGCCGTGTCGCACTCGCCTGCGCGGATGCTCAGGCACGCCTGGTGGGCAGCGACAAGCCCGGACGAGCAGGCGGTGTTGATCGCCATGACCGGGCCCGTGAAGTCGAGGAAGTGGGCGAGCCGCGCGGCCAGGACACCGTCGTGGTTGGCGGTGATGCTGCCCGTGCTCTCGGCCAGGCCCTCGTAGTCGCCGTGCTCGACGCCCACGAACATGCCGACCTTGCCCGGCGATCCCGGCCGCCACGCCGCGTCCTCCAGCGCCCGCCACGACTCCTGCAGGAGCAGCCGCTGACGCGGGTCGAGGGCGCGGGCCTCCTTGGGGGAAATCTCGAAGAACAGCGGGTCGAACTCCTCGGGACCCGAGAGCTGTCCGCAGCGGAAGGCGGCGAGCGGGCTGTCGGCCGCCTCGCCCCACAGCGCGAGCCGTTCGGCGCTCACCGGGCTGATGACGTCGCGACCTTCCGCGAGGACGGACCACAGTTCGTCGACGTCGCCCGCGCCGGGGAAGCGCCCGCTCATGCCGATGACTGCCACGGCTTCGTCGCCGCCCGCCGGCCTCGCCGCCGGCACGCGGACCGCCTGCGCGGCAGGTGCCGTCCCCGTCCGGTCCTCCGCGACGGACACGACAGGCACGCCGGGTACGGCGGGCGCGTCGGCGTATTCCTCCGCCGTCGGCGCTGACGCCGCCCCGTACAGCGCGTCGAGGGCGTCCTTGTGCTTGCCGACGAGGTGGCCCCGCAGCTTCCCGAGCGTGGGGTGGCTGAAGAAGACCGACGGTGTGATGTCGACGCCGATGTGCTTGCCGATGCCGGTGGCCAGTTCGACGAGGCTCACCGAGTCGAAGCCGTACTCGGAGAGGTTGTCGTCCTCGTGGATCCTGTCGGGCGCGACCTTGACGACGCGGTGGATGATGTTCCGCAGGTCCTGGTCCAGACCCTCGGCGACGCCCTTGGCCGACGGCCCGGGGGGCGCCGCCGCGGGCGCGGTGACGGATGCGGCGGCGTGCTCCGCCGCGGCGACCGTCGGCTGCGGCGGCAGACCGAGGAAGCGGTGCACCCGGCCCGGCTCCCCGACCACGACCATGTGCTGCACGGCGTCCTGGGCCAGCAGGGCCTCGAAGAGCCGCAGTCCGTCCTCCGTCTCCAGCAGGTCCTGGCCGCTGGAGCGCAGGTACAGGTCGGTCGCGTCGTCGTCGAGGCGCATGCCTCCGTCGCGCCACAGCGGCCAGTTGATCACAGCGGTCTTGCCGGAGACCTCCCCGGCGGCGGCCCGTTCGCCGCGCTGGGCGGCGTAGGCCGTCTGGAAGCGGTTGCCGAATGCGTAGTCGCAGGTGCCGAAGTCGCCGATCACCGCGGACGTCGAGGAGAAGTAGCAGACGAAGTCGATGACTTCACCGGCCAGCGCCTCGTCGAGCGCGAGCGTGCCCGCGACCTTTGCGGCCGTGGTTCGCTCGAAGGCGGCCACGCTCTTGTCGAGCACGCTCCCCTCGCTCTCCACGCCCGCAGCGTGGATGACGCCGTGCACGGCTCCGAACCGCTCGCGAGCCTGCGCCAGGACCCGCTTCATGTCGCCCGCGGAGCAGACGTCCGCCTGTACGTACAGGGCCTTGTCCGCGCCGAGTTCGCGCACCTTCTCCCGGCATGCCGCGTCGGGCGCGGAGCGGCCGGTCAGCACCACGCCGGCCCCGTAGGTGCGGGTGAGGTGCCCGGCCACGAGCAGGCCGAGGCCGCCCAGGCCACCGGTGACGAGATAGGTCCCGCCGCGCTTGAAGGCGCTGGGGGCCTCGGCCGGCTCCGTCGGCCGGACGCGGCTGACGTAGCGCCGGCCGTCCCGGTACAGGGCGCTGGACGCGGTCTCCTGGCCCGCTTCGGCGGCCAGCCGCCCGACCCAGTCCGCGAGTCCGCCGGGCCGCCGCGGGTCGGCGGCGTCCTGGAGCACGACCGTGAAGGCGGTCTGCGGCAGTACGAGTCCCAGCGAGCGCTCGAAGCCGATGGCCGCTTCGAGGTGGGCGCGCCCGACACCGTCGCGGTACTGGCCCGCGAGCACGAACCGCCGCACGCCCGCTTCGGTCCCGGCCAGGGCCCGGAGGGCGAGGACGACCTCGCTGACGTCGTCCGGGCGCGAGTCCGGTGCCAGCTTCCACAGGTCCCAGACGGCGTCGATGCCGCCGTGGCTCGCCGCGATGGCGGCGAAGGCCTTCACATAGTCGCCCGCTTCCGCCGTGCGGACCTCGTACGAGTCCGGGGAGATCTCGCGGCAGGCGGTGCCCGGCGCGACGAAGGCGACGCGGGCGTCGGGGTCGAGCGCTCGGACCGCCCGCGCGACCTCCGCCTGGGGCTCGGCACCGGCGCACAGGACGACGATGCTGCCGAGCCGCCGTGCCCGGCCCTCCGTCACGTCCTCCAGGGGGGCGGGCTCCCAGTCCTCGGTGAAGACCAGAGGCCGCGAGTTCCGGACGGGCGCACCGGCCCGGGGCGCGGCGGCGTGCTCCGGCGTGGTGAGCGGCTGGCCGTCGAACGGGAAGTAGCGCTCGCGGGCGAAGGGGTAGGCGGGCAGCCCGATGCGGCGCGGCGTGCGACCGTCGTACAGGACGCTCCAGTCGACGGGCACGCCGTTGGCCCACAGCTCCAGGAGCTTGTCGTACTTCCCCTTGCCCGCCCAGGTCGCGACCATCGTGCCCAGATCGGCGTCGGCGGCCAGCAGCGTCCGTACTCCGCTTTCGTTCCTGGTCGAGCCGCGCACCACGGCACCGGCCGGGTCGCCCGGGCCGTCGGGGGCCAGGAAGGCGCGCAACGCCGCCACCAGGTCCGACACGGACGCGGCGAGTACGCCCAGACGCTCCTCCATCGCCTCCCGCCCGACCTGCAGCGTGTAGGCCACGTCGGCCAGCTCGACGGCCGCGTTCCGCGGCTGCTCCAGCCACTCCAGCAGGTTCTCGGCCCGCGCCCGCAACCCGTCCTCGGTGCGCGCCGACAGCGGCACCACCGCGCCGAGTGCGGGGTCGAGCGGGTACCCGTCCTCGTGGCCGTCCGGCACGTACTCCGCGATGATGACGTGGGCGTTCGATCCGCCCGCGCCGAAGGACGAGATCCCGGCGACACGCGGCGCCTGCTCGCCCGCACCGCCACCGGGCAGTACGGGCCGCTCCCAGTCGGCCAGTTCGCGCTGGACGACGAACGGGGTGTCCGCGAAGTCGATGTGCGGGTTCAGCGTCCGCGCGTGCAGGGACGGCGCGAGCTTGCCGTGCCGCAGCTGCAGCAGCACCTTGGTGATCCCGGCGATGCCCGAGGCGCTCTCGGCGTGGCCGATGTTGCTCTTCACCGAGCCGATCGCGCAGAACTGCTTGTCGTCCGTGTGGTCACGGAAGGCGTTCGACAGGCCGGTGATCTCGATCGGGTCACCCAGCGCGGTCCCGGTGCCGTGCGCCTCGATGTAGCTCACCGCACGCGCACCGACCCCGGCGCTCTCCAGGGCGCGGCCGATCACCTCCGACTGCGCCTTGGGGCTCGGCACCGTGTAACCCCCGGCGCCGCCGTGGTTGACGGCGGTTCCCTTGATGACGCCGTGGATCCGGTCCCCGTCGGCGACCGCCTTCGCCAGCGGCTTCAGCAGGACCGCGCCCACGCCCTCGCCGGGCACGTAGCCGTCGCCGCCCGCGCCGAAGCTCCGGCATCGGCCGTCCGTCGAGGCGAACTTGCCCTGGCTCAGCAGCAGGTACTTGTTCGGGTGGAGCGAGAGGTTGACACCGCCCGCTACCGCCACGTCGGACTCGCCCGACCTGATGCTCTGGCAGGCGAGGTGAACGGCCGTCAGGGACGACGAGCACATCGTGTCGATACTCATGCTCGGGCCGTGGAACCCGCAGACGTGCGACACCCGATTGGCGATGGAGGCCGAGCTGCCCGCCACCGCCGCCGCGCCGCCCAGCAGCTGGTTCTGGGCGCCGTAGAGCTGGTACTCCTCGTACATCACGCCGACGAACACTCCGACCCGCCCGTCCAGCACGTTGCCGGTCCGGCTCTTCGGGCCGCCCCGTGTGTACCCGGCGTCCTCCAGGGTGTCGTGGACGCACTGGAGGAACAGTCGCTCCTGCGGGTCCATGTTCTCCGCCTCGCGTGGCGAGATGTTGAAGAACAGCGGGTCGAACTCGTAGGCACCGTCAAGGAACCCGCCCCACCTGCTGTACGACTTGCCGACGGAGTCCTTGCGCGGGTCGAAGAACTGGCCGTGGTCCCAGCGGGACTCCGGAATCTCGGTGACGCTGTCCCGGCCCGCCGCGAGGTTCTCCCAGAACTCCACCATGTCGCGCGCCTGCGGGTAGCGGCCCGCCAGACCGATGATCGCTATGTCCGTCCGCCCCGTGGCAACGGCCTCCGGGGCGGCGGCCCGTGCGGGAAGCGTGGCGGAGACGGGCAAGGAGACGCGCCACGCGCGCTGCCGCTCGGCGGCGCTCACCGTGGCGGGGCGCACCGCTTGCCCGGCACCGGCACCGCTCTCGCCGACGGATAACAGGTCGCGCATGCGCTCCGGGTGGGCTTCGAGGAAGTGCGCGGCGAGCGCCTCAATGGTGCGGTACTCGAAGAACAGGGTCTTCGACAGCGACCCGAAGACCTCCTCGAGGGCCCGCGTCATGTCCATCGTCATGACGGAGTCGACGCCGTAGTCGTCGAGCGTCGCCTCCGAGTCGATCTTGGCCGGGGGCAGGTTGATCACCGACGACAGCTGCTTCTTGAAGTACGCCTCGGCCCGGCCCGCCAGGGCCTGGGCCGTCTCAGGCGTCCGCGCGCCCTCCCCCTGTTCAGCCTCCTGCCCCGCGTCCGGCGTCGACGGCGGCGACTGCCCCGACTGCGCCGGGCGACGGTCCTCGGTACGCCGCGGTGCGGTCGTGGCCTCGGGCTCGGCCGCGGCCAGCAGGGTCTGCCTCATCCGGGGCCGGTCGCCTTCGATGACGAGGACCTGGTCGTCCGGTGCGGCCAGCGCCCGGTACAGGGCCCGCACCCCGGTCTCCTCGCGCAGCGGTACCAGGCCGAACTGCGCCCGCAGCCACTGTTCGACGCCCGCGTCGACGTGCATCCCGCCGTCGGCCCACAGCGGCCAGTTGACCGACACCGTACGGCCCCGGCGCTCGCCCTGTGCCACGAGCCCGTTCCGGTACGCCGCGAAGGCGTCCATGAACGCGTTCGCTGCCGCGTAGTCGGCCTGTCCCACGTTGCCGAACGCACCGGTGAAGGACGAGAAGAGGACGAGGAAGTCCAGGTCGGCGTCCCGGGTCGCGGCGTCCAGGTGCACCAGCCCCGAGACCTTGGGGGCGAGGACGGCGGAGAAGTCGTCGACCGTCTTCTTCAGGATGAAACCGTCCCTGAGCACCCCGGCGGAGTGCAGGATGCCATCCACCCCGCCGTAGGTCCGGCGCGTCCAGTCCACGAGTTCGGCGACGTCCTCGGCGACGCCGACGTCGGCCTGCCGGTACTCCGCCTGCGCGCCCAGCAGCCGCAGCCGCTCCAGGAGTCGGTCCTTGCGCTCGTCCGGCGCGGCGCGGCCGGTCAGCACCAGCCGGGGCCGGTCCGCCTTCGAGGCGATCTCCCGCGCGAACAGCGCGCCCAGCCCGCCGGCACCGCCGGTGATCAGGTAGACGCCGCCGTCCTTCCACGGCAGCCGCGGCTCGGGCGCGCCCTCGAACTCGCGCCACCGCAGCACCTCACGCACACCGGCCCGGTACCGGACCACCGCGTCCTGGGGCACGGCCCGGTCGGCGTCCACCTGGGAAGCGGCACGCTCCGGCCCGTCCTGCGGGTCGACCATGACCAACTGGCCCGAGACACGGGGGTTCTCCAGCTGAGCCGTCTTGAGGATGCCCGCCAGGCCCGTCCACAGCCAGGCGTCCGCGTCGGCCGGGACGACGAGCTGGACGCGACATGCGTAGTGCGTCCGCTCGCCGAGCAGTTCCCTGAGCCGCGAGAAGACCTGCCGCGCGTAGTCGGAGTACCGCCCGTCGAGGCTCGTCGCCGGAGAGTCCAGGAGCACGACCCGCCCGGTCCCGCGCGCCCGCAGCGCCTGTGCGACCTCGGGCAGAGCGATGAGCAGGGCCAGCGCGACGGGCGCGCCCTCCACCTCGCCCGCGTCCCGCGTCCGGTCATGGGCGACCCAGAGCGGCGAGGCGAGCAGCTCACCCGTGGGCTGCTCGGCGGGCAGCGCCCGCAGCGAGACGCCCCTGAGCCGGACGCACACCGTGCCCGCGTCGTCGCAGATGTCGATGTCGATGCGGCGCACCGAAGCGCCGGCGGACGCCTGCGCGTCGGCGGCGCCGCGCACCCAGGCCCACATCGACGCGGTGCACGCGCCGAGCACCCGCACCTCGTCCACGGCGAACGGCAGCAGCAGCTCGCGCCGCGCCCCGTCGCCCGGCACCAGTCCGACGCACGCCTGGAGCGCGGAGTCCAGCAGGGCGGGGTGCAGCCCGTAGCTCGCCAGGGTCGCGCCGACGGCATCCGGCAGCGTCAGCCGGGCCACGGCCTGGCCTTCGCCGATCCACAGGCGCTCGACGCCCCGGTGCCCGGGCCCGTACGCGATGCCCTGCGCCAGGAACCATTCGTACACCTGGTCGGCGTCGACCGTGGAGCTCGCGCACTGCGCGCGCAGGCGCTCGATGTCCAGCTCGGTGCCCGTGGCGGGCTCCTGCGGCAGACGCACCACGCCCTCGCCGTGGACCACCGGGTCGTCGCCTGAGCGCAGGCCGACGATCTCGTAGCCGATCTCGTCCGCTCCCCTGGGCAGCAGGCGTACCTCGATGCCCCGGTGCCCCTCGCCGACGGTCACCGGCCGCGCCCATACGACATCGGCGATGACCAGCGCTCCGTGCGGCTCGTCCAGCGACGCCTCGACGGCGGCCCGCACCAGTTCGAGGCAGGCGGCGGCGGAGAGCACACGCTCGCCGTGCACCCGGTGGTCGGCCAGGAAGAACTCGTCCCCGGTGAACACCGAAGCGAACCGCTGGCCGGTCAGGCTGGAGGTGTTCGTGTGCACCAGCGGGTGGAGCCGGGCCGTCGCCCGCGCCGAAGGCTCGGTCTCCTCACTCGTGGCGGGCCAGTAGCGCTCGCGCTGAAAGGGGTAGGCCGGCATCGGGATGCGGCGCGCCGCGCCCCGCTGGGGGAGCCTGCCCCAGTCGACGGCCACGCCCGTCACCCACAGCTTGAGCAGTTGGTCGAACTTGCCCTTCTCCACCCACGCGCCCAGCGTGCGGGCCATGTCGTCGTCCGCGGCCAAGAGCTGGAGCGCGTCGTCCTGGCGCCGCTTGACCGTGCCCCGGTGCAGACCGGGAACGTCCTCGTCGGCGAGGTGGCGCGTCAGCTTGTCGGCGAGGTCCGCGGTGGTGTCCGCCACGAGACCGAGGCGCTCCTCGAACGCGTCCCGGCCTGTCCGCAGGGTGTGCGCGACGTCCGCGAGCGAGGCCCCGGCGCCGTCCTCGTCGGCCAGCCACTCGACCAACTGCTCGGCCCGCTCCCGCAGGGCGTCCGGGGTCCGCGCGGAGAGCACGACGACCTCGGAGCCCTCCCGCGGGCGACGACGCGCCGGATCGGGGACGTACTCCTCCACGATCAGATGGGCGTTGGAGCCGCCGGCGCCGAAGGAGGAGACCCCGGCGATGCGCGGCAGTTCCGTGCCGTCCGCCGACAGCGGGCGCTGCCACTCGGTCAGCCCCTGCTGCACGAAGAAGGGGCTGTTCGCGAAGTCGATGTGCGGGTTCAGCACCTCGGAGTGGAGCGAGGGCACCAACTGCCCGTGCTTCATCTGGAGCAGCACCTTGGTGAGCCCTGAGATGCCCGCGGCGCTCTCCGCGTGGCCGATGTTGCTCTTCACCGAACCGATCGCGCAGAACTGGCTGTCCTGGGTGTGCTCCCGGAACGCCCGCGTGAGCCCGGCGATCTCGATCGGGTCGCCGAGCGAGGTACCGGTGCCGTGCGCCTCGACGTAGCTCACCGACCGCGCGTCGACGCCCGCGTCCCGCAGTGCCCGGCCGATGACGTCGTACTGCGCACGGGGGTTGGGGACGGAGTAGCCGTTCGTCCTGCCGCCGTGGTTGACGGCCACGCCCCGGATCACGCCGTAGATCGTGTCGCCGTCCGCCTCCGCCTTCGCCAGCGGCTTCAGCAGGACGGCGCCGATGCCCTCGCCGGGAACGTAGCCGTCACCGCCCTGGCCGAAGCTCTCGCACTGCCCCTTGCTCGACAGGTACTTGCCGCCCGCGAGCATCAGGTACTTGTTGGGGTGCACGGAGAGGTTGACCCCGCCCGCGACGGCCAGCTCGCAGCCGCGCGTCAGCAGGCTCTGGCACGCCAGCTGGATCGCCGTGAGCGACGAGGAGCACATCGTGTCGACGGCCATGCTCGGCCCGTGCAGGTCGAAGAAGTACGAGACGCGGTTGGCGATCGACGAGGCGCTGCCCGCCAGCGTGAGGTTGCGGCCCCTGGCCTGCTCCTGCGCCGCGTACAGCTGGTACTCCTCGTACATCACCCCGACGAACACGCCGACGTGGCCGCCGGGGCCGCCATCGGCGCGGTCGCGGCCGAGCGCGGCGCGGGTGTACCCGGCGTCCTCGAAAGTCTCCTGGACGCACTCCAGGAACAGCCGCTCCTGCGGGTCCATGTACTCCGCCTCGCGCGGAGAGATGTTGAAGAACAGCGGGTCGAAGCGGTCGGCCCCGTCCAGGAAGCCGCCCCACTTCGAGTACGTCCTGTCGCCGGCGTTGACGTCCGGGTCGAAGAACTGGCCGTGGTCCCACCTGTCGCGCGGAACCTCGGTGACGGAGTCCCTGCCCTCGGCCAGGTTCCGCCAGAACTCCCGTACGTTCCGCGCCTGCGGGTAGCGCCCCGCCAGGCCGATGATCGCGACGTCGACGGAGCCCACGGCGGCCTCGGGGCGGGGCCGCTCCACGCGCCGGGTCACCTGGGCAAAGCGCCGCCGGGACGCCGCGACCGAACGGGCGGCCGAGGCGGGGGCACCGGCGGCGCCCTCGTGGTCGGCGTGCCCGGCGCCGGCATCGGTGTCGGCGTCCGATTCGGTGCCCGCGTGGGACGGGGCGCTCGCCGCCGTCGGCGCGTCCGCACCGACCAGCTTCCCCAGGTCGACCTCGTGGGCCTGGAGGAAGTACTCCGTCAGGGCGCGGATGCTCTGGTACTCGAAGAACAGCGTCTTGGGCAGCGACCCGAAGACCTGCTCGAGCCTGGTGGTCAGGGCCATCGTCATGACGGAGTCCATGCCGTACACCTCGAACGCGTCGTCGGCGTCGATCCGGTCCGCGGCCAGGCCCAGCTCCGACGCCAGCAGCCCGATGAGGTACTGGGAGGCCCGCTCGTCGAGCCCGTCCCCGCTCACGGCCGCATCGGCCGGTGCGGCGTCCCGCGGCTCGGGGGCGGCCCTGCCGGGCGACTCCGGGCGGGACGGCCGCGCGGCCGTGTCACCGGTCTCGTACGGCCTGGCGGAGAACCCCGTGAACCGGCAGGCCACGGCGCCCGATTCGTCGCACAGGTCGATGTCGAGCTTGTGCACCCGGCTCCCCGGCCTGTCGTCGGCGCTGCGGCGCACCCAGGCCCACATCACCTCGTGGCACGGTCCGAAGACCCGCAGCTCGTCCAGCGCGAACGGGATGCGGGCCGCGTCCTGCGCGTCCAGACCGATCGCGGCCTGGAGCGCCGAGTCCAGCAGGCTCGGGTGCAGCACGAACGCGTCGAGCGAGCCGCGTACTTCGGCGGGCAGCCGAAGCCGGGCGAGCACCTGGCCGTCCCCGGTCCACACGCTCTCGACGCCACGGTGCGCGGGCCCGTACGCCAGGCCGAAGCGCTCGTACGCCCGGTAGCAGCCGGCCGCGTCGAGCCGCGGGCCCTGGCACGCGGCCCGCACGCCCGTCAGGTCGACCGGGCCGACGGGCTCCGGCTCGACGAGCGACGCCACGCCCTGGCTGTGCACCACGGGCACCGCCTCTTCACCGGCCGCGTCCGGGAGGCTGGAGACCTCGAACGCGATCTCGTCGTCCTCGGCGGCGTACAGCTCCGTGCGGACCCGGACGGGCCGCTCGCCGGCCTTGGCGGGGCGCGCCCACACCACGTTGCGCAGCCTCAGCCCGTTGGGACGGCTCTCGACGGAAGCCGTCACCGCGGCCCGTGCCATCTCCAGGTACGCCACGCCCGGCAGCACGCGGTCGCCCCTGACGACGTGGTCCCGCAGGAAGAACTCGTCACCGGAGAACACCGAGTCGAACCGCTGGGCCTCCAGCGTCGAGGTGTTGGCGTGCACCAGCGGGTGCGACGGCGCGCCGCTCGCCCCAGAGACGGCTCCCGCCGCGTGCGGGGCGGTGACCCAGTGGCGCTCGGCCGCGAAGGGGTACGTGGGCAGGGGGACGCGCCGCGGCGCCACGGCGCGCGCGAGGTGCTCCCAGTCCACGTCGAAGCCGTCGGTCCAGATGTCCATCAGTTCCCCGTGGTCGCCGCGCTCCAGCCAGTGCCGCACCGTACGCTGCCGCTGCTCGTCGGCCGCGAACTCCGCGACCGCTTCGCGGGTGCGCTGCGTCCGGCCGCGGCGCACGCCGTCGACGTCCTCGGTTCCGTCGAGGAAAGCTCGCAGCTTGTCGAGCAATTCGGCCCGGCTCGCCACCAGCAGGGCCAGCCGCTCCTCCATGGCCTCCCTGCCGGTCTGCAGCGTGTACGCGATGTCTGCGAGCCGGGTGCTCAGGCCCCCTTCCGGGAGCCAGCGCAGCAGCTCACGCGCCTTCTCCCGCAGGCGCTCGGCGTTCTTCGCCGACAGCACCACCAGTTCGGGAGCCGCGTCGGGCACCGGCCGGTCGTCGTGATCCGCGTACTCCTCGATCACCACGCCGGCGATGGCTCCATGGGCGCCGAACGACGAGACGGCCGCGATGCGGGGCACCTGCGTGGTCACTCCCGCGACGGTCCTCGTGGGCCGCCGCCACGGCTCCAGCTCCTGCTGCACGCGCACCGGCGAGTCCGCGAAGTCGATGTGGGGGTTCAGCTGCCGCGCGTGCAGCGAGGGTGCGAGCATGCCGTGCCGCATCTGCAGGACCACCTTGGTGATACCCGCGATACCCGCCGCGGCCTCCAGGTGACCGATGTTCGACTTGACCGAGCCGATCGAGCAGAACCCCGTCCTGTCGGTGTCCTCGCGGAACGCCCGGGTCAGACCGGCGATTTCGATGGGGTCGCCCAGCGACGTACCGGTCCCGTGGGCCTCGACGTAGCTGATGTCGTCCGCGGAGATCCCCGCGTCCCGCAACGTGGCGACCATCAGGTCGGCCTGCGCCGCCGGGTTGGGCACGGTGGTGCCGTTGGTCCTGCCGCCGTGTCGCGTCGCCACGCCCCGGATCACGGCGTGCACGTGGTCGCCGTCCGCGACGGCCCGGTCCAGGGACTTGAGCAGGAGGCAGCCCACGCCCTCCCCGGGGACGTAACCGGTGCCGCCCTCGCCGAACGAGCGGCAGCGCCCGTCGGAGGCGAGGAAGTTCAGCTGGCTGAGCGCCACATACTTGTTCGGGTGCAGCGACAGGTTCACACCCGCCGCGAAGGCCATCGCCGTTTCGCCGCTCCTGATGCTCTCGCACGCCATGGCGACCGCGTACAGCGAGGACGCGCAGGCCGTGTCGAGGGTGAGGCTCGGGCCGTGGAGGTCGAGGAAGTACGAGACGAGGTTGGCGGCCTCCGCGCGGTCGGACACGTCCTGGCCGCTGTAGAGCTGGTACTCGTTCCAGGTCATGCCCAGGTACACGCCGACCTTGGCGGTGCCGTCGGGGTTGAGGCCCTGCCGGGTGTACCCGGCGTCCTCCATGGCGGCCCAGGCCGCCTGGAGGACGAGCCGGGACTGCGGGTCCATGGCGGCTGCCCGCTTGGGCGGGATGCCGAAGAACATGGTGTCGAAGTTCTCGACCCCGTCGATGAAGCCGCCCCACTTGCTGGTGGTCCTGCCGGGCTTGGCCTCGGGGTCGTAGTACGCGTCCTTGTCCCACCGGTGCGGCGGTATCTCCTCGACGCAGTCCTCGCCCTTGCGCAGCACGTCCCATAACCGGTCCAGGTCGGCGGCGTGCGGGTAGCGGCCGCTGATCCCGATGACGGCCACGTCGCGGGAGCGTCCCGAGCCGCCGTCGCGCACCTGCCCGGTGTCGCTCGGCGCCTCGACTCGCGCGGTCACCCGGGCCCGCCCCGCGGTGGCCGCCGGGAGGGTCGTGGCCGCGGCGGTCGCGGGCGCGGCGGCGTCCCGGCCGGTGCCGAGCAGTGCCGCCATCCGCTCCGCGTGTTCGCGCACGAAGTACCGGGCCAGGTCGCGGATGGTGCGGTATTCGAAGAACAGCGTGCCCGGTATGGAGTCGAAGTCCTTGCCCAGCAGCCGCAGAAGCTCCAGGATCTGGATCGATTCGATGCCGTACTCGCCGAGTTCGGCGGCGGCGTCGACGCGCTCCGGCTTGATCTTGAAGACCTGGGAGATCTTGCCCTTGATGTAGTCGACGGCCCCGTTGAACAGCTCGAGGGCAGCCGCCCCTGCCTCCCCGGTCGAACCGGAGGTCCCGGCGGCCGGTTCTGCGGCGGGCCGCACCGGCTCGGGCTCGCGCCGGACGGCGGCGTCCGCCTGCTCGCGTTCGGCGACGCGCAGGACCCGCTCTATCTTGTCCCGCTCGCCCTTGGCCACCACGATCTGCGTCTCGTCCGAAGCCAGGATCGTCATCAGCGCCCCGATGCCCTCGGACGTCCCCAGGCCGCGCAGGCCGGAGTGATCGAAGTAGAGGGCCTTCGACGTGGCGTCCTGTTCGATGTCCCCGAGCATTCCGCCCTCGTCCCAGTAGGGCCAGTCGACCGAGATGGTCCGGCCGCTGCGCTCGCCCTCGGCCCGCAGCACCTCGCGGTGGTGGGCGTAGGCGTCGAGGAAGCGGTTGGCGGCGGCGTAGCTGCCCTGCCCGAAGTCGCCGAGGTGGGCGGCGATCGACGAGAACAGCACGAAGAAGTCCAGCGACTCGTCACGCGTCAGCTCGTCCAGGTGGACGGTGCCGTGCACTTTGGGCGCCAGGACCCCGTCGAAGTCTGCCTTCGGCGCGGTGATCACGTCGCTGCCGCCCATGACGCCCGCGCTGTGGAAGACCCCGTCCAGCCGGCCGAACCGCGCCCGGGCGGCGTCGATGGCGGCGCGCGCGGCGTCGCGGTCGGCGACGTCGCAGCGCAGGTACTCGACCTGCGCGCCGGCCGCCTCCAGCGCCACGATCCGCTCCCGCAGGTCCGCGTCGGGTGCCCTGCGGCCGAGCAGGACGAGTCTCGCCCGGCACTGCTCGGCGAGGTACTGGCCAAGGTGGCCCCCGAGTTCGCCCGCTCCGCCGCTGATGAGGTAGACGCCGTTCTCCTTCAGCGGCAGCCCGGACGAGTGGGCGTCCGCGCCGCCGGTCCACCGCCGCAGCACCCGCTTCGAGCGCAGGCCGCCGGCCCGCCGGACCTCCTGTCCCCGTGCGGACGTCCCCTCACCGACGCGGAGTTCGTCCAGCACCCCGGATACCACGGACTCCGCGTCCGGTTCCCCGCCGAACTCGAGGGTGTTCATCCGGATCAGGTGGTTGACCGGGGTCATGGCGCGCGCAAACCCCGAGAGCGACTGCGCCGCCGCTCCGGCCGGCCCCCGCCCGTCGGGCACGACAGACAGGTGCTGGAGTTCGTGTTCGAGTCCGGTGCGGTGTGCCGCCCGGAAGAAGTGCAGCAGGCTCTCCAGCTCGACGGTGCGGTCCGCGCCGTCCGATGCCAGAGGCCAGAGGTTGACGACGGCGAGCGGCGTCCGCCCCGGCAGGCCCACCGCGCTCAGCAGCCGGTCGAAGTCCGCCTGGCTGCGCCGGTCGACGACGTAGTGGTCCGCGGCGTGCGCGGCGAACGACGCACCGGACCGCACCTGGATCACGGTTCCCGCGTGGTGGCGGCGGAAGAGCGCGACGCGCGCCGGTTCGTCGTCGAGGACGAGCAGGGTCGCACCGGAGCCCGCTCCCGCCACGGGTTCGGTCGCCACCCAGCGCGGCACGTAGAAGTGCAGGTCCTGGTTCCCCAGGTCCTCGCTCTCGTGGCCCGCGCCCTGCGGCTGCGCCACACCGGGCTCGTGGCGCCCCTCGATCCAGTACTCCTCGCGGGCGAAGGGATACGTGGGCAGGGACGTTACCTGCGGCACGCGTCCGCCGAACAGACCCGCCCACTCCAGGTCGTAACCCTGCCGGTACAGGTCGGCCAGCGCGCGCATGGTGTCCTGGTGCTTGCCCAGGTCGGCAACCTGGCCGCCCGCGCGCTCGACCAGCTGGCCGGCGTACTCGGCGAGCGCGGCCTGCGGTAGGAAGTCCCGTGGGCGCACGCCCCGGAACGCGTCGGGCGCCTCCTGCCCTTCGATCACCTGGCGGAGCAGCCGCGCGGCCTCCTCGGGCGTCGCCGCGAGCAGGGCGTGACGGTGCGCGAAGTGGTGCCTGCCGAGCAGGAGCGTGGCGCTGATCCGGGCGAGATCCGCCTCGTCCCGGCCCTTGTTCTCCAGGAAGACCAGCAGGTCGGTGGTCTTGGCGTGCAGCGCCTCGGCGGTCTTGGCCGAGAGCACGAGGAGGTGGAGCCGCGCGGGCTCACCGGATTCCTCGGGCTGCGGCGCGTCGTACCCCTCGACGACGACGTGGGCGTTGGTTCCACTGATCCCGAAGGAACTGACCGCGCCCAGCCGCTTCTTGCCCGGCCGGCTCTTCCAGGGGCGGGTCTCCTTGTTGACGTAGAAGGGGCTGTGCGCCCAATCGATGTAGTCGCTGTCCTGCTCGCAGTGCAGGCTCGCGGGCAGGGTTTCGTGCCGCAGCGACTGCACCAGGCCGATCAGGCTCACCACGCCGGACGCGGCCAGGGTGTGCCCGACGTTGCTCTTGACCGAAGTCAGCGCGCAGTACTGCCTCTTGTCGGTGTACGGGGCGAAGGCGTCTGCGAGGGCGTTGACCTCGATGGGGTCGCCGAGCCGGGTTCCGGTGCCGTGCGCCACCACGTGCTCGATCTCGCCCGGATCGATGCCGAACCGCTCGTACACGGAGCGCATCAACGAGGACTGCGCCGACCTGCTGGGCGCGGTGATGCCGTTGGTGCGGCCGTCGTAGTTGATGCCACTTCCCTTGATGACGGCGTGGATCCTGTCCCCGTCCGCCAGCGCGTTGGCCAGGGGCTTGAGCACCACGACGGCGACCGCCTCGCCGACCACCATGCCGTTGGCCCGCTTGTCGAAGGGGCGGCAGACGCCGTCGTCGGAGAGCATCCCGGCGCGGTCGGCGTGCCGGAAGAACTGGGAGGTCGCGAGGATGTTGACGCCCGCGGCGAGGGCGGTGTCGCACTCGCCGGTGCGCAGGCTCGCGCACGCCTGGTGGACGGCGGCCAGTCCGGCGGAGCACGCCGTATTGATCGCGATGACCGGTCCGGAGAAGTTCAGGAAGTAGCCGAGGCGGGATGCCAGGATGCCGTCGTGGGAGGAGGTGAGGGTCTCGTCGCTGCCGGCGACCCGCTGGTAGTCGCCCTGTTCGGCGCCGACGAACATGCCCATCGTGTTGTCGCGCAGTTCCCGCGCGCCGTAGCCCGCGTCCTCCAGGGCCCGCCACGACTCCTGGAGCAGCAGTCGCTGCCGGGGGTCCATGGCTTCGGCCTCGCTGGGGACGATCTCGAAGAACAACGGGTCGAACTCGGCGGCGCCGGGCAGCCATCCGCCCTTGGGCGCGTGGTCGCCGGGCGCACCGGTCCAGTCCCGTCGCCGCTGTACGGGGAGGGGACCGACCACGTCCCGGCCGCCCGCGATGATGTCCCAGAGGTCATCGGCGGTCCGCGCCTGCGGGAAGCGTCCGCTCAGACCGATGATGGCGATGTCGTCGCCGCCGGGGCCCCTGGCCGGAGCTGCCGGTGCGGCGGCGGG
Organism: Streptomyces sp. NPDC042364; assembly: GCF_056437585.1. Classification (NCBI taxonomy): domain Bacteria; kingdom Bacillati; phylum Actinomycetota; class Actinomycetes; order Kitasatosporales; family Streptomycetaceae; genus Streptomyces; species Streptomyces sp. NPDC042364. The sequence continues at coordinate 64,328 of NZ_JBWKAJ010000012.1, read as the reverse complement.
CTCCGGCCGGGTCACGGGGAGGCTGCCCTGCCGTACGGGCAGCGGGCCGGTGGCCCCCTCACGCGTCTCGTGCGCCTCATGCGTCTGGTACGTCCGCGCGACGGCCTCGCCGTGGTCCTGGACCAGGTGGTCCCGGATCATGCCCAGGGTGAAGTGCGTGTAGAGGTCCGACGGCGTGAGGTCGATCCCGTAGTGCTCGCTCAGCTCGGTGGCCAGCCGGGTGTTGCCGACCGAGTCGAAGCCCAGGTCGGAGAGCTTGTCGGCCGGCTGGATGCCGTCCGTCGGCAGTTTGAGGACGCTGGAGGCGATGCGGCGGAGGTCGGCCAGGACCAGGTCCGCGGCCTCCGGCCGGTCGCTCCGCGCCGCTGGGAGCTGTTCGGCCGGGGCTTCGGGCGCGGGGTCGGCCGTGATCCAGTACCGCTGTGCGTCGAACGGGTACGTGGGCAGCCGGAGTTTCTCGGTACGGATCCCGGCGAAGAGGTCACGCGCGCGGAGGTCGGCGCCCGCGGCGAAGGCTTCGGCCAGGTCGCAGAGGTGACGAGCGTACTCGGATGCGGGGAGTTCGGCGCCGAGGCGGAAGTCGGGGAGTTCCAGCCCCGTCGCCGGCGCGTCCGCCCTCCTGTCCGCGCCGAGGTTGTGGAAGCAGTCGGCGGCGCGGCCCTCGCGCGTGAAGCGGTCCAGCGCCTCGCGCAGTTCGTCGACGCCGCGTACGACGAAGGCCGCCCGGACGCTGAAGTGTTCCCGTCCCAGCAGCAGCGTCGCGCTGAGGTCCGTCAGGTCGACGTCGGCGGTCTCGGCGGCTGCGTCCGCGCGCCCGAGCCAGTCCGCCAGGTCATCGACCCGGCGCCGTAACGCCGTGTCGGTCCTGGCGGACAGGCAGAGCAGGTAGGCGGGCCTGGCGCGCGGCGTGACCGGCTCGCCGGTCGGCGCCTCCTCCAGGATCACGTGCGCGTTCGTACCACCGAAGCCGAACGAGCTGACCCCGGCGCGGCGCGGCAGCGGCTCGCCCGTCTCCGAGCGTGGCGCCTCCCACTCCCGCGTGGCGTCGGCTATGTAGAAGGGCGTCCTGTCGAGCGTGATGGCGGGGTTGAGCTTCGTGAAGTCCGGCAGGCCGGGTATCTTGCGGTGCTCCATCGCGAGCAGGGCTTTGATGACGCCCGCGATGCCCGCGGCGGGTTCGAGGTGGCCGATGTTGGGCTTGACGGAGCCGAGCCCGCAGTAGTTGTACGGTCCGGGGGCGGCGTCGTTGCCCCGGGCCTTGCGGAACCCTTCCACCAGGCCGCGGACCTCGATCGGGTCGCCGGTCGGCGTGCCGGTGCCGTGCGCTTCGACGTAACTGACGGTCCGGGGCTCGACGTCCGCCTGGGCGAGCGCCTTCGAGACGACCCGGGCCTGCGCTTCCGCGCTGGGATAGGTGAGACTGCGGGTCCGGCCGCCGTGGCTGACGGCGCTGCCCCTGATGACACCGTGGATGCTGTCGCCGTCGCGGACGGCGTCCGCGAGCGGCTTGAGCAGCACCACGCCGCCGCCCTCGCCGCGCACGTAGCCGTCGGCACGTGCGTCGAAGGTCTTGCACGAGCCGGTCGGGGACAACATACCGACCTTGGAGAATGAGACGGTCCGCTCGGGCGTCAGCACCAGGCTGATGCCGCCCGCGATCGCGACGCCGCACTCCTTCTGCCGCAGGGACCGCACGGCCAGGTGCACGGCGTCCAGCGATGCGGAGGACGCGGTGTCGACGGTCACGCTGGGGCCGGTGAAGTCCAAGAAGTGGGACACGCGGTTGGCGATGACGGCGCCCGCGGTCCCCGTGGCGTGATGCGCGGCCGGCTCGCGCACCTTCGTCTCCTGCAGGCCCTTGTAGTCCAGGTTGAAGGCGCCGATGAAGACCCCGACGTCGCTGCCGGCCAGCTCGGCGGGGCGCACGGCGGCGTCCTCGAAGCAGGACCAGACGAGGTGCAGCATGATCCGCTGTTGCGGGTCCATGCTCTCCGCCTCCAGCGGGGACACCCGGAAGAACGCGGCGTCGAAGCCCGCGACGTCCGTGAGGAAGGCGCCCCACCTGCTGGTCCCCGGACCCTCGGTGTCGGCGTACGCCCGCCAGTCCCAACGGTCGCCCGGCACCTCGCCGATGTGCGAGCGACCGCTCTCCACGGTGGCCCAGAACTGGCGGTAGTCGTCAGCTCCGGGGAACCTGCACGCCATGCCGATGACGGCGATGTCGTTGTCGTTGCTCAGCACAGAAAAGCCCTCCTTCAAACCCCGGCATCCCGATCGGGACGTGCCACAACCGAGGGGGCGGCGATCAGGAAAGGACTTCAACTTCGAACTTCGCGTGTGGGTTCGACAGCGGATCGCGGCGGCGGCGCGACCACTGGCCGCGCGGGCTCCGTTGCCCGCCGGCATCCGCCGGATCACACTCTCAGCGCGCTCTCCTTCGAAGCGGCGTCGCGTTCACGCGCACCGAGGAGCGAACAAGTTCCCTGCAACGAGGGCGCCTTGCAAGAAAACGAACAGCATGTGCACCGCGATCGAACTCATCTGCGCGGCCGACGGTCTGCCGGACCTGCTGCGGCCGGTGCCTCACAGCGCTGAGGAACCGGTGCGCGCGTCCGGACAAGTGCGTAGAACCTCCACGACGTCCCTGCACGCCTGCCGTTCCACGGCCATGCCCTCATCCCCCCGCCGACTACGCTACGTACGTCCGTTCGGACTGCAGGTATACGCTACCCCAAAGGAGTTTCGCGTCAAGGCAGTTGAAGAGGCTTGATCATTCTTGCCGCGGCGACGCTGCCCACCGGGGTCCGCCGAGCGCGTGAGAGGGGCGGACAACCGCGTCGACGCAGGTGGCAACCGGTGCCGACACGCCCTCACACCATGCGGCCCGGCGTCTCGTACAACCCGATTGAGCCCGGCGGCGGTTGACCCCCCAGGAGCGCGCCGGGATGATCCAGTGCCTGGCACAGTCGCTGCCGGGGACCGACATTCGCGAGGGGTTCAGACGTGACCGAAGCCGTTTCCTTCCCGCAGGATCGTTCCTGCCCCTACCACCCGCCCACCGGCTACCAGCCGTTACTCGAAGAGGGGCCAATCTCCCGCGTCAGGCTCTACGACGGGCGCGAGGCGTGGATCGTGACGGGACACGCCGAGGCACGGCAGCTGCTGACCGACGAGCGCCTGTCGTCGGTCCGCGAGAACCCCGCCTTCCCGGTGACCTCGCCGCGCTTCGCGGCCATCCCCCTCGAGCAGCGCCGTACCCCGCTGCTCGGCGCCGACGGCCCCGAGCAGCACGCCCAGCGCCGCATGCTGCTGCCCCGCTTCACCAACCAGCGCGTCGCCGGCCTACGCCCGCAGATCCAGCAGCTCGTGGACGACCTGCTGGACGACATGGTCGAAAAGGGTCAGACAGCCGACCTGGTCGCCCAGTTCGCGCTCCCGCTGTCCTCCAGCGTGATCTGCGCACTGCTCGGCGTACCGTTCTCCGACCGCGACTTCTTCGAGGAGCAGTCCTCGCTCCTGCTGCGCGCCACGACGGGTGAGGAGGCAGCGGGCGCCGCCGTCCAACTCATGACCTACATGGGCGAACTGATAGCCCGCAAGGAGAGCGAGCCGGGCGACGACCTGCTCGACACGCTGGTCGAGCACATGCACGCGGGTGAGCTGGAGCGCCAGGACGCGGTGAGTCTGGCGATCTTCATGCTCATCGCCGGTCACGAGTCGACCGCCAGCATGATCACACTGAGCACCTTGACGCTGCTGGAGCACCCCGAGCAGCTCGCCGCGCTGCGGGCCGACGACACGCTGTTCCCCAACGCTGTCAACGAACTCCTGCGATTCCTCTCCATCGTGGAGGGCCTGGCCCGGGTGGCCACCAAGGAGATAGAGATCGGCGGGGTGGTCATCCGCCCCGACGACGCCGTGTTCTTCGGTACCTCGCTGGTCAACCGGGACCCCTCCCTCTACGCGGCCCCCGACGAGCTGGACCTGACGCGCGACGCGCGCCACCACATCACGTTCGGCCACGGCACCCACCTGTGCCTCGGCCACAACCTCGCGCGTGTCGAGATGGAAATCGCGCTGCGGGCCCTGTTCGCCCGTCTGCCCGGCCTGCGCCTGGCCAACCCGGTCGACCAGATCCCGTTCGCGCCGGGCGACACGATCCAGGGCCCGCTGTCCCTCCCGATCGCCTGGTGAGGCGGTCGGCGACCCGGGCGTGCCGCCGCGCAGCACGATGACCGAGCAGAACCCACACTGGAGGGGCAAGTGAGAGACGAAGTCGTGACCCGCGCGACCACCCGGGTGATCCCGGTGCCCGGGCTGGCGAAGCCGGTGGCACTGATCACCCTGGACAACGGGCTCGACCCCACCAAGCCGAACACGTTCGGCCGCGAGGGACTCAACAGCATCGACGCCGCCTTCGATGAGGCGCTGGCCGCGGACCCGGCGGCGATCGCGGTGACCGGCAAGCCCTTCTGCTTCTCCGTCGGCGCCGACCTGGCCGCCGTCGGGATGGACCGCGAGACCACGCTGGCCGTAGGCAAGCTCGGCCACGACGCGTTCCGCCGCTTCACCGACTCCCGGATCCCGACCTTCGCGTTCGTCAACGGGGTGGCGATCGGCGGCGGGCTGGAGCTGGCGCTGTCGTGCCAGTACCGGACGGTGGCGTCCGACGTCCCCGCGATCGGCTTCCCCGAGTGCGCGCTCGGCCTGCTCCAGGGCTGGGGCGGCACGCAGCTGCTGCCGAACCTGATCGGTCCGGACCGCGCGGTCACCGTGATCATCGAGAACGCCTTCAACAACAAGATGCTCCAGCCCGCCGAGGCCGTGGAACTGGGCGTCGCCGACGTGCTGCTGGACGCGGGCGGCTTCCTCGACGCGTCGCTGCACTGGGTCGCGGACGTCGTCAACGGCCAGACCCCGGTGCCCCGCCCCGAGTTCGACCGCGGCGCGGGCTGGGACGCGGCGATCGACCGGGCGCGCGCGCTGGTCGACGCCAAGACCCGCGGCGCGTCGCCGGGCCCGGTGCGGGCCGTTGAACTGCTGGACTTCGCCCGCCACAACGACCTGGACCGCGGCTACCGGGCTGAGTCCGAAGCCATGGCCGACGTCCTGATGGGCGACGAGTCGCGGGCCAGCCTGTACGCGTTCAGCCTGGTGCAGTGGCGCGCAGCCCAGCAGCCGGGCCTGCCCGACGAGTCGCTGGCGCGCCCGGTGCCGAGCGTCGGGATCGCCGGTACGGGCCCCCAGGCCACGCAGCTGGCCCTGCTGTTCGCGCGGCAGCTGGACATCCCGGTCGTGCTGATCGGCACCGACCGGGCACGCCTGGACGAAGCGGTGGTCCGCGTGCGCACCGAGGCCGACGCGCTGGCCGACAGCGGCCTGCTGTCGCGGGACGCGGCCGACCGCGTCAAGGCGCTGGTGTCGGGCTCGCCGGACACCGGAGCGCTCCGCGAGGCGGGTGTCGTCGTCGAGGCGCTGGACGGCGATCTCTCGGCGAAGCAGCAGGTGTTCGCGGAGATCGAGGAGTACGTGTCGGCCGGATGCGTGCTGGCGACCGCCACGTTCTCCTCGTCGGTCGCGGAGACCGCGCTCAAACTGCGGCACCCGGAGCGGGTGGTGGGGCTCCGCTTCGCCGACCCGGTCGCCTCCGTGCCGCTGCTGGAGGTCGTTCGCGCCGACGGCACCGACGACGCCTCGCTGGCCACGGCGTTCACACTGGGCAAGCAGCTGGGCAAGACGTGCGTACTGGTCTCGGACGCGCCCGCGCTCGTGGTCGACCGGGTGCTCGCCCGCTTCCTGGGCGAGGTCGTCGCCGCCCTGGACGAGGGCACCCCGTTCGAGCTGGCGGACCAGGCGTTCGAACCGCTGGGGCTGCCGATGGCGCCGCTGGGCCTGCTGGGGCTCATCGGCCCCGCGGCGGTCCTGCGCGTCGCCGAGGCCCTGCACGCGGCGTTCCCCGACCGGTTCGCGGTGAGCGGGAACCTACGGCGGCTCGCCGAGGCGGGCAAGACCTCCGTGTGGCTGCGGGACGCCGCCGGCGGCAAGACCCTCGACCCCGAGGTCGCGGCGCTGTGGCGGGCCGGTTCCTCGCCGTCCACCGCGGCCGCGCTGCTGGAGCGTACGTCGGCGGCGCTCGCCGACGAGATCCGGCGGATGCTGGACGAGGGCGTGGTGGCCGAGCCGCAGGACGTCGACCTGTGCCTGATCCTCGGCGTCGGCTGGCCGTTCTGGCTCGGCGGGATCACGCCGTACCTCGACCGGACCGGCGTGTCCCAACGGGTGACGGGCCGGCGGTTCCTGCCGCCGGGCGTCGCCAGCGTGCCCGAGGCGGAGTAGCGGACCCGGCCCCGGACCGGACCCGTGCCGCCCCGGCGGCCAGCTCACCGCTGGCCGCCGGGGCGGTCTCGTACGGGCACCGGAACGGTGTTACCGAACGCCCGCTCCCAGCGCGGCGCGCCGCTCCAGCGGCTCCCACCACTGCTGGTTCTCGCGGTACCAGGAGACCGTCTCGGCGAGCCCGGTGGCGAAGTCCCTGCGCGGCCGGTAGCCCAGTTCCTGGGCGATCTTGGAGCAGTCCACAGAGTAACGGCGGTCGTGGCCCTTGCGGTCGGTGACGTACTCGACCGACTCCCAGCCCGCCCCGCACGCCTCCAGGAGCCGGGAGGTCAGCTCCTTGTTGGTGAGTTCGGTGCCGCCGCCGATGTTGTAGACCTCACCGGAACGGCCCTTGGTGCGGACCAGCTCGATGCCCTGGACGTGGTCGTCGATGTGCAGCCAGTCGCGGACGTTGAGCCCGTCCCCGTACAGCGGGACCGTGCGGCCCCGCATCAGCCGGGTGATGAACAGCGGGATCAGCTTCTCGGGGAAGTGGTGGTGGCCGTAGTTGTTGGAACAGCGGGTCACCCGCACGTCGAGTCCGTGCGTGCGGTGGTGGGCGAGTGCGATCAGGTCCGCGGCAGCCTTCGAGGCCGCGTAGGGCGAGTTGGGCGACAGCGGGGCCGTCTCCGGCCAGGAGCCGTGCGGAATGGAGCCGTACACCTCGTCCGTGGAGATGTGCACGAAGACGCCCCGCCCGTCGGCGTGGTGGCGCAGCGCAGCGTCGAGCAGGACGTGGGTCCCGCTCACGTTCGTCCGGACGAACTCGGCGGCGCCCAGGATCGACCGGTCCACGTGCGATTCGGCGGCGAAGTGCACGATCTGGTCGTGGTCGGCGACCAGCCGGTCCACGGTCGCCGCGTCGCAGATGTCGCCCTGGACGAAAGAGAACCCGGGGTGTTCGCGCACCGGGTCGAGATTGACCGGGTTGCCCGCGTAGGTCAGTTTGTCGAGAACCGTGACCCGTACCCCGGCGGGCCCCTGCGGACCGAGCAGGGTGCGGACGTAGTGGGAGCCTATGAAACCGGCACCGCCGGTGACGAGGATCCTGGTGGCCTTCGTGTCCGTCATGAGGAGATCCGCACCTTGCTGTGGTCCCCGAGTACCAGGCGATGGGCCGCCGGCACACCGGTCGCGGGAGTCACTTCGACGCCCCGCCCGATCAGCGAACTCTCGATGCGGCGGACCCCCTGGATCGTGGCTCCGGCCAGGACGATGGAGAACTCTATTTCGCTGGACTCGATTCGGCAGTCGGACGCTATCGAGGTGGATGGACCGACGTAGGAGCCGACGATCAGCGTGTTGGCGCCCACCACGACCGGTCCCACGATCCGTGAGCCCTTGATCTCGGCGCCCGCTTCGATCATGACCTGGCCGATGATCTCGCTGGCCTCGTCGACGGAGCCGTCGACGTGTCCCTCGACGCCTTCCAAGACGGCGCGGTTGACCTCCAGCATGTCGATGACGTTTCCGGTGTCCTTCCAGTACCCGGAGATGGTCGTGGAGCGGACGTCGTGTCCGTGGTCGATGAGCCACTGCAGGGCGTCGGTTATCTCCAGCTCGCCTCGTGCGGACGGCTCGATCCCCTGCACGGCCTCGTGCACGGCCGGGGTCAACAGGAAGACGCCGACCAGGGCGAGATCGCTGCGCGGGGCGGCCGGCTTCTCCTCCAACCCCACCACCTTTCCTGAGACGTCGAGTTCGGCGACGCCGAAGGCAGAGGGGTCGGCCACCTTGGTGAGCAGGATCTGCGCGTCCGGGCGGGTGCCCCGGAACTCGTCCACGAGACCCGCGATGCCGCCGACGATGAAGTTGTCACCGAGATACACGACGAAGTCCTCGTCACCGAGGAACTCCCTTGCAATCAGTACGGCATGGGCCAGGCCAAGGGGTGCGGACTGCCGAATGTAGGTGATGTCGAGGCCGAAGGCGGAGCCGTCGCCCACCGCCCGCTGGATCTCGGGGGCTGTGTCACCGACGACGATGCCGACCTCGGTGATGCCCGCCTCCGCGATGGCCTCCAACCCGTAGAAGAGCACGGGTTTGTTGGCCACGGGGACAAGCTGCTTGGCGTAGGTATGGGTGATGGGCCGCAAGCGGGTTCCGGCCCCGCCGGATAATACGAGAGCCTTCATATCGGCGCATTCTAGGCTGCCGAACGCGAGTGCGGTCGTGCGGTACTCACTAGATCATTTCTTGTTAGATCATCTGACTGACGTGCGGGGCAGTACCCATACGAGCCGCCGGGCAGCGCGTGATTATGCTGGCCGGATGAGGGGGACCGAGAGCGAGTTGCGTGCGGTCGGCGGCCTGCAGGTGTCGTACGAGGAAAACCGGGCCGTCGTCGAGAAGTCGGAGTCCGCGTTCGAGCGGGTCATCTGGGTGCGGGGGAACCACGAGGTGTGGACCGTCGAGAAGGACGACACGGCCGCACCGCGCGGGGTCGCGCGGTACGAGGCACTGGTGGCGATGTGCCGGCGCCTCGGGGTGCTGACGCCGGAGGACCCATACCCGGTGTGGACGGGAGCGGGCGGCCCGGTGCGGATCGCGCCGCTGTTCCTGCTGTACGGCCACTCGTTCCTGGCGCCCGGCACCTCGACACCCGAGGAGTCACTGGCCCGGGCGCACGAGACCGGGATCGTCTGCACCGACGGCGCGGAAGCCGTGGTCTACGGCTATCTGCACATACCGCAGCGCGCCGCGTACGACAGGGCGCGGTTCGAGGAGGCGCCGCTCGGCTTTCCGCGCGAGTGGCGCCAGTCCGGGCCGCGGGACGACCTGGCACGGCAGATCGTGTCGGCCCGGCACGTACCGGCGGCGGTCACGGGGCGGGTGGGCGCGTGATCGAGAGCCTGCTGCCGCCGGGCGCGGTGTACGTCCACAGCTTCACCGACCGGCTCGACACCCCGCTGTTCCCCCAGGAGGAGGCGGTGATCGCCCGGGCGGTCGCCAAGCGGCGGGCCGAGTTCACCACGGTCCGGGCGTGCGCGCGGGACGCGCTGGCGAAGCTCGGACACCCGCCGGCGCCGCTGCTGCCCGGCCGGCGGGGCGCGCCCCGCTGGCCCGAGGGCGTGGTGGGCAGCATGACGCACTGTCCTGGGTACCGCGCCGCTGTGGTGGCCCGGGCCGACGAGGTGGCCGCGCTCGGCATCGACGCGGAGCCGGACGAGCCCCTCCCCGACGGTGTGCTGGAGGCCATCGCCCGCCCCGAGGACCTCACCGCGCTGGCCGCGCTGCCCGCCGGGGGCCCGGCCTGGGACCGATTGCTGTTCAGCGCCAAGGAGTCCGTGTACAAGGCGTGGTTCCCGGTGGGCAGGCGGCTCCTGGACTTCCAGGAGGCCACGGTCGCCATCCTTCCGGACGGCACGTTCACGGCCCGCGTGCTCGTGCCCGCGCCGACCCTGCGGGGCAGGCCGCTGACCGGCTTCTCAGGCCGCTGGACAGTCGGGAACGGACTGGTGCTGACGTCGATCGCCGTAGAGCCGTAGAGCCGTAGAGCCGTAGCGGAGCGTTCTCCGCCGCCGCATGGACGGCCTCCAGCGGGTCCCCCGGTGCGCGCTGCTTCTGCTCGGGTATTCGGCATGCGTGTGTCGCGTCGCCGAGATGCGATTCCGCGTGCTGCGGCCCCGTTGGCTCTGCGTCGAAACCGACAACGCCGATGATCGGTCCGCCGTCGGTACCGAGGGTGAGGCCCTCGACCACGGTCACGGGCTCAACCTCGACGGGACACAGCCCTGCGCACCGACCGCACCCCCCGGGCCACCCGCCGCACAGTCGGTGTCCGCGGCACGAAACCGAATCTCACCGGTGTGCCACCAGGGAGTCCCAGCCGGGCCAGGCGCTTCCCCCGGAAATAGCGTCGGGTGTCATCGTCCAGGTGATGGGCAAGGTACTGGTCGGCCAGTGGTCTCAGCCCCGGGTGTGCCTCCGGTTGCATCGCAAAGCCAACAGCCGAGATCAGGTCGGCCAGGTCCCCCCGTGCCTCCAGGGCCTGGTCCAGCGACCACGCGGCCACGGAATCAGCGTCGTCGAGGTCGGGCAGGAGCGCGTCAGCGAGCGTCACCGGAATCCGGTTGCTGTTCTGATAGGGGCTCAGTCGTTCCAGGAGGAGATCGGTCCCGGTCCGGGCCACGGGGAGGCCGAAGAGACGAGACGCGGTCAGCAGGGCGGTGGAGAATGCGCCGACCACCAGGGCCGGCCGCATGTGATGGAAGAGGACTTCAGCCAGAACCGGCTCGGTCAGCACACCGAACTCGACGCCGAGGTGCCGTGCTTCCTGCTCCAGCGCCCGGGACCTGTCGAGTGGAGCCGATGGATGGGGTTTGAACAGCACGTGGCGGTGGCCCAGTCGTACCGCGCCACGGAGCATCCGCAACTCCAGGGCCTGCTCCTCGTCGGCTGTCAGAATCCCGATGGACGACAGGTACTGACCCAGCAGCAGCGCGGGCCCGGTGGTCGGCCCGAGTCCCACGTCCCCTGCCTGGTCGGCAAGTTCGCGTAGAAGCGCGGTGAAGACGTCGGTGGCGACCACCTCGGCGGGCACCCCGTGCTCTGTCAGTAGAAGAGGGCGGAGACCCGGCACCAGATCCACGTGAATGAGGCGTTGGATCCGCGCCGCCACTCCGGGGTCGAGTCTGTTCCGCGTCGGGCCGTAGCTCATCAGGCCGTCGGCATATACATGGATGGGGCTGTCGGCAAAGATCCTCGCCACGGTCTGCGACGGGCGTCCCTGGATGGATTCGCAGGCGATCTCGAGATCGCCGGTGCCCAGGTCCCAGGTCGCGCGGAGTGCCCGTTGCCACAGAGCCGTGTCCTGGTCCCTCGGAGACCATTCGGCCGGGTGGTAGGGCCGGACGAACTCGTTCCAGGAACGGACATCGTCGAATTCCGCGGCCAGAACCGCGAATCCGGCCATCATGTCGGGCGCCGTACTGATTTCGGGCAGATCAGCCCGGTCCGTGACAACCAGAATGCGTCGGTGGTCGGCCCTGGTGCCGAACTGCCCTGCCCGGATCGCCGCGGTCACTGTGGCGGCCGCGTACTGCGAGCACGCGAAAAAAAGTTGGGTCGCGCCCATCAGCGTTCGGGGCTCCTGTCGTGTTCATGAAGCGTGATCATCCGAAACCCTAGTCAGGGTCGTCGCGCCACGTCCACGGACGCGGTGTACGGCGAGATCGAACGGTTCGCCCGAAGACGTCCGTGGCCGCACACTGTGGACCGCGCCGCCGACCACGTCACCAGCTGTGGGCAGGTCGGCGGCTGCACTGAAACACGACGCCGCACCCCTGCCATCCTGGCTCGGCGGAGGCCCCCATAACGGGGGATCGCTGGATACCGGCGCATCCACGAGGCCGGCCTCCAGGTGGAGATCCGGGACTGGACCCGGCACGACCTGAACGCACTGGCCCAGGCCCCCGCCGAGTTCTCCTCGATGACCGGCTACATCCGCGGCACTTCGACCGACCCGGACGGCACGGCCGAACTCCTGCGCACGGCCGAGGAGTCGATCAAGACCGCCGAGCATCTCGGCTGCCCCCGGCTCAACCTGCACGGCACCGGCATGGACGGCGATGGCCTGCCCGTGGTGCCGGTGACCGGCGAGGCCACCGGCGACATGTGGATCCGCCTTCGCCCTGGTTGCGGCGGTTGATCGGCCCGGCGCGCCGCCTCCGCCGAACGCCGCGCCGGGCTTCGGCGAAGGTCCAGGCGCGGACGCTCAGCCCGAAATCCGGTGGCAGAGGGACCCGCCCCCGTGACAGGCTCCAGCCACCGAAGGGGTGTAGCTCAGCCCGGCCAGAGCAGCGGATTCCAAACCCGCACGCCGCAGGTTCAAATCCTGCCGCCCCTGCGCTGCGGAGCGGCCAGATCCATGAGGACCTGGCCGCTCACTCATGGGCCGACGCCCTGCAGAGCTGTCGAGCACCGCGCAGTTCTGGGCTCGGCAGCAGACCGTCCTCCTGGGTGTACGCCGGCGCTTGCCCGCCCCCTGTGTCGCGAGGACCCGGCGCGTCCTCCGGGACTCCGCCGCCGCGGCCGAGGACATGGACCCGTGCATTCTCTACTGAGGCCCCGCCCGCCCGGTTTCCCGACGCCGAGCGCGGCGCGAGCGGTGACCGGCACCGGCCGGGCTCGCCCACCTCGGAACGACAGGGTGTCCGCCACCGCCGCGCCCAGGAGGTCGGCGGGCTCGGACGACACCTCGGTCCTGGGGAACCGCGGCCTCCGCCGGCTCGACGGCGGTGCGATCGGTGGTGTCCAGGCCGACCTCGCAGACCCCGATCGGCCGCCTTCCCGGTCCTGGAGCCGGAGGTACGAGCACGTCCACACGCGCTCGCGCTGCGGGTCGCTGTCGATCGGACTCTGGAAGAGGACGTCGATCATCGGCTCACCGGTCCGCACCACGCGATCCATGCCCCGATTCCCCGCACCGCGCCGGCCCGGCAGGCCCGTCGCGGCCTGTTCCCCTGCCTCGTCCTGCTCACCGCTCTCGGCCCCCTCGACCAGACCAAGGGTGCCCGGCCCGACCGGCGGGGGGCCGGAGCGGAGCCGGGCCCCTGATCAGGCGAACGGGATGGTGAGGACGGAGCCCTTGCCCACCTGAAGGGCGGACGGGCCGTTGCCGAGGGCGCTCCAGATCTCCACGCGGACGGTGCCGCCGTCGAGGTCGTCCAAGGTGCCCGAGGCGGAGTGCAGCCCCTGCCGGGCAGAGGAGTACTCCTCCCAGCCGGGGACCGGATCGGTGGCGAAGTAGCGGAACGTCTCGACACGGTCGAACGTGCCGTCGCCGGTCAGGTCGTACGACACCCGGGCCTGCTGGGCGTAGCCGACGGAGTCACCGGCGTCCACCTTGAACGTGAAGGCCGTGCCGCGGTCCGGCTTCACCGCGCCCTTGACGTTCTTCACCTCGTAGACGAGCGGGTTCTTCGGCGTGCCGTCGTTGTTGGTGCCGCCGGCGGACCGGATGGTGTCGGAGGAGCCCGTCGCGGCTTCCCGGGTGGCGAGCTCTCCACCCGACCGCAGGTAGAAGGTGTCGCCCGTGACGTACGGCGGAGGAGCGTCACCCGTGGTGGTGACGGTCACGGTGCCGCCGGCCGGACCGACCTGATCGGCGGTGTCGCGGGCCCGGACGCCGTAGGTGTACTCGGTGCCGGGGCGCAGTCCGGTGTCGGTGTACGTGGTCTCGGTGACCGTGGCGACCCTCGCACCGTCGCGCAGGACGTCGTAGTTCTTGACGCCCTTGTCGTCGGTCGCGGCGTCCCAGGTCAGCTTGACGGAGGTGTCGGTGACGTCGGTCGCGGCCGGGGTGCCGGGCGCGGTGGGTTTCTCGTCGCCCGGCGGGGGTTCCTCACCCCCGCCCGCCGCGCCGCAGAGTGTCCCGAGCCTCGTGTCGTCGCCGGCTCCGGACGCGGTCGACTTCGCCGGGACGTTCAGCACGCCGCCGTCGGAGAAGAGCACCGAACACTCCTCGGCTCCGTAGTTGTGCGCGGCGTACGTCTTGGTGGCGTTCCTGTCGAAGACGACGGCCGTCGGCATGTCGGCCGTGACGGTCATGTCCGGCGCACCGAGGGAGTTCATCGTGGCGACCCAGTGATAGGTGTGGGCCTTGGTCTCGCCTTCCTCGGGAACGTATCCGCCGTTCGACCGGTTCCAGGCCGCCATGGCCCCGGCCGGGTCGTACAGCGCCTGGACCTGCCAGAAGATGTCGCGCCACTCGACGGCCGGGCCGCCGTTCTCCCTCTCCATCTCGGCCACGCTGCGGCGGAGCATGTCCTTCTCCCTGGCCAGGTGCAGCGAACCGCCGGTGACGGGGAGGAAGTTGATGCCGTGGATCTCCTCGGGGTTGGCGGTCCACCAGGTGGCGTAGGCGCCGCCGCTGCTCCAGACCATGCCGACGACGTCGTGGCTGAAGTCCTCGGGGTAGACCTTCTGGTCGGCGTCGAACCAGTACTGCGCGATCGACTCCGACTCGGTCATCATCATGTAGACGCCCTGGTCGCGCAGCGCCTTGTCGCCCGTGGCCGAACCCCACATGATCAGGCCGGCGCTGAGGTTGATCGACTCCGAGGACGACTCCTGGTTGTTGCCGGCGGCGAACGCCTCGTGGCCGGCGGCCCAGCTGTGTCCGGCGTAGACGTCGAAGCCGCGCAGGAACGGGTACTCGGCATCGTCCCTGGCCGGGTTGGCGGCGTCCTTGATGAGCTCCTTCACCATGCCGCCCCACTCGGAGTCGGCGGCCCACCGCGGGTCGTACTGCGCCACGATCGCCGCGGCCATCACGTAGTACGAGTAGTGGAAGTGATGGTCGTTCAGTTCCTGGTCGCTGCCGTACGAGGCGGGGTAGCCGATGAGGGTGCGCCAGTCCTTGTCGTAGGAGAACTCGGACGGACCGCCGGCGGTGAACCACTCCTGCATCCGGCTCTTGAGGAGCTGAAGGAGCTTGTCGCGGTCGGCCGTCTCGCCGATCTGGTCGGCGATCGGCACGAGTTGGGCGAGTTTACCGAGGGCCTTTCCGGTCCAGTACGTGTCGATGGCGCCGCTGAACGGATCACCCTGCGTCAGTACGTCGTTGATGTAGGTCTTCAGCTTCGCCTTGTCGACGCCCGGGGCGCTCGGCAGCCCGGGCAGGACGCCGTGCACCTTCTGCGTGGTGGTGAACGAGGTGCCCTCGCGGACCTTCATCTCGCCGCGCGAGGAGACGTAGGTGTAGTCGGTCAGCGGGTCGGAGGTGTGCAGCCACTGGTGGCGGTAGAGCGCCTGGAGGGTGCCGGTCTCCTCGCCCTCCTTCGCCTCGGTGGTCAGTGTGTAGGTCGCCTCGACCTCGCCGTCGCCCTCCCGGTAGTCCCAGTCGACCTCGGAACCGGTCACGAAGCTGAAGGCGTACTTCTCGTAGTCGGCGAGCGCCTCCTTGGCGGGGAGGACGGCCAGGGAGAAATAGTCCTTGGAGCCGAGGTCGGCCCGGATCTCGTCGCCGGAGACGGTCCAGTCGCTGCCGCTCGGGGCGAACAGCGCGTAGTGGTGGCCGGAGATCGTGACGCCGAGGACGTTGCCCCGGTCGGCGAAGACGGTCGGCGGGGCCGCGGCGCTGATCCGCGCCGCGCCTCCGCTGCCCTCCGCGTACACGTACGGCGAGCCGTGGCCGATGGTCGTGCGCAGGGTGCGCGCGTCGTCCTTCCAGTACGGGGTGACGGTCCAGTCGCTCCACCCGTCCGCCTTGGTGTCGGGCGAGTTGAGGCCCGCGAGGCCGAGGGTCAGGTCGGCCTTGTGCGGGAACTCGTACTGGCGGCCGCCGCCGACGATCTGACGGGTGGTCGGGTAACCGACCTCCAGACCACCGGACACCGCCTTGTAGGTGAGGGGGTGGCCGTACATGTTCTCCGACCACGGGTTGGAGGCGAACCGCTGGAAGACCAGCGAGGACCACCAGTCGTTGGTCGGCACGGGCTTGTCCGCCATGGCGGACGTGACCTTGGGCTCGACCGGCCGGCCACCGTTGTCGGAGGGACCCCTCATCCCAGCCGGCCGAACGTCGCTGTAACTTCCCTTGCCCACCTCGACGGTGGCGGCGAAGGCGACACCGCCACCGACGGTGCCCGCCAGACCTGCGGCGGCCACGGCGGCCGCCGAAACAAGCGCCAGACGTCTACGGAATCTCATGCGCGACCCTTCTGAGAGCGCTCTCAAGACGCGGGTCAACGTAGGATCGCACCAACGGGCGGTCAATACGTCGTGCAGGATTCAATTCGATGCGGGCGCGGGGCCGGTGACGCCCGGACGGCCGACCCGCCGGTGCGCCGGGCGCCCGGCGGTGGGTCCGGCCCCCGGCTGCGGCACGTCCGGTACGAGGCAGGCTGCCGCCCGGAGGAAGGGCCGCCCTCGATATGCCTCAGCCTCGTGCGACGTACCGCACGAACCGCGTCCAGCCTCCACCGGTAACCGCGAAGGACGGACGCGTCACGTCCTTGGAGTCCCGCACGTGGATGGCCTGTTCAGTGACGGCGACCTCAACGCAGCTGTCTCCCTGTGCGCTGCTGTAGCTGGACTTGAACCAGTCGAGTTCGGACGTGCTCATAGCGCTCCTCGAATCCGCTCAAGCAGGCCCACGGAGTCCTTCGGGGAG
Source organism: Streptomyces sp. NPDC042364 (assembly GCF_056437585.1). Taxonomy (NCBI): domain Bacteria; kingdom Bacillati; phylum Actinomycetota; class Actinomycetes; order Kitasatosporales; family Streptomycetaceae; genus Streptomyces; species Streptomyces sp. NPDC042364. The sequence goes on along the minus strand of NZ_JBWKAJ010000012.1, from coordinate 47,836 downwards.
AGGGCCTGTGAGCGCAGTCTCGCATAGCGCATGTGCAGTCGGCTGACCTGTTTCGAGTCAGCGATCAACCGGCCGTTCTCCTGCCCTTCAGAGTAGCCGCGCCAGCTCCCCTCAGGGGTTTCCAGCAGCTGGACAGGCCCTGCCATGCATGCGTGGTGCTCGGAGTTCGCCGGCATGATCTGCAAGGTGACATTTCTCGGGACAATCGCCCCAAGAACGTGATCGATCAGATCACGGGTCACGTCGACTCCGCCCAGGCGACGCATGAACACAGCTTCTTCAACAATGAAGTCGAAGGTGGTGTTCGGGCGCTCCTTCAGAAGCCGCTGGCGCTCCATACGAGCACGAACTGTGGCCTCAAGGGCCTCGTCCGACAGAGGCGGGATGTCCTCGTCACAGAGGGCGCGCATATACCCCTCCGACTGCAACAACCCCGGCACCAGTCTGCACTCGTACGTACACAGACTGACCGCGATCTTCTCCAGCCGAGCCCACCGCCGGAACCACTCCGCCAACCCCGCCTCACCCCGCGTCAGGAACCTGGCCGACCTCCTCAGCGCACCCGTGTTGCCGAGCGCCTCCTCCGCGCGCTCCACGAAGGACTCGTCCGGCATCCGCCTCCCCAACTCCACCGACTCAACGGTGTGTTTGGAGTACCGCACCAACTCGGCGAACTCGGCCCGGCTGAGCCCCGCGTGCTCGCGCAGGGCTTGCAGCACGGCCCCGAACGTCCGCAGACTGTCCGAACGGTCGGGTTCCCGCTCCACCCCGCAGGCCGTCAGGTCGGTGTCGTTCTCGTCCGCGCCGATGGTCATACGCGGCCACCTCCAGGTGCGTGCGTGCCGTGCCGAGTCCCCGCGATCGACAACACCCAGAGTGACGGACGGAACGCCGTACCGTCCACCGAATGCGCCCGTACGCTGACGCTGCGTACGGGGTGCGCCACTGGAACACACCCCTTCGCACCCGTCACCGTGGTCCCATGAACGCGATCACGCCCCAACTCACGCCCACCGCACACACGTTCGCGCAGCGGCTCTCCTCCACTCGCCGCGGGGCCCGCCTCGCCCGCCTCCTGGCCGTGGAACGGCTGACCGCCTGGGAGTTGTCACCCGGAGTCATCGAACGGGCGGAACACGTGGTCGCGGAGTTGGCGGTGAACGCGGCACTGCACGGCCGCGCCCAGGGCCGTGACTTCTTGCTGACTCTGACACTGGCACTGACACCGGCCGACACGGTCGGCATCCTGCGCATCGCGGTGAGCGACACGCGCGGCGAGTGTCGACCCGCGATCCCCCAGGACCGCGGCCCGGACGAAGAGTCGGGCCGCGGCCTGCTGTTGGTCGACACCCTGGCCGACCGCTGGGGCACGGACCCCCGCCCGCCCTCCGGCAAAACCGTCTGGGCGGAAATCAGTCCGGCCGGGCGAGGCGCCCGTTAGCACCTTCCGGCAGCGGCGCAGGACCGGGTACGTACGCCCGTGGTCAAGGCCTGTCCGAACCAGTGCGTACCCGGAATGCTTCTCTGTCGGCCACCTGAGTCGCACACCGGAAACCATCCGACTTCGCCGGGCGGTGGGATGCCACGTCGCGGTCCGGCATCATGGCCCCCATGACGAACGGGGTGGATGTGCGCACGGCGGCGGCCGAGTTCGACCGGACCTCCGTGGCGGAGGTCGAGTCGGCTGCCGAGGACGAGCGCAAGCAGGTGCTGTCCCGGTTTCCGTTGGAGGAGTGGGCGGAGCTGCCACTGGAGCGCTACGCCCTCGGGCAGGCCGCGCCGCCCGAGTCGGGCCCGACGTACTGCCGGCTCATGGAGTTCGGCACTCCCCACCTGGGCAGCATCAAGGGCGGCAGCGCCGCAAAGCACATCATGTACCACCACAACTCCGGCGAATGGCGGATGGCCGCTCCCCTGCGCGGCCTGGATCCGCAGGATGCCTGGGCGAAACTGCGCGGACAGTTCGTCCGGGCCTTCGACGCCGTCGGGGCGGGTGACTTCGAGGCGCTGGACGACCTCGAAGTGCTGCGATACGGGCCGACGTTGGTGACCAAGTCCCTGGCGACCTACTTCCCACAGCACTTCCTGCCGATCTACGCGGCCGAGCATCTGCGGACGTTCGTCACTCTGCTGGGCGGCGAGGCGCAGGCCGGTGTCCCCGCCTCGCGCACCAACCGTCAACTGCGAGAACTCGTCCGGACCCGTGAGGAGTTCGAGGGCTGGACCGGGCAGGAGGTGATGCGCTTCCTGTACAAGCACTTCAATCCCCGGCAGCGCGCCATCTGGAAGATCGCCCCCGGCGAGCGCGCCCGCCTGTGGGAGGAATGCCGGGACGGCTCGTTCATCTGCGTCGGGTGGGACGAGGTCGGCGATCTCGGCCAGTACCAGAGCGACACCGAGCTGAAGCATGCCCTGGACGCGCACTGGCCGCGCAGCAGTGGCGGCAGTCTGACCCTCGCCCGCCGACTGCTGGCCTTCCGGGACCTGGAGGCGGGAGACCGGGTCGTCGCCAACCGTGGAACGGACGAGGTCCTGGCCACCGGCAGCGTTGACGGGAGCTACCGCTACGAACCGGACCGGCCGGAGTTCCACCACGTCGTCCCGGTGGTCTGGGACCTCTCCCACGCGCGGAAACTGTCGAAGCCCCAGCACGGATGGCGGTCCACCTTCGCCAAGGTGGACCCCTCTCTCTTCGCCAGGTTCACCGCACACGACGCCGACTCAGGCTCCGACGCTGTCCCGGGTACGGGCCGGACACAGGCGGGCACGCCGGTCGCGCTGCCCGAGGACGTACAGGCCGTACTGGACGCGCTGGAGCGCAAAGGGCAGGTGATCCTGCACGGGCCGCCCGGTACGGGCAAGACGCGGCTCGCGCTCGGCGCCGCCCTCGCCCTGGACGGCCGCGCGGACGTGCTCGGCGCCGACGCCGCCCAACGTGCCGCGGCGCAGGCCGAGATGCTGCACGGCGACCGCGTCCGCCTGGTCACCTTCCATCCCTCCTACGGCTACGAGGACTTCGTCGAGGGCTTCAAGCCGGACCTGAGCGCCACCGGCCCGGGGCTCACCCTCGCCCTCACGGACGGCCTGTTCCACAGCCTGTGCAGCCGGGCCGCCGACCATCCCGACCAGACATTCCTGCTGGTCGTCGACGAGATCAACCGCGGTGACCTGCCTCGGATCTTCGGCGAGTTGATCACACTCCTCGAGCTCGACAAGCGGAACCTGCCGGTCGCCTTGCCGGTCAGCAAGCGGCGCTTCTCCGTACCGCCGAACGTCCGGGTCATCGGCACGATGAACACCGCCGACCGGAGCATCAGCCACCTGGACGCCGCGGTTCGCCGCCGCTTCGCGTTCCTGCCCGTGGGCCCTGATCCGGACGCGGTCTCCGGGACCGTCGGTCCCCTGGACCTGGCCGCGTTCTTCGAGTCCCTCAACACCCGCATCGCCCGCCATCTCGACGCCGACCACCAGATCGGGCACGCCTACCTGCTCCGCGACGGTGAGCCGATCGCCACCGAGGAGGATCTGGCCGCAGCCTTCCACCACGAGGTGATCCCGCTGCTGGAGGACTACTGCCTCGGCCGGGCGGAACTGCTGCACCGCATCCTCGGCGGCCTGGTGGACGCCGGGACCGGGCGTCCGCTCCTCATGCCCCCGCAGGACCTGGCGGACGCGCTGGCGACCGAGTTCACCAGCGGCGTTCCCGGCCCGGATGCCTGACCGCACCCCGGTTCAGCTCGGCGAGTACGAGTCCGCCCTGCTGGAACCCGGTCAGCTCACCCCCCGGGACGTCGACCGACTGCATGCCCTCCAGGCGCGGGGCTGTCTCACTCTGGCCAGGGAGCGCACCGGGTGGCGGCTCAAGGCCGACGCGACCGTCGGAGTCCTGGTCCTGGACCGTGTCCGCGTGGCGATCACACCCAAGTTCGCCATTCCGGGCGAGCAACTCATGACCTGGCTCGCCTACGCCCTCGGTACGCCCGTCCCCGCGACACCCAGACGGTGGGCCACCGGCCCCGACGGTTACGCCGATCTGGTCGCCGCCGCCCTGCTCGGAGAGTGCGAACGGCTGCTGCGGGAGGGACTGCGCCGGGACTACGTACGCCGCCGGAGTATCGAGCCGGTGCTCCGGGGACGCCTGGACGTCGCCACCCAGGCCACCCGCCGCTACGGGCAACTGGACCAGCTGCACGTCCGCACCTTCGACCGGGAAGCGGACATCCGGGACAACCGTGTTCTGGGGAGCGCGCTGAAGGCGGCCCTCAGCCTGACCGCCGATCCCGACCTCGCGCGCGCTCTGCACGGAGTCGCCTGCGCTTTTCCTCAGGCTCCCACCCCGGCCGCGGCACTCCGCGCCCTGGACCGCACCCATTACACCCGCCTCAACGCTCGCTACCGGCCCGCCCACACCTGGGCCCGCCTGCTGCTGCGCGGTGGCGGAGTGACCGACCTGCTCACCGACCAAGGCACCACGGCGGACGGACTCCTGCTCGCCATGCCCCCGCTCTGGGAAGCCGTCGTCCGCCGCCTCGGCACCGAAGCGGCCGGGCCGCACGGCGGCCACGCCGTGCCCGGCGGAAGCGGCGTAGGCATCACGGTCCGCGGAGACCTGGGCAATGCCTCGACCTTCAGGCCCGATCTCCTGCTCAGCCTTCCAGGGCTTCCCGGACACGACACGGCACATCGCACGCTGCTGCCCGTGGACGCCAAGTACAAGCGTTACGACCGCCACGGCGTGAGCGCGGCCGACGTCCATCAGCTCCTCACCTACGGCAGGGGCTACGCGCCCACCGGCGCCCCGACGGCCGTCATCGTCCATCCCCAGCCGGGCAGTCACGCCCAGCGGACCCTGCGAGTGCGCGGCCCCAAGGGCCCGATGGGCACCATCCACGTCCTCGGTGTCGACACCCGCACCACGCCCGAGCAGGCGACGGCATGGATCGGCTCGGTGCTGCGCTGACCGTCGCACGATGCCCGGGCGGGCGGCGGCAGCCGGGGACGGCCACGCGGCCACGGGATGGCCGGTTCGCCGTGCTCGCGTAGGCCGCCGGGCTCGGCCCGGGTGTGGGCGGAGGCACCCCGTCCCCGCAGAAGGTCTTCTCGCCGCGGACGCGAGCACACGCTCCTTGAGCTGGGGCCAGTACTCCGGCCCGAGGCGCCGGCCGCCCGGCGCGTACTCGCATCCGCAGCGAGCAGGGCAGCCGCTGAGGCGGGCATCCCCGTGCGCCCGCACCGGTCCGACCCGGTGAACCATGCGGTCACGGCATGCACCCGAACATGTGTACACACCTCAACTCCCGGCGAATTCACGGAAGTCTGTTGATGTCGCTAACACGCTTCCGTCATGCTCGGATTGACAACGGCTCACCGTCCCCTCGCGTCGCCTTGGGCACGCCCGCCGCAGCCATCCAGAGCACCCGAGGAAGCCGAGCCGTGAGCGCCACCATCAGCCTCCGTGACCTGTCCCTCGCCCGTCTCCCCCGATCGGGGCTCCCCACCGAGGAGCAGGCCCTGGTGCGCGATCCGCCGCCTGCCGCCCAGTCCACCCCCGCCGAGGTACGGGCCTGGCACCCGGGACGTGGGTGAACCGCTCCACGTCCTGGCAGCCGCCACTGCCTGAACCCCGCCCCCTTTCCCCGTACACGTGAGGAGCAGCTTGATGGACGCCCGCCGCTACCGCATGGTGGTCACCAGCCGGACCGACTACGTGCGGACCGGTGCACTCGTGGACGAGCAGCTGCGCCACTGGCTCGCCCAACCACCCAAGCGACTGCAGAGAGAACTGCTGAGGCTGGGCGCGGCCGAGAAGGCGTACGCGACGGTGGACCCCTCGGTGGACGCGCCCACCTCCTTCGCCGAGATCCTGGAGCGGATCGGCGACATGCGACGCGTCCACTTCACCGGCCGGCCCAAGCACACCCTGGAACTCGACGACCAGGCCTACGGCTCGTCCTGGGTCCGGATGGCCTGGGACGCCCTGCTGGCACTCCAGGACTTCGCGGAAGCCGTCGCGAGCGGCGACGCGCACAGCGACTTCAAGCAGTGGTGTGCGGACGCGCCCGAGGGAGCGCACGTCATCTCGCCCCGCAAGATCGTCAGGGACGAGTCGAAGTCCGTGAAGGCGAACGGCGAGTGGAGCCGGGCGCGCACGTTCCCCGTACCCCGCCACGTGCATCCGGACGGCAAGCTGTTCATGGGTGCCCACCTGCGGATCGGCGGCGGCAACACCATCGCGCCGCGCCTGCACTACTACGACGGGGCCTGCACCGATCACGGGATCTTCGTCGGCTACATGGGCCCGCATCTGACCAACACCATGACCTGAGGCGCCCGACGGCGACCGCCGCGTCCCGGCCGGCTGTCCGCCCCGGGACCAGAGCCCCGCCGATGTGACGCTCCCCGTCAGTTGTCCGGGACGAGTGCGCCGTTGCCGAGCCCGTCCCTGGCCAGGGTCGCTGCGTCCCGGCTCAGTTCCACCACTCTGCGCGCTCGCTTCTCGAACTCCTGAAGCGCGCGGAAGGCCTCCCCGTAGCGCCGTTGCCCGGCGATGTCCATCTGCGGGATGCGGGCGCCCTTGCCGTCCAGGCGGTAGGTGCCACTGGTGGTCGTCGAGCGCCTGGTGTTGGCCGTGCTGCGCAGAAAGCCCTGGAGGTAGTCGGTGTCGAGCTGGTCGCTGATCGAGACCGGTTCCGGATCGCCGTACTCGACGAGCCCCGCGCGCGCGAGGTCGGCGACGCTGACGGCAGGGCCGTCGAGAGAGCCGGGGCCGTCGCCCGCCACCAACGCCGGCAGCAGCTCCGCCAACAGCCTCACCTGCTCGGTCAGCTCCCGTCGCAAGGTCTGGTATTCAGCCGCGTAGTCGCGATGGGAGTCCTCGACATGGCGGCCGGGCGTGAGGTCCACGGCATCGTCGAGCAGATCGATCAGGGGAACGTCCACCGTCTGCTCGGGGCCAGGTTCCAGTGAGCCGTCCGGATCGGCCGCCGTCAGATCGACCATGCGGACGGTGGTGACGGCGTCCCCCGGGGTCCGCGGGCGACGCAGCTGCCAGAGGTGGACCGGAAGCGCGTGCGAGGCCGCCATGCCGGGCGGAAGTGCGGTGACCTGGGTGAGGACGCCCCGCCGTACGAGTTCGGCGCGGATACGGCGGCCCGCCTTGCGGTAGGCGACCGAGGCGGGCAGGACCATGACGACTCGACCACCGGGCGCGGTGTGCGCATAGGCGTGCTGCAGCCAGGCGAGTTCGCCCTCGGCACGGGACGGGGTACCGAACTCCCAGCGCGAGTCGAGCAACAGATCCTCACGCCCCCAGTCGGGTTCGCCGACCGGGGGATCACAGACGACCAGGTCGGCCTTGAGCTCCGTCCACCGGTCGTCACGCAACGAGTCCCCCGTGAGGACGTCGACACCGATGTGCCCGGTGAGGTCGGCCCTCAGTTGCGCGAACTCGGCCCTGCGGGCGTCGGACTCCTGCCCGCAGCGTCGGCGAGCCCGCTCCGGACCTACGGAGAGGAGGAGGGAGCCGATGCCGCAGGCCGGGTCGAAGACGGTCGCGTCAGGTGCCACCTCCCCGGCGAAGTGGCGTACGGCCCGGACGACCCGCCATGAGGTGACCTGGTCCGATCCGGCCCGGCGTACGGACTCGGTGAAACGCTCCGCGAGGACGCTCACCGCCTCCGCCGCGCCGCCGCCGTCGGCCAGATCTCGCACGAGCCGCACGACGTCAGGGGGAAGCTCCCCGGGTTCCTCTCCCTCGGTGAGGAGACGGGCCACATCCACGAGCCCGCCGAGCATGTCGTCGCCGTAGACTCCGCGCAGCGCCTGCCACAGCTGCACCTCCACGGAGACTTCCTGCCCCTTGCGCTGTCGGTCCAGCCAGGCCTGGACCTCGGCCAGGTCGAACAGCGGACTGTTGCCACCCCCGCCGGCCGGCGAGGGGAAGTCGTCGTAACGCCGCCGCCAGTTCGAGACGGCGGCACGGGTGACGCCCGCCAGCCTGGCGATCTCGGAGCCGGTGACCAACACGTTGGCCATGGGGGCGGGAGTGTCCGTCATACGGGCAACCGTACACAGGGCCCGATCTCTCCATCAATGCATGATTCGTTGACGACGTCAACGAATGCATGGGGATCGCATAGCGCGTGTACCGGATCCCAAGGGTCTTCCTCCCGGGCGTCCGCGGCGTCCTGCTCGCACGGCCGGTGGCACAGCCCAGAGCAGCCGCGGGAACGCGTGGCCGCTCACGGCGAAGCCCCACCGGAGCGCTCCGGTGGGGCTTCGCCGTCTCACGGCTTCACGCCGGGTCGCGGGACCGATCGGCTCAGCCGCCGCTCTTGCGCCGGAACGACCGCTGGCCGGCGGCCGGGCCGTGCGCCGCGCGCACCTTCGACGCATCGGGATGGGCAGCGACGTCGGCGGCGTCCGCCTGCGCGCCGCGCTTGCGCGCCAGGGCCTCGCGGAACTTGCGCTTGAGGTCGTAGTTGCCGTCGCCGTCCGGTGCCAGAGGGGACGTCTCGGCGGCTGCCGGCTCCGAACCTTCCGTCGATGCGGGCTCTGCGGTCATGGTGACCTCCTGGGTTCGGGGATGGGCAGGCACAGCTTGTCATGCCGGGTGCGGTGCGGAAGCCGCCACCGTCATCCTGCTCGTTTCCGGTCTCTCAGCCGTTGCGACGCACGAGGGCTGCCTTGCGGGCCTCGGCCAGCTTGCGGGCCTCGCCGGCCTTCCGGGACCGGCCGCCCCCGCGCGAGGTGTCCTTGCCGGTGCCGAGGCCGCGGAAGGGGGCGTTGGTGTTCTTGGGCCGGGGGACGGCGGGCCCGCCGTCGAGGGGGGTGCCGGAGGGCGGCTTGGCGCCGGTGATCCGGCTCAACTCCGCCTCACCCGAGCGCACTTTGGTGACTGTTGCCTCGATGCCGGCCCCGGCCATCATTCGGCTCACCTCGCGGCGCCGGGCCGCCGGTACGAGGGTGACCACGCTGCCGGACTCACCGGCGCGGGCGGTGCGGCCCGCACGGTGCACATAGTCCTTGGGGTCGGTGGGCGGGTCGACGTTGACCACGAGATCGAGGTCGTCGACATGCAGGCCGCGGGCCGCGACATCGGTCGCCACCAGCACGGTGAGCCGGCCGCTCCTGAACTCCGCCAGGGTCCGTGTGCGCTGCGGCTGGGACTTGCCGCTGTGCAAGGCCCCGGCGTGCACCCCGCTGGCCCGCAGATGCCGGGTGAGCTGGTCGACGGCGTGCTTGGTGTCGAGGAACAGCAGTACGCGGCCGTCGCGGGCGGCGATCTCCGTGGTGACGGCGTAGCGGTCGGGACCGTGGACGACCAGTAGGTGGTGCTCCATCGTCGACGCCGTGCCGCCGGACGGGTCGACCGAGTGGACGACGGGGTCGTCGAGGTAGCGGCGGACCAGCTGGTCGACGTCGCGATCCAGGGTGGCCGAGAACAGCATCCGCTGGCCGTCGGGGCGCACCTGGTCGAGGACGTCGACGACCTGCGGCAGGAATCCCAGGTCGCACATCTGGTCGGCCTCGTCCAGGACGGTGATCCTCACCCGTCCCAGGCGGCAGGCGTTGCGCTCGATCAGGTCGTGCAGACGTCCCGGGGTGGCGACGACCACCTCGGCTCCCCGGCGCAGCTCGGTGATCTGCCGGCCGATCGAGATGCCGCCGACGACCGTGGCCATCCGCAGCCGCAGCGCCTCGGCGTAGGGCGCAAGCGCCTGGGTGACCTGCTGGGCCAACTCCCGGGTGGGCACGAGGATCAGGGCGAGGGGCTGCTTGGGTTGGGCGCGCCGCCCGGCCGTACGCGTCAGCAGAGGCAGGCCGAAGGCGAGCGTCTTGCCCGATCCGGTGCGCCCGCGCCCCAGGACGTCACGGCCGTTGAGGGCATCGGGCAGGGTGGCGGCCTGGATCGGAAAGGGTTCGCGCACCCCGAGACCGCTCAGCGTCCGCACCACCTCCGCCGGTAGCCCCAGCGCGGCGAAGGAGACGGCCGGGGGCGGCGCCGGGGTGGTGCCCTCGGGCCGGGCGGAACCGTCGTGCGCCGTGCCGGAGTCGTCGGGATGCTTCATGGACAGCCTTCCGCAGAGGAACGTACCGAGGAAGGCCCGGCAGTATCGAAACAACTCGCGCACCGGCGGAACCGGACACGTTACGACCGCCCACCGCGACGACCACGCAAAAGGATCACGTTAACACACGGCGCGGCACTCCTCCACGGCGTCGTTCCCGTGCTGTCGAAGCCGTGCCCGAATCCTCTCCCGCTCGCACGCACGGGTGCCTGACCCGGGGAGAACCCCGGGTCAGGCACCCGTGCGTCGACGTCCTCGTGGAGAGGGCGGGTCAGCGCTGCAGGGTGAGGACACCCGGCCGGTAGGGCAGTTGGTTGTAGGGGCCGCCCGCGTTGGGGGCCTTGCCCTGGTAGAGGAACTGCAGGTTGCAGGGGTCGACGGTCATGGTCTGGTCGGGGTTGTTGCGGACCAGGTCACCGTGGCTGATGTCGTTGGTCCAGGTGGCACCGCTGTTGGCCTTGCCCGCGAAGGGCCTGCTCTCGCTGGCGGCCTGCGGGGTCCACGAGCCGTTCAGGCTGTTGGCCGTGAACGAGCGGAAGTAGCGGCCGTTCGCGCCCATCGCCTCGACGATCATGAGGTACTGGTTCTGGTCCTGGAGCTTGTAGACCTGGGGCGCCTCGAACAGGTTGGCCTTCGTGTCACTCATGATCGTCGTGTACGACGATCCGAAGTTGCCCGGGAAGTTCCCGATCGGCATGCTCGCCCGGTAGATCTTGCCGTTGTCACCGGCGAAGAACAGGTACATGTTCTGGCCGTCGGCGATCAGGGTCTGGTCGATCGGGCCGGTGTCGGAGCCGGAGATGCTGCCGGTGAACAGCGGCTGCGGCGCGGACCAGCCGTTGGGGTTGGTCGGGTCGCTCGACGTGCGGTAGATGAAGGGCCACGCGCCCCACTGGTAGGCCAGTACCCAGACCCTCTTGGGGGCGAAGTAGAACAGCGTGGGTGCCACCGTCGACTGGCTCATGCCGCGCTGGGGGGTCGACCCCATGTCCGACCAGTTCGCGAAGGGGCTGAACATCATCGAGCCCCATCCCGATCCCGAGTAGTTCGACCCGTAGACCAGGTGCCTGCCGTTGTACGTCACGTTGGTGAAGTCCTTCAGCGAGGCCCACCCGTTCGCCGGCTGCGCCAGCGGACCCGTCGACGTCCACCGGTACGTCGACGGGAGGGAGCACGCACTGGTGGCCGCCTGGGCCGGGTTGGCGACGAGCGACCCCGCCATCGAGACCAGGGCCGCGGTCGTGGCGGCGAGCACCACGGACAGACGCTTGCGACTGAAGATTCCTCTGCGCATGACGACCTCTTGATTCGTGAGTGAGCGGTTCCGGCCGGCCTCGTCCGAGGCTGTCCGGACTGTCGATGTGGTGCGGTTCCTTGCGGTCCGGGGCACCGGGTCGCCCGACTCCTCGCGGCTACCGGCGCCGCGGGGCCTCGGACGTGCCGGTGGGGACCGGGGTCTTCGTCGCGCCGCGCGACACACGGTCGGCCCGTCGACCGTCACCACCCGCGCGGCTCCCCCTTCGAACCCCTCACCGACAGGCGCCCGGGAGTCCCCCGGCGGGACGGGGCGGGCCCGGCGGTGGTCTCGCGTCGCGCGGCGATCAGGCTGACGCGGGCATGACATACACACATGCGACGTACTCCTTGCGGCTCGGACGTTTCGACGGGTGCGACCCGAGGCGCTCCACTCGCGGAGTGGGGCAGCCCTGATGTGTGCGTGATATCGAACAAGGGGCGAAGTATCGATCAATTCGGATCATAGGGAGCTGGCGAGCGGCGTCAATACCTCTCGCAAGATTCGCCACCACCATCGAAACATTTCGATGCGGCGGCGGAGCCTCCCCGCCTCGCGTGCTCGGACATGAGCCGCGTCGGCGAACGTCCCGACCGTCGCGCGCAGCGGACCGGACTCCCCCGGTCAGGTCGCCTCGTCCGGGGCACAGGAGGGCACGCCGCGGGGCGCGGTCATCGCGTGCGGAGCACGCGGGCGCGGAACTCCGGGCGCACGCCGGTGATCAGACGTCCGCGGGTGCGCGGGCGGGGGCGGGGCCGTCGGCAACTCGGCAACTCACCGACGGCCGGCGGAGTGGGCGGACGGCACGTACAGCTTCTCGGTGAGCAACGGGAACATCTCCCTGACACCCCGGTGGGTCTGATGCCGGGCCAGCAGTCTGGCCAGCGCCACCAGGTCGGTACGGACCGTCCAGGAGGCCGTCGCGCTGAACTCCGGCAGCAGGTCCCGCAGCACTTCGCAGGCTTGGTCGAGCTCCCCCGCGGATGCCAGCGCCAGCGCCTGACGGGCCGCCCAGCGGACCCGCAGCCGCCGGGACCGCAGAGGAATCGCCGACAGCTCGCGCCCGAGCAGTTCCGCAGCCCGGCCGGGCCTGCCCAAGTCGTGGAGGCAGCCCGCGGTGGCCAGCGCGACCGGATCACCCCCGCCGGTGGTGCCCAGCACCGGCGCGTTGCCGCGCGGCGCCTCCGCCAGGAGGCCGCGGGCCCGGTCGAGCGCCCGCAGGCACTCCGACTGCGCTCCCGCGAGCGCATGACCCTGCGCCTCCCGCAGCGCCGCCAGACCCCGCACCCGCGGCCCGGCATCGGCGGCGTCCTGGGCCCGGACGGCCAGGGCGACGGTGGACAGGGCGTCACCGGCGTACATCCGGATCAGCGCGAAGCGGACGAGGGCGTAGGCGGCGAGTTCGCGGTCTCCGCCGCGGCGCGCCAGGGCGACGGCCCGGTTGGTCCACCACACCGCCATGTCGTCGCGGCCCGCCTCCTGCGCCATCCAGCCCGCGTACTCGGCGTAACGGGAGGCGAGCAGATAGCCCTCGGTCCGGCCGCGGCCGGAGGCATGTGCGGCGACCGACTCCAGGGTGCGGGTCTGGGCGACCACCGTCGGCAGCACCGTCGCGGGGCTGGCCCGCTGGCCCAGCGCGCGAATGAGCGGGAAGAGCGCGGAGAAACCATGAACGGTCTCCTCGGCGTCCGCCCCCGGGTCCGCCCCGGCGGGCCCGCCGAGCCCGGCCGCGAGCAGCGAGGCCGCTCCCATCGCCACCACCTGGCGTCGGTCCGCGGGTTGGAACCAGATCGACCCGTCCTGCCCCATGCCCATCGTCCACATCTCGTCGCCACCGAGCTCACCGGACCCGCTGTCCTGAGCCGCCCTTTCGGCCCCGCCGTCACCGGCGACGGGCGTCGGCCCGCCCGCCGCCCCGCCGCGGTCGTCCGCGGGGACCAGGGAGGCGAGGATGCCGCCCGCGTTCAGGGCGGCGTCGCAGCGCCGGGCGAGCACCGCGTTGGGCGGTCTGGCGCCGGTCTCGACCCGGCTGAGGTAGCCCTTGCTGTAGTGGACCCGCTCGGCCAGCTCGGCCAGGGAGACCCCGACGGCCATACGGCGGCGCCGCAGCGCCGGCCCGAAGCGTTCCGCGCTCTCCGCGCCGGGCAGCGCGCCGTTGCTCACGTCGCCCGTCACATCGCCTCCCGCCCCGACCCGCGACGCCCCGCTCGCTCGGCGTCCCGCGATGCGGGCGGCCTCGAACGCACACGGGCTGTAACGGAAAGGTGACACACGGAAGGAAGGCGGACAAGGGTCGGCGCCTTGGCGTCCGGCGACGGCGGTCATGACGGCTTGGGCGTCGAGTCGTCGTGCGAGGCGCCACCGAGGACGAACCAGGCGGCGGCCAGGGCGAGCAGCACGGCTCCCTCACTCGATCGCGTCGCGTGCAGCAGGAGCTCGATCACGTCGTGCAGATCAGCGGCCAGCGCCGTCACGGCGACCAGGCAACTCCTCGTGCGCGGGGGCCTGTCCATGAACGTCCCACCTCCCGATGGTGTGTTGAGCTCATCGTGCGGCGGTCGCCCCCGCGCGACGAAGGGGTTGCCGAGCGCCTTCACGCATGGGCAACAGGCAACCCCCGAGCAAGCCACCGGGGCAGGCAGCACAAGCGGGTCCGGTCTGCCACGATGGGGTCGTACTGCCCGATACCGGACGGGAGGACGCACGTGCCCGGAGTGTTCGTCAGCTACCGCAACGCCGACGAGCCGTACGCCGCCGCCCTGATCGATCTGGCGCTGAAGGAGCGCCTGGGCGCGGACAGGGTGTTCCGGGCCAGCCGCTCGAACACCCCTGGCAACGACTTCCGGGACCAGATCGTCGCCCGCCTCATGGACTCGACGGTCGTACTCCCCGTCATCGGCCCCCGCTGGGTCGAGTGCCGTGACGAGGAGGGCCGGTTACGTCTGTGGCAGGAGGAGGACTGGGTCCGGCGGGAGATAGCACTCGCCTTCGAGCACGGCAAACGGGTCATCCCGGTGTACGCGACCGGGGCATCCGCCCCGAAGGAAGAAGAACTCCCCTCTGACATAGGCCAGTTGGCGTTCCAGCATGGCGTCCGACTTCACCATCGCTCGGTGGAGACGGACCTGGAGCGGCTGGTGGCCGAAGTCGAGAAATGGGTGCCCGAGTTACGAGTCGAGGCGCTGCTGGAGAGCGCGCCGACCGCGCCGCCCTGGGGGCTGCCGAGCGCCGCGCTGCGGCCCGAGTACCAGGTGGTGCCCTTCCAAGAACCCCCGGGGGCACGGTACCTGGACCAGCTGACGGCCTGGTGCGAGCAGGCGGTGGCACCGCCGGTGCTGATGCTCACCGCGCCCGGGGGCCATGGCAAGAGCCGGCTCGCGAGAAAGCTGTGCGAGCGGCTGCGCGGGCGGGGTTGGAGCGCCGGGCTCGTCGCCACACGCAGCTCTCCGGAGGCTCTGGCGCGGATCCGGGAGCTGAGACATCCCACGCTGCTGGTGTTCGACGCCGCCGAGGCCCGCCAGGACCAACTGGCGGCCGCCCTCGCCGTGACGGCTCGGCGGCCCCCGGACGGGCCGCCGGTCCGGCTGCTGCTGCTCGCGCGTTCGCACGGGCACTGGTTCGACCAGATCCCGCTCGCCGACGACTGGGCAGCGGAGCTCCACCACCGGGTCGAGGTGTGGCACCTGAGCACGCCGAGCGGGGATCCGGCCTGGCGGGAGCAGGAGTTCAACCGCGCTGCGCGGGCCTTCGCCGCCGGGCTGCGGCTCGCGCCACCCGGACACCGGTCACCACCCGCCGCACCCGACGGCCGGGAGAGCTATCTGGAACTGCACGGCGCGGCTCTGGAATCGGTCCTGAAACCGGCCGCCGCGCCACCCGGGGAAGGTCCCGCGCCTGCGATGCCGCAGCCCGCAGGCTTGCCGGCCTCCGCTCCGCACCGTACCCCCAGGACCGCGACCGACGCGTTCGGCCGGATGCTGGACCTTGAGATCGCGTACTGGAGGCAGGTGGCCAAGGCGTTCGAGCTCCCGTCCGACGATTCCGTCCCGTTCGAGCAGACGGCGGCGGCCGCGACCCTCTTCGGCGCGGCGGACCACCGGGAGGCCGTCGCCACCCTGGCCGCGCTTCCCGCCTTCCGATCGGTGCCGGACACGACGGTGGAGAAGTACATCGCCTGGGCGCAGGCCATGTATCCGGGCCCCGCGGCACTGAACCCGCTGCGGCCCCGGCAGGTCGGGGAGACCCAGGCCGCCCGGGCGGTGCTGCGCTCACCCGGCCTGCTGGACTGCCTGCCAGATCTCTCCGAAACGCAGATGCTGCGAGCGTGGACCGTCCTGGGCCGGGTGCTCGTCCGCGACGACCGTTTGCGTGGCCCGTGCGCCGCCGTCCTCGCCCGGCAGCCCGCAAGGCTCGTCCTGCCGGCGCTCGACGCGGCACTCGTCGTGGAAGAACCGGGGCCCTTGCTGGCCGAGATCGTCGTCGCGCTGCACGACGCCGAACCCGCGGCGCTCATCGCCGTACTGGCCTCGCTGCCACAGCGCAGCCTGGTGCTCGCCGAGACCTCGGCCGTGCTCACCCGCATGGCACGGACCGCCCACCAGCGGCTGCCGGACCCGGACCCACTCGAAGCGGCCCGGCTCTCACGGCAGTTCGCCCAACGGTGCAGCCTCTGGGGTGAGTGCCTGGAGGAAGCGCGGGTCGCGGCGGAGGAAGCGGTCGCCGGGTTCGCCCGGCTCGCCGCCGACGACGCCGGGCTGAAGCAGGAACTCGCCGAGGCGCACGCCGTGCACGCGCTGTTGCTCATGGACACCGGCAACCCCGTCGAGGCACTCGCCGCGGGTGAAAAGGCCGTGCGGCTGTACCGGTCGCTCCCGCCGGCTCCGGGGACGGACCGGATCGCGGGACTGGTCACCGCGCTGAACAACCAGGCCGTGCGGTCCGCCCGACGGGGTGACGACGCCAGTGCCCTCGCCCAGGCGCGGGAGGCGGTCGCCCTGGCCCGGGGCCTGGTGCGCGAGAACCGGGCGGCCCATCTGTCGCTGCTCGCCGACTGTCTGGACACCCTGAGCGTGCGGACGCCCGAAACGGACGCCGCGGTGAGTGTCTGCCGGGAGGCGCTCGCCCTGCGGGAGGTGCTGGCCGCCCGGCGCCCGGACGCCTACGAGCCGGCTCTCGCCGGCACCTCGCACAACCTCTCCGTACTCCTGGCCCGGCAGGAGCACACCGAGGAGGCGCGACGGCTCGCACTGCGGGCCACCGAACTGTACGACCGGGCAGCGGCGCGCCATCCCGGCCGGTTCACCGAGCAGACGGCCGTCGTCGCTCGATGGCTGGAGCGACTGACCGCCATGAAGGACAAGGAGAAACCGTGACCGACGACTCGATCGACGTCCTGAAGACGGCGGCCCGGGTGGACGGGGAGCACCTGCATCGCGCTGAGCTCGAACGCGTGGGTGCCGCTCTGACGCCCGGCCGGGAGGAGGAGTTCATCGACGCCGTCACCCGAGTGTGCGGGCTGTCCTGGGCGAGCGGCCGTACCCGCCCTGCGGACTGGCTCGAACTGCACGACGACCTCAGCTGGGTCGACATCGGTGAGCCCGCCAACCGGGCGGGCCTGCTACGGGCCGCGCTGGGCTCGGCCGTCGTGGAGTGTGGCGCCGTCTCGCCGTTCACCTCGGTCGAGTTGGCCGCTCACTGCCTGGCAGTCGTCGCCGATCCGTCGGCCTGCCGAGTGGTCGGCGAGCCGGGCGCCCTGCACGCCGTCGTCGTCCTGCGCCCCGGCCCCCACGTGTTGCCCGCGGAACTTGCCGACACCGTGAACCCCAAGGATTTCGAGGAGTTCACCGAGCAGCTCCTGGCCTCGGCCACCGGGACCCCCCGTCTCACGGACGGGGGCGTCACCCTCACCGTCCGGCGACCCGCCGTACCGGAGGCACACGGATGACGGCCGATGGGCGACAGCACCCAGACCCGGACGGACACCCGGGGCCGGACGGGCAGCCGGACCCGGACGGGCAGCCGGACCCGGACGGATCCGAGGCGCGGATGCCGAGCGGGGAGATCGGCCACATCCTCGGGTTCACCGGCCCCGACAGCCAGGCGATGACCGGTGCGTACTCCCCCGGAGGCTGGGAGGTACGGCACGTCACCGGCACGGACCCTCTGCTCGCGCTGCTGACCAGTCAGCACGAGGCGGAGCACGCCGCGCTCAACGCCTCCAGCTCCTGGGGTACCGCGCTGCTCACCTGCCATGTCGCTCACCGGAAGACCGGGGACCCGACGTTCCGTCACGCCGTCGAGGAGCTGGTGCGCCGCTGCCGCACGACGCACGAGGCGTTCGCCACCCACGCCTCGGTCTTCGTGATCACCTCCAACTCCGGGAAGAGCAGCGCCGAACTCCTCGCCCGCTATCCCGACTACCAGCGCTACCACGAACTGGCCCACCGCGTGGGCCCGGATCCGGTGGCGCGTCCGTACTGGCACTGCGTGGCCGTCTCCAGCGCGCTGATGGTCTGCATGCAGACACCCGTTCTGGATCTGCTCGCCGAGCACGGTCCGGAGCGGTTCGCCACCGCTCGGGTGCTGAGGGAGTCCGACAGCCCCGACGCACGCTTCGCCGCACTTCGCCGGACCGGCCTCACCGCCTGGGCGGAGCTGGAGGCAGTCCTCGCCGACGCGCTCGGTCCCGCCGACTGGAGGAGGCTGAGCAGCACCCCGGCCGACGGCAGCGAACCCGACGCGTTCGATGCCGAGGTGTGGCACCGGCTCCAGGCGGTCACCTTCGAGAGTGTCCGCGGCGTCCTGGAGGCGCTGGGCTTCGCCACACCCGGTATCGAGGACATGATGGCGCAGTCGGCCCGGACGCTGGCCCGGCTGCGCGAGCTGGTCCCGGAGGCCGGACGGATCTTCGTGCCTCCCGGCGAGTACCGGACCGACGCGCTCAGTCTGTTCGAACTGGAGAACCTCACCCTGCGGGCACCCCGGCGGGCCGTCATCCGTCGCTGGGCGGATGTCGCGGGGCGCCGGGAGACGGTCACGGCCACGGGCGAGCACCCCCGCCGCCACGTCTACGTGTGCGTGCGGTCCCTGGGCCGTCTTCGCCGGCAGTTCGAGCTGGATGCCGGGCATCTCGCCGACCACCCTCCCACCACACCCGTCACCGCGGTACTGGTCCCGGCCGACGAGGGAGGCGAAGGGCCCGTGGACCTACTGGTGCTGGACGATCCGGACGAGCTGGCGGACCTCCCGCGCGCCGGCACCGACCTGGGCGTCGTGGTCAACTACTCGCTCGCCTGCAGCCTCGACCAGGCGTGGAGCGCCCGTTGGCTACCGAAGCTGTGCGCCTCGGGCCGGGCCACGGCACTCTTCGACACCCTGCCCCGCCAGACCGTCCCACCGCTGCTGGCCTCCGGGCTGCCGCTGGGCTATGCGCTGATCTCGGTGCGCGGCGAACAGGAGGATGCCTACGTGCTGTGCGTGCGGGCCGCCGACGACCCGCTCCTGCTGCTGCCGTGCAGTTTCGCGGCGGGGCAGTCGCTGGCCTCCTGGATTCACTACACGTCGGGCGAGCGCCTCCGCTCCGACCTGGCGGTCCTCGGTCCGGACGAGGCCGACACGGTACCCGTCGTGGTCGGGCACCTCGTCGGCCAGGAGTCCGTCGTCGGCGTGTGGGCGGCCGCCTGATGCGCCACTCGTCGGGCGGTTTCGGGCACGAGGGATGGTGGATCAGCCAGCCCGGTGACGATCCGCGGAGCGCTCAGTTCGCCTCGGCCCATGAGGGGCACCACAAGCAGTTGCAGGACTCCACGAGCTACGGAGCCGTCGCCCGGGTCTACCACGAACTGGGCCGCGCCTCCGGACTCACCCGTTTTCTGACCCTCGCCGGCGAACTCACCCGAGCGGCCCGCAATGTGCACGAGTCGTTCGCCTCGTGGCTGCCGGCCGCCGCGCTCGGGTGGACCCGGGACGACCTGGTGTCCTGCTATCCCGAGTACCGCCACCACTACGACGCCATGGAGCGACTGGTGGAGACGGTCAGCAGTCCCTACGCCAGGTTCCACGCGGCACACGCGCTCGCCCGTGTCTGTCTGCAGACGGAGATCATCGGGTCAGTGCTGGAGCGGGGGCTGGAACGGTTCGTACTCGCCGATGTCCGTGACCGCGAGCGGCCGGACTCCCGGTTCGCGCTGCTGCGCCGCCGCCCCCCGGACTGGGCCCGCGCCGTGTCCGCGCTGGCCGCCGAGACGCCCGGCAACGCCGGGCTGCACGCGGCGATGACCGCTCCGGTTCTCACGGCGGACCTCTTCGGGCCGGCCAACGAGGCGGTGTGGGACCGGGTGGCCGAGGTCATGTACGACGCCGCGGCCGAGGCGCTGCGCTTCGCGGGGGTTCCGGTGCTGGACCAGGACGGGCACCTCGCATGGACGCCCCGGCTGGTCGCGGCGGCCAAGCGGCTCGACGCCCGGGTGGGCATCGAACCCGGCCATCGTCGCCGGGCGGCGGAGGCGCCCGGGATCGTGCTCGGCAACATCGAGCGGGAGACGTTCATCGTGGCGCCCCCGCTGAGCGCCAGGTTGCTCCCCCGCGACACGGATCCGGCCTTGATGGTCGCCGACATGGCTCAGCCGCATCTCTTCCTCACCCACCGTCCGGCCGCTTGCCTCGCCTCCAACTACACCCTGCGGGCCGGTCGTGCCCTTGCGTCGGCGGGGGTGCTCACCGTGGCCCGCCGTACGGTGCGGGAGCCCTCGGGCGCCATGGTGGTGGAACTGCTGGAGCTCGACGAACCCGAGGACATCGCCGGGCCGGCGCCGCGTGCCGTGTCGGTGGCGGCCCTGTCGGTACTCGGCGACCAGCGGGTGCGCCGCTGGCTGGGCCAAGGCTGGCCGAGCCGGACGGCGTTGCTGCTGGACCTGCCGTTGGGGCAGCATCTCGACGTATGGCTCGACCGGCCCGAGGCCCGCTTCCACTATGTGTTCCTGCGCATCGAGTCCTTCGGCCGTGTGGTCCCGTTCCTGGTCGGCGAGGTACGCACTCCGGAGGTGCCCGTCGGGCCCCTGCTGCTGCGGCCGTTGTCGCACGCCGGGGTCCGGGTACACAAGGCGGCGCTCGCCGAACTGCGCGGTGCGGGGGCGCCCTTGGTGGAGGACGGTGCTTTCCTCGACGATCACCGGGGTCTCCTCGACCTCTGTCTCGCCCATCTCGCCGGGGAGGAGGTCCGTTTCGGACCGAAGGTCGGGTGAGGGCCGATACGGGGCCGCGCAGCGTATCGCGGTTCTCGGCGTTTCCTTTGACGGCGGCGAACATCCCGTCGCCTGCGGCGACGCGATCACCCACGGGTGGACGGGCGTACGGTCGTGCCATGGAATCGACAGTGGACGATGCGACGGTGAGCGGCACGGCGGGCACTGTCGTCTACCGGCCGGCACGGCCGGAGGACGAGGAGGCGCTGGCGGGGCTGGACGGGTCCTTCACGACGGACTCGGTGTTCGAAGTGACCGTCACGGGCGATGGGTTCACGGTCCGTCAGACGCCGATCGACCCTCCCCTCCGCAAGGTCTTCCCTGCCGGCGAAGACGCGGAAGGCGACGCGGACTCCCGGCCACGCCGGACGGTGGTCGCCTACGACGGGGACGAGTTGTGCGGGTTCGTGGAGGCGTCCTTCGACGCGTGGAACCGTCGGCTGACCATCGACGACATCGAGGTCGCGCCGGCCTGGCGCGGCAGGGGGATCGGGCGAACCCTGATGCGCCACGCCTTCGAATTCGCCGAGGAGTGCGGGGCCGGGCACGTATGGCTGGAGGTCAGCAACGTCAACGCTCCCGCCGTTCGCGCCTATCTTCGGATGGGCTTCGCCTTCTGCGGACTGGACACCTCGCTCTACGACGGCACGAAGTCCGCCGGCGAACAGGCGCTGTTCATGGCCCGCCGGTTGCGCTGAGCATCGCTCTTCAGGTGACCGGCGGTCGCAGTGTCGCGGGCGTGGGACCGTCGGGGCGCACGGTGATGCCGTACACGGTCTTGCCCGACCACCGCCCTCGACGATCTCGGGCTCGATTCGGAAACGGAGCGGGGGCCGTCCCGGGGAGGCTCGGGGGTAGGCCGGAGACGGCTGCGGTGTCCATGTCTCCTCGCCCGGCCGTCCGCCGGGCACGGCCGCCACAAGGTGCGGCACACGGGCTGTACGGCAGCGGCGACGTCCTGTGACAGGCCGCTCGGAGATGCACGGCACCGCGCCGGGGCTCCTGCCGTTCGGAGCGGGGCGCTCCGTAGGCAACCCGGATATGGGCACGCCGGCCAGGTGTCCCGACCGGGGCCCCGCCGCCCGCCCCTCGCCGTCGGCCGTCCGCCCGGCGTCCGCCTCGCCATCGGCGGGAGCCGCACTATCGTGGAAAGCATGGAGAACCCGTTCGTGCTCCAGCGGTGCCTCGCACTCTTCGCAGCGGCAGGAGGCCGCGCGTGAAGACGCGGAACGGCGGAGTCCGGCCGGCGGGGGATTTCGCCGACCCGAACGACGACGGGCTCCCTCCGGACCGCACCCAGGCGATTCTCGGAGCGGCCAAGGAGGTCGCTTCGCTGCTCAAGGCGGGCGGGCACCCCTTCGCGCTGGCGGGCGGCGTCGCCGTGTACGCCCACGGCGGCCCCGGGACCCTTCAGCACGACGTCGACTTCTGCGTACTTCCCGAGGACATCGACGCCGTCACCGTCACCCTTGAATCGGCCGGCCTGGCGGTGGTCCAGCCGCCCGAGGACTGGCTGCTGAAGACCCGGAGCCACGGCCAGGAGGTCGACCTGATCTTCCGTCCGTCACGGGTCCCGGTGAGCCGGGAGCTGCTGGACCGGGCGGAGGTGCTGTCGGTGCAGTCGGTGTGGATGCCGGTGCTGTCGGCGACGGATCTGCTCATCGGGCGGCTGATGTCGTTCTCGGAGCACTACTGCGACTTCGGTTCCGCGCTGCCGATCGCCCGGACCCTGCGGGAGAAGATCGACTGGGCCCGGGTCCGCCGCGAGTGCGGAGCCGTGCCGATGCCCGCGGCCTTCCTGTACCTGCTGGAACGCCTCCATGTGATCGAGCCGGAGGAGACCGGCCATGGCGACACGACCTGATGACGGAAGGGACGCCGACCCGGACGCCGCCACCGGCCCCGAGCACTCGGCGCCGAACACGGAGTACCGCATCGCCCACCTGGGTGAACGGCTCGCCGGCGGTGATCTGGCCGAACTCGGTATGCGCATCGAGTCGCGGGGCGAATCCGTCCATATCACCGGCACCGCGTCCACGGCCCACGACCGCGAGGCGATCCTGCGTCTGGCGGCGGAGGAGCTGCCGGGCATCGCGGTCCGGGCCGACATCGCGCTGGCCGACGTGACCGCGCCCGACCACCCGGAGAACCTGTCGTGATCCGGGTCGCCGCCGTCGGGGACATCCATCTGGGGCCGGACAGCCGGGGGCTGCTCCGCCCCGCGTTCGAGACCCTCCACCGGCAGGCCGACCTCCTGCTGCTGGCCGGTGACCTCACCCGGCACGGCACTCCCGAGGAGGCGCGGGTCGTCGCCGACGAGGTTGCCGGGCTGCCGGTGCCCGTGATCGCCGTCCTCGGCAACCACGACCACCACGCCGAGCGGCCCGACGACGTCACGGACGTCCTCCGGGCGGCGGGCGTGAACGTGCTGGAGGGCGAGGGAACCGTCGTCGAGGTCGACGGGGTCCGGGTGGGCGTCGCCGGGACGAAGGGCTTCGGCGGCGGCTTCGCCGGGCGCAGCGGCAGCGAGTTCGGCGAACCCGAGATGAAGGCGTTCGTCCGGCACACCCGGGGTCTCGCGGACGGGCTGCGCGGGGCCCTCGACGGGCTGGCCGCGGACGGCTGCGCGGTGCGCATCGCGCTCACCCACTTCTCGCCCGTACCGGACACACTGGTCGGCGAGCCGCTGGAGATCTATCCGTTCCTCGGCAGCTATCTGCTGGCGGAGGCGATGGACGAGTCGGGCGCCGACCTCGCCGTCCACGGCCACGCCCATCTGGGCACCGAGCACGGCATCACCAGTGGCGGCGTGCGGGTGCGCAATGTCGCCCAGCCGGTCATCCGGCGCGCCTTCGCCGTGTACGGGCTGCCGGTGGACGGGACCGCCGCCGGGTCGTAGCCCCGGCTTCCGCGCTCGGGGGCGGCGGGTCCGTGCCCGTCGCGCGGCGCCCGTCCCGGGCCGGCGGCGGACCGGCCCGGGACAGCCCTCAGACGACCGCCACCGTCGTCCCGTCCTTCGCGAACTGTGTGCGGTACAGCTGCGCGTACCGGCCGCCCGCCGCGAGGAGTTCCTCGTGGGTGCCGCGCTCCACGATCCGGCCGGCCTCGACGACGAGGATCTGGTCGGCGGCGCGTACGGTCGACAGGCGGTGGGCGATGACTACGGCGGTGCGGCCCTCCAGGGCCTCCGTGAGGGCCTCCTGGACGGCGGCCTCGGAGGTGTTGTCGAGGTGGGCCGTGGCCTCGTCGAGGATGACGACGCGCTGGCGGGCCAGCAGCAGCCGGGCGATGGTCATGCGCTGGCGTTCGCCGCCGGAGAGCCGGTAGCCGCGTTCGCCGACCACGGTGTCGAGGCCGTCGGGCAGGGAGCGTACGAGGTCGTCGAGTCGGGCCCGGCGCAGGACCTCCCACAGGTCGTCGTCGGTGGCTCCGGGACGGGCGAGCAGCAGGTTGGCGCGGACGGTGTCGTGGAAGAGGTGCCCGTCCTGGGTGACCATGCCGACGGTGCCGCGCAGCGACTCGGCGCTCAGGTCCCGTACGTCGACGCCGCCGATGCGGACGCTGCCGGCGTCGGTGTCGTACAGGCGGGGCAGGAGCTGGGCGACGGTCGACTTGCCGGCGCCGGAGGAGCCGACGAGGGCGATGGTCCGGCCGGGTTCGGCGCGGAAGGAGATCCCGTGCAGGACCTCGGTGCCGCCCCGGGTGTCGAGCGCGGCCACCTCCTCCAGGGAGGCGAGGGAGACCTTGTCGGCGGACGGGTAGCCGAAGCGGACGTCCTCGAACTCCACGGACACCGGGCCCTCGGGCACCTCGCGGGCGTCCGGTTTCTCGTCGATCAGCGGTTCCAGGTCGAGTACCTCGAAGACCCGCTCGAAACTGACGAGGGCGCTCATGATCTCGACGCGGGCGCCGGCGAGGGCGGTCAGCGGGGCGTAGAGGCGGGTCAGCAGAAGGGCGAGGGAGACGATCGCGCCCGCTTCGAGGGTGCCGCGCAGCGCGAACCAGCCCCCGAGGCCGTACACCAGGGCGAGCGCCAGGGCCGAGACCAGGGTGAGCGCGGTGATGAACGCCGACTGCGCCATCGCCGTACGCACGCCGATGTCCCGCACCCGGCGGGCCCGTTCGGCGAACTCCGCGGACTCGTCGGCCGGGCGTCCGAAGAGTTTGACGAGGGTGGCGCCGGGTGCGGAGAAGCGTTCGGTCATCCGGGTGCCCATGGCCGCGTTGAGGTCGGCGGCCTCCCGCTGGAGCCGGGCCATCCGGGCGCCCGTCCGGCGGGCGGGGATCACGAACACGGGCAGCAGGACCAGCGACAGCAGGGTGATCTGCCAGGACAGGGTGAGCATCACGGTGAGGGTGAGGACCAGGGTGACCAGGTTGCCGACCACTCCGGACAGGGTGTTGCTGAAGGCCCGTTGGGCGCCGATGACGTCGTTGTTGAGACGACTGACGAGCGCTCCCGTACGCGTACGTGTGAAGAACGCGACCGGCATGCGCTGCACATGATCGAAGACGGCGGTCCGCAGATCGAGGATGAGTCCCTCGCCGAGCTTCGCCGACAGCCATCGGCCGAGCAGCCCGAGGGCCGCCTCGGCGACCGCGATGAGGGCGATGAGCACGGCAAGGCGGACGACGAGCGCCTCGTCGCCGTCCGACACGATCACGTCTACGACGTTCCCCGCGAGCACCGGTGTCGCGACGGCGAGTACGGCGGTCATCACACTGACCGCGACGAACCACGCGATACGGCGACGATGTGGACGGGCGAAGGCGCCGACGCGCCGTAGCGTCGTACGGGCGAAGGGGCGGCTCGACTGCCGGGCGTTCGACATGCCCTGCAGCTGGCTCCAGGCGGTCATCTCCATACTCATGAGGAGGACGCTAGAACCTCAACCATTCTTCAGGTCAATGGGTTTTCCGGGGACGTTCCCGAGCGGTGAGGTCCCGCACCGGTCACCGCGCGTCCGCGCGTCCACGACCCGCCGTCGGGCGGTGGCGGAGAACCTCCCCCGGTGTGACGCCGATCTGGCCCTGGCGCTCGCCGTACGCCACCGCTCCGTGCTCGTCGAGGACTTCGGGCGGTCGGGGGCCGCGCGGTTGCCCCGGCGGGCCTCGGCGGCCGGCGCGACCTGTCTCACCTGGGTCACGGCGCCGAGGCGGCACCCGCCTTGTACCTGCCGGCGGAGTCCGTCGCCCGGCCGGGTCTGCCGCTCGCCCTGCCGCCGGCGTTCCCCGGCGCGCTGCGCCTCGGCCGGCTCCTCCCGGACGGGTCGGTCCCCTGATGGCCGCCGTCGGGCCGGCGTCGGGCCGGCGTCGGGCCGGCGTTGGGCCGGCGGATACCGGGGCCCCACATGGTGCTCGCGTATCTCGCGGCCACCGTCGCGGTCGCCCTGGTCCCGGCGCCGGGCGGCCTCGGTTCCGTGGACGCGGCGCTCGTGGTCGCCCTGGTGGCGGCGGGCTCCCCGGGGGCCGCGGCCACGGCCGTGGGGCCGCGGCGTACCGCGTCATCACGCTCCGGCTGCCCTTGCCGCCGGGAGCGTTGACACGGGTGGCGCTGGTGCGGCTGAAGGTGCTCTGAGGGAGCGGCGCGGGTCGGGTCGGGTCGCGCACGGTGGCGCGTATCAGACATTCCGCCGCGCCCGACGGGTCGTCAATGGCCGATCCGCGCAGGTCCGGTGCCGATCAGCCGGACGGGTGCGGCAGGATGAGCGGTCGCGCCCGACGTCGTACGCACGTCGGGCAAGCGTGATCGTGCATTCCGGATTCGAGCAGGTGGCAAGGTGACGACACATCACATACGGTCCGCGGGACATGACATACGGCCCGTCGACCGCTCCCCGCGCCTCTCGGGAGGCGGCCGATGAACCGGGCCCTCACCCTCGACGACTGCCTGGTGGCCGGAATCATTCTGGCCGCGGGCCTGGTGGCCGCCTTCCTGCTGCGCCTTCTGCTGCGCTGGCTCGGCGGACACGCGACGAAGACACGCTGGAGCGGTGACGACGTCATCGTCGACGCGCTGCGTTCCCTGGTGCCCTGGGGCGCGTTCGCGGGCGGCGCGGCTGCCGCCGCGGCGGCGCTGCCGCTCACGAAGACGGTCCAGCACAATGTGAACCAGTCGCTGACCGTGCTGCTGATCCTGGTCGCCACGATCACCGCCGCCCGGGTCATCGCCGGACTGGTCCGTACGGTGACCCAGTCGCGGGCCGGCGTGGCCGGCTCGGTGACCATCTTCGTGAACATCACCCGGGTCGCGGTCCTCGCCCTCGGCTGCCTGGTGATCCTGCAGACCCTGGGCATCCCGGTCGCGCCACTGGTCACCGCCCTCGGTGTCGGCGGTCTCGCGGTGGCGCTGGCCCTTCAGGACACGCTCGCCAACCTCTTCGCGGGCATCCACATCCTGGCCTCCAAGACGGTCCAGCCGGGCGACTACATCAGGCTGAGCAGCGGCGAGGAGGGCTATGTCGTCGACATCAACTGGCGGCAGACCACGATCAAGTCGCTCTCCAACAACCTGGTGATCATCCCCAACGGGCAGCTCGCCGGCACGAACATGACCAACTTCAACCAGCCGGAGCAGGACATGACCCTGCTCGTGCAGGTGGGAGTCGGTTACGACAGCGACCTGGAGCACGTGGAGCGGGTGACCAACGAGGTCATCGCCGAGACCATGAAGGACGTCGAGGGCGCGGTGCCGGACCATGAGCCCGCCGTACGCTTCCACACCTTCGGCGACTCGCGGATCGGCATGACCGTGATCCTCGGGGTCGGGGAGTTCAGCGACCAGTACCGGATCAGGCACGAGTTCATCAAACGCCTGCACCGGCGCTACCGGGCCGAGGGCATCCACATCCCCGCCCCCCGCCGGACGGTCACCCTGCAGCCGGGCGGCGGCGTGGACATCCCCCACCAGCGCGAGACGTCGATCGGCTCGGTCGAGGTGCCCTAGGGATTTCCGCCGGGGACGTGCGGGTGCGCGGGGGCCTGCCGCGCGGTTGTCCGCGCCCCTGAAGGGCCGGGCCCGCGGACCGCCCTTCGGCTGGGAAGCACGGGGCGCGCCCCCGGCCGCTTTTCCGGGGCGCGGGGAACCGCGCGAGAAACCACCACGCGCCCGCACCCGCCCCCGCACCCCACGGCCCCGAACTCCACCGCGTCCGGCCCCCTGCCCCATCCCGCCCGGTCACGAGATATCTTGATGTCGAGCAATGTTGCAGACGTGGAGCGGAGCACCCGGTGACTGACTCGACCATCATCTACACACACACTGACGAGGCCCCGGCCCTGGCGACGTATTCGTTCCTGCCGGTGATCAAGGCGTACGCCTCGCAGGCCGGTGTCTCCGTCGAGACCCGTGACATCTCGCTGGCCGGGCGCATCATCGCCGTCTTCCCGGAGTACCTCCAGGAGGGCCAGCGCATCCCCGACGCCCTCTCCGAGCTGGGCGAGCTCGCCAAGACGCCCGCGGCGAACATCATCAAGCTGCCGAACATCTCGGCGTCGATCCCGCAGCTGAAGGCCGCCGTCGCCGAGCTGCAGAGCCAGGGCTACGCGCTGCCGGACTACCCGGACGACCCGAAGACCGACGAGGAGCGCGAGATCCGCGCCCGCTACGACAAGATCAAGGGTTCCGCCGTGAACCCGGTCCTGCGTGAGGGCAACTCGGACCGCCGCGCCCCCGCCTCCGTCAAGAACTACGCCAAGACCCACCCGCACCGCATGGGCGCCTGGACCTCCGAGTCCAAGACCAACGTGGCGACCATGGGCGAGAACGACTTCCGCTCCACCGAGAAGTCCGCGGTGATCGCCGAGGACGGCGCGCTGCGGATCGAGCTGGTCGGCGACGACGGCACCACCACCGTGCTGCGCGAGTCCGTACCGGTCCTCGCGGGCGAGGTCGTCGACGCCTCCGTGATGCGTGTCGCCGCGCTGCGCGAGTTCCTCACCGCCCAGGTCGCCAGGGCCAAGGCGGAGGGCGTGCTGTTCTCCGTGCACCTGAAGGCCACGATGATGAAGGTCTCCGACCCCATCGTCTTCGGTCACGTGGTGCGCGCGTTCTTCCCGAAGACGTTCGCGAAGTACGGCGAGACGCTGGCCGCGGCCGGCCTCTCCCCGAACGACGGGCTGGGCGGCATCTTCAAGGGCCTTCAGGCCCTGCCGGAGGGCGCCGAGATCAAGGCCTCCTTCGACGCCGAGCTCGCCGAGGGCCCGGAGCTGGCGATGGTCGACTCCGACAAGGGCATCACCAACCTGCACGTGCCGTCCGACGTCATCGTCGACGCCTCGATGCCGGCCATGATCCGCACCTCCGGCCACATGTGGGGCCCGGACGGCCAGGAGGCCGACACCCTCGCGGTGCTCCCGGACTCCTCGTACGCGGGTGTCTACCAGGCCGTGATCGACGACTGCCGCGCCAACGGCGCCTACGACCCGTCCACGATGGGCTCGGTCCCGAACGTCGGCCTGATGGCGCAGAAGGCCGAGGAGTACGGCTCCCACGACAAGACCTTCGAGATCCCGACCACGGGCACGGTCCGTCTGGTCGACGGCAACGGCGACGTGGTCATCGAGCAGACCGTCTCCGCCGGTGACATCTTCCGCGCCTGCCAGACCAAGGACGCCCCGATCAAGGACTGGGTGAAGCTGGCCGTCACCCGCGCCCGCGCCACCGGCGACCCGGCCGTCTTCTGGCTGGACGAGACCCGCGCCCACGACGCCAACCTGATCGCCAAGGTCAACACGTACCTGGCCGAGCACGACACCGAGGGCCTGGACATCCGCATCCTCGCCCCGGTCGAGGCCACCAAGCTGTCGGTGGAGCGCATCCGCCGCGGCGAGAACACCATCTCCGTCACCGGCAACGTCCTGCGTGACTACCTCACCGACCTGTTCCCGATCCTGGAGCTGGGCACCAGCGCCAAGATGCTGTCGGTCGTCCCGCTGATGGCGGGCGGCGGCCTGTTCGAGACGGGCGCCGGCGGCTCCGCCCCGAAGCACGTCCAGCAGCTGGTCAAGGAGAACTACCTGCGCTGGGACTCCCTCGGTGAGTTCTTCGCCCTGGTGCCGTCGCTGGAGCAGTACGCCGAGGCCACCGGCAACACCCGCGCCAAGGTCCTCGCCGACACCCTGGACCGGGCGACGGCGACCTTCCTCAACGAGGACAAGTCCCCCTCGCGTCGCCTCGGCGGCATCGACAACCGCGGCAGCCACTTCTTCCTGTCCCTGTACTGGGCGCAGGAGCTGGCCGCGCAGACCGAGGACGCCGACCTGGCGAAGGCCTTCGCCCCGCTCGCCGAGACGCTCTCCGCGAACGAGCAGAAGATCGTCGACGAGCTGATCGCCGTCCAGGGCAAGCCGGCCGACATCGGCGGCTACTACCAGCCCGACGCGGCCAAGGCCGCCGCGGTCATGCGCCCGTCGGCCACGTGGAACGAGGCGCTGGCGAACTTCGCCTGACGCTCCGCTCCGTACGGCAGGCCCGCCGCCGGCCGTACACAGGGTCGGCCGTACACAGGGTCGGCCGTCCGGACCGTGTCGGCTTCGGGACCGGTGGCGTGGGGCCGCCGGTGAGCCCCGCGGCCCGGGCATGATCCGTGCGACCGGCCCCGGCGCCACCGCGGCTCGCCCGCGGACGCCGGGCCCGCCGCCCTCGCAGACCGCACACCGCCGCCCCGGCCGGGATCTCCGGCCGGGGCGGCGTGTTGCCGGGGGCCGCGCGACGCCGGCGGGGCCCCCGGTGTCGTCAGGCGGTGCCGAGGGCCGCCCGCAGCGTGACGATCGCCTGGTTGATGGCGGCCTCGGCCGCGTGCGTCTCCCGCAGGGCGTTCAGCATCACGAAGTCGTGGATGACGCCCTGGTAGCGCACGGCGGTCACCGGGACACCGGCCTCGCGCAGCTTGTTCGCGTACGCCTCGCCCTCGTCGCGCAGCACATCGGCCTCTGCGGTGACGACGAGCGCCGGCGGCAGACCCGCCAGCTGCTCGGCCGAGGCGCGCAGCGGCGACGCGGTGATCTCGGCGCGCTCCTCCTCGCTGGTCGTGTACTGGTCCCAGAACCACCGCATCGCGTCGCGCCGCAGGAAGTAGCCCTCGGCGAACTGCCGGTAGGAGCCGGTGTCGAAGGCGGCGTCGGTGACCGGGTAGAAGAGCACCTGCTGGACCAGCGGGACGTCGCCGCGGTCCTTCGCCATCAGCGTCAGCGCGGCGCTCATGTTGCCGCCGACCGAGTCACCGGCCACCGCGATACGGGCCGCGTCGAGGTGGTGTCCGGCGCCCTCCTCGACGATCCAGCGGGCCACCGTGTAGTTCTGCTCGACCGCGACCGGGTAGCGGGCCTCGGGCGCCAGGTCGTACTCGGGGAAGACGACCGCGGCCCGCGCGCCGACCGCCAGTTCGCGCACCAGCCGGTCGTGGGTGTGGGCGTTGCCGAAGACCCAGCCCGCGCCGTGGATGTAGAGGATCACCGGCAGCACCCCCCGGGCGCCCGCCGGCCGGACGATCCGGGCGCTGACCGTGCCGGTGGGCCCACCCGGCACGGTCACCCACTCCTCGTCGACGTCCGGCTTCGCGATGTCGCCCGACTGCACCTCGTCGACGACCTTGCGCCCCTCGACCGGGCCGAGATCGAAGAGGTACGGAGGGTTCGCGGTCGCCTCCGCGAAGGCCGCGGCGGCGGGTTCGAGGACAGGACGGAGGACGGTGGTCTCGGACATGGCGATCTCCTCGGGTCGGGGTGGTGCCGCGGGCAGGTTCGGCCCGCGTTGCTCACCGGGGCGGCGGCACACCCAGAAACATAGCGCTCGATTAAATCGCGCACAACTAATTAGGAGGCGATTTGATACCTCCCGACTTCTTAGGGCTCGATCCAGGCGCGCGGCTGCCGGTAGGGTGAGAGTGCGTCATGCAGAGCACGGGACGGAGGAGCAACACCGTGAGCACAGTCGGCGAACTCGTGAGCACCGACGGAGCCGAACCGGCACAGGGGCACACGCTGCTTCTGGACGACCAGCTCTGTTTCGCGCTGTACGCCGCCTCGCGCGCCGTCACCGCCCGTTACCGGCCCCTGCTGGAGGAACTGGGCCTGACCTACCCGCAGTACCTGGTCATGCTGGTTCTCTGGGAGCAGGACTCGATCTCCGTACGCGACCTCGGTGCCGCGCTCCAGCTGGAGTCCAGCACACTCTCCCCGCTGCTGAAGCGCCTTGAGGCGGGCGGGCTGCTCCGCCGTGAACGACGCCGGGACGACGAGCGCTCCGTCGCCATCCGTCTCACCGAGGCCGGGGCCCGGCTCAAGGAGCGGGCCCGGACCGTGCCGGTGGACATCGGCGCCGCGATGGGCCTGACCCCCGAGCAGCACACCGTCGCCAAGCAGCTGCTGCGCCTGCTCACCGCGAACGTCGGCCAGGACTGAGGAGGTACCGGCCGGGGGGCCTCGGCGCACCGGTCCAGTGCGCCCGCGCCGAGCCGGTCCCGCTGTTCCGGGTCAGCTCCAGGCCCACGGCGGCGAGGCTCAGCTCCCGCCGCGCGCCACCGAGGACCCCCGCGGCGGGACGATCCGGAAACCGACCGCCACTGGTCGACGGTCGCCCCGGCCTCCGCCCGGCGGGAACGGGCGGCGCCCCCCTGCGGCACCGCGACGGGCCGGCCACCGTCGGGATCACACCGGCCCGGGTTCGGTGACGCCAGTCGCCCGTCACCAATGTCCCGGGACAGCACACCCAGGAGGCTTCCGATGGCTCCGCGCGGGAGAAGGAGCGGCGTCCGTTGCGTTCTTGTCGCCGTGCCGCGTGGCAGTCCTCGTAGTGGCGTTACGCGGGCTTTCGCGCGGCGGTGCGAGGGCGTACCGGGCGCCGCGACCCCGCGGAGATCCATCGGGATGGCCCTATCCCCCGTCCGAGCGGGTCAGGCGCCGGACGGCCCGGGCGGTGTCGCGCGTCTCCCGCTCGGCCTCGGTCAGGGCGTCTGCCGCCGCCCGCCGCCGCTGCTCGGCCCGGCGCTGCTCCTGTTCGGCATGGTCGAGGTCCGCTTCGGCGCGGCCGGCCCGCTCCTCGGCGCGTTCGAGGTCCTCCCGCGCCTGGCGCAGCCGGCGCTCGGCCGCGGACAGCTGGCGCCGCGCCCGGTCACGGCGGTCGAGGGTCCGGCGCAGCGACGCGTCGGCGTCCTCCGCCTCCGACCGCCGGTCGCGCAGCCGTCGCTCGGCGGCCTCGGCCGCCTCACGTGCCGCCGCGAGCCGCTGTTCCCGCTCCAGCCGCAGTTGCCGCTCACGGCGCCGCCCGGCGAGTTCGTCCTTCCTCGTGCGGCCCTGCGTCGACGCCGTCGGCGGCTCGACGGGGGCGGGCCGCGCCGTCTTCGAGGGGCCGGGTCGCTTCCCCTTCGCGGAGGCGGCGGCCGGTGCGGCGTCGGAGGAGAAGGCGGCCGGTGCGGCGTCGGAGGAGAAGGCGGAGGGCGGGGCAAGGGCGGTTTTGAGCCGACCTTCGGCCCACCGCTCGGCGGCATCCGCGTCGGCCAGCACGGCACGCAGTGTGGACTCGACCTCCTGCAGCACCGAGGCGGACAGCGGCTGCCCGGCCTCACGGGCCAGCCCGGCCGCCTCCCGGGACAACGCCGCGACGACACGTCGCCGCTGGTCGGACAGCGCCTTGAGCCCGTCCGCGTCGAGCACGCGGTACGCCTCGCGCAGCGACTCCCCCAGCTCCAGGAACTGCCCGCACTCCTCCGGCCGGGAGCGCAGCAGCAGGTTGGCCGCCCATGCGGCCAGCGTGGGCCGGCGGGCACGTTGGATGAGCCGCGCGTCGTCGCCGCGACCGGACGTCCTGGCGGCAGCCGCCCACACCTCCCGGCGGGCGACGAAGCCGGACGGAGGGGTCCCATAGAGCTCGTCGAGGACCGCCTCGAGGTCGGGTACGCCGGCCCGGACGGACCCGTCCGGCCCGTCGCCGTCGCGGCGCCTCACCCGCTTGCCTGGCATGATCCTCAGACTGCACCGGTCCGGGCGACCTCGCACATCGCCTTATGACTATCGGATAAAACCACCCTTTCCGATTCTCGCCGGGAGCCTCTCACACCGAACCTCAACCACCCTTAGTATCGGCACGAGCACTTTCGGTGACTTCCGCCAGGGGGGCGTCATGCGCGGGCAGTTCCTCGTTTCGCTGCGCCATGTCGCGTACCCGGCCCTGCTGGTCACGCTCGTGGCCACGGCAATCGCCACCCTGCACCTGCGCTGGGACCTCGGCCGGGTGAGCCAGCTCTTCCTCGTCGGCACCATCGCCTACTTCACGCTGCTCGAACGGTTGATCCCGTACGAGCCGGAATGGGCACCGAGCGCGCGTGAATGGGGCTGGTACGGCGTCTACTTCGTCCTCACGACCACCGGCGGAGCCCTGGCCCAACTGCCGGTGGCAACCGTCGTCGGCTGGGCCGCGCCGCGGCACCCGGCACTGCCGCTCTGGGCGGAGATCCCGCTGGCGCTGCTGCTCGGCTCACTGGCCAACTACCTGATCCACCGCTGGTGCCACACCAGCCCACGGCTCTGGCGGCTGCACGGTGTGCACCATGTGCCCGACAAGGTGAACGTCGGGAACAACGGGGTCAACCACCTGGTGGACGTCCTGCTCACGCAGGGCGTCGTGCAGTGCTCACTGGCCCTGGCGGGGTTCTCGGCCGCGGCGGTCTTCGTGATCGGCCTCTTCGTGGTCGCCCAGGGCTACTTCGTGCACGCCAACATCGACGTCCGGATCGGCCCGCTCAACCACGTCCTCGCGGGACCCGAGCAGCACCGGCTGCACCACAGTGTCGACCTGTCCGAGGCCGGTCACTACGGCTCCGAACTCTCGGTCTGGGACCACGCGTTCGGCAGTTTCACCTGGCGTCCCGGCCGGCGGCCGGTCGCCGTGGGGCTGCGGAACCCGGCGGACTTCCCCCCGACCGGCGAGGTGGTCGCCAGCCACCTCCAGGCGTGGCGCCGGCCCGCACGTCCCGTCGGCTCCCCCACCGGCTCGGCCGGGGTGAGCAGGCCGTAGTACCCCCTCCGCCCGGCGCCCGCGGCGGACCACCACCTCATCGTCCGACTGTCCGCTCGACCAGACCTCTGCGGTCCGCCCCTTCGGCTGCCACGGCTTCCGGCCGGTACGGCTCACGGCGCGGCCGGTCACCGTCCCCTGCGTGTGCGTCCACTCCCTGCTGCGAGCCGCCCACGCGAACGAAGCGTCCGAAGGACTCGCCCATGACGGATTCATGCCTCGTTCCCTCCCCGGACCCCAGCCCCGCTCCGACGCCCACCGCCGCCGTCCCGGACGGCCCACCGCCCCACGGCCCCCACGGGGGCGAGCGCGAGAAGATCGCGATCATCGGTATCGGCTGCCGGCTGCCCGGCGGGGCCAACGACCACCGCTCGTACTGGCGGAACCTGGTCGACGGCAAGGACTGCATCACCCCGACCCCGCGCAGCCGGTACGACGTGACCACGCTGGGCAGCCGCGACAAGGCCAAACCGGGCCGGCTGGTCGGCGGCCGGGGCGGATACATCGACGGCTTCGACGAGTTCGACCCCGCCTTCTTCGGCATCAGCGGCCGCGAGGCCGACCACATGGACCCGCAGCAGCGGAAACTGCTGGAGGTGGCCTGGGAGGCCCTGGAGGACGGCGGCCAGAGACCCGCCGAGCTGGCAGGCCGTGACGTGGGCGTCTACGTCGGGGCGTTCACCCTGGACTACAAGATCGTCCAGTTCTCCGACCTCTCCTTCGACACGCTCGCCGCGCACACCGCCACCGGCACGATGATGACGATGGTGTCGAACCGCATCTCCCACTGCTTCGACTTCCGCGGCCCCAGCGTCTCCCTCGACACCGCCTGCTCCTCCTCCCTGGTCGCCGTCCACCTGGCCGTCCAGAGCCTGCTCCGCGGCGAGACCGACCTCGCACTGGCGGGCGGCACCCTGCTCCACATCGCGCCGCAGTACACCATCGCCGAGACGAAGGGCGGTTTCCTCTCCCCGCAAGGCCGCTCCCGCACCTTCGACGCCGCCGCCGACGGCTACGTCCGCGCCGAGGGTGTCGCGGTCGTCGCCCTCAAGCGGCTCTCCGACGCCGTCCGCGACGGCGACCCCGTGCACGCCGTCGTCATCGGCAGCGGCGTCAACCAGGACGGCCGTACCCACGGCATCACCGTGCCCAACCCGGACGCCCAGGTCGCCCTGATCGAACGGGTCTGCGCCGAGGCCGGGATCGCCCCCGGCAGCCTCCAGTACGTCGAGGCGCACGGCACCTCCACACCCGTCGGCGACCCGATCGAGGCGACGGCGCTGGCCCGGGCCCTCGCGGTGGGCCGCAGGCCCGGAGACCGCTGCTACGTCGGCTCGGTGAAGACCAACATCGGGCACACCGAGTCGGCGGCCGGCCTCGCCGGGCTGATCAAGGCGGCGCTGGCGCTGAAGCACCGGCTGATCCCACCGCACATCAACCTGGAGCGGCTCAACCCGGCGATCGACCCGCGCGCCCTGCCGTACGAGATCCCCACCGAGCCCACCCCCTGGCCCGCGCACCGGGGGCCGGCCAGAGCCGGCGTCAACTCGTTCGGCTTCGGCGGCACCAACGCGCACGTCCTGCTGGAGGCCGCGCCCGAGCCGGAACCGGCACTCGCCGAGCCGGGCGGGGAGGCGGACCGGGCCGGGAAGGGTACTGCCACCGCCGAGGGCCGCGGGCCCCGGGTGCCTGCGCAGCAGGACTCCGGGGCCGATGGCCCTGAGGCCGGGGAGGACCCGGGGCAGCCCCTCTGGACGGTCCTCCCGCTCAGCGCCCGGGAGGCCGCGACCCTCCCCGAGGTGGCCGCCGGTGTCCGGGGCGAGCTGACCGGTGCGGGGGGCGGTGCCCCGGCCCGTCCGGCCGACGTCGGCCACACCCTGGCCCATCGACGCCAGCACCACGACGCGCGGCTCTCCGTGGTCTACGACTCCCGGGGTTCCGCCGCCCGCGACTCGCTGGACGAGGCGCTCTCCGCCTACCTGCGCGGCGAACCGCACCCCCGGGTGCTCACCGACCACCGCCGCGAGCCCCGGCACCGGCGGCTGGCCTGGGTCTTCACCGGCATGGGCCCGCAGTGGTGGGCGATGGGCCGGCAACTGTTCGCCACCGAGCCGGTGTACCGGGAGGCCGTCGAGCGCTGCGCCGAGCACATGGCCGAGCTGACCGACTGGTCGCTGACCGAGGAACTCGCCGCCGACGAGGCGGACTCCCGAATGGCCGAGACCTGGCTCGCCCAGCCCGCCAACTTCGCCGTACAAATCGGGCTGGCCGCGCTCTGGCGCAGCCGCGGGGTCCGCCCCGACGCCGTCGTCGGCCATTCCACCGGCGAGGTGGCCGCCTTTCACGAGGCCGGCGTCTACGACCTGGCCGACGCGGTCAAGGTGGTGGTGCACCGCAGCCGGCTCCAGCAGCGGCTGGCCGGCAGCGGAGGCATGCTCGCCGTCGCCCTCGGGGAGGCCGAGGCGGTCCGCCGGCTGCGCCCGTACGGCGACGCGGTCTCGGTGGCCGCGGTCAACAGCCCGAGTTCGCTCACCCTCGCCGGGGACGGGACCGCGCTGGCCGAGCTGGCCGCCACGCTCACCGCCGAGCAGGTCTTCGTCCGCCCGCTGGCCGTCGAAGTGCCGTACCACAGCGCCCGGATGGAACTGATCAAGGACGAGCTGCTGGAGTCGCTCGCCGATCTCAAGCCACGCCCGGCCACGGTTCCGCTCCATCTCACCGGACGCGAGGGCACCGCGCGCGGCACCGAGCTGGACGCCGGCTACTGGTGGCACAACGTCCGGGACCGCGTCCGCTTCCGGCAGGCGGTCGAGCGGCTGGCCGACGACGGGTACCGGCTGTTCCTCGAGGTCGGCCCGCACCCGGTGCTCGGCCGGTCGATCACCGAGACGATCGAGCACCGGGCGACCGGGCCGACCGGTGACGTCCGCACCGCCGCGGCCGATCTCCCCGAGGTGCGCACCCTGCCGTCGATCCGCCGCCAGGAGGACGAGCGGGCCACGTTCACCGCGTCGTCGGCCGCCCTGCACAACCTCGGTGTCGAGGTCGACTGGTCCGTGCTGCAGCCCGCCGGGCGGACGGTCCCGTTGCCGCGCTACCCGTTCCGGCGGGAACGGCACTGGGTCGAGCCCCGCCCCGTCGCACTCGTCCGGCAGGGACGGATGGACCATCCGCTGCTCGGCCGCCGGCTGCCGGGCGCCGAGCCGGCCTGGGAGGCCCGGCTGGACGCCGAGGTGCTGCCGTACCTGGAGGACCACCGCATCGAGGGCAGCGTGCTCTTCCCCGCCGCCGGCTATCTGGAGATGGCCGTCCAGGCGGTGCGCGCGCTGACCGGGGGCACCGACGCCGCGCTGGCCGGCATCGAGCTGCGCAAGGCGCTCTTCCTGCCCGACGAGGAGAGCCGCGCCGTGCAGCTCACCCTCTCGACCGAGCACGGCGGCTTCACCGTCGCCACCCCCGCAGGGCGGGGAACCGAGCGGACCGTGCACGCCGTCGGCACCGTCCGGCCGGGCCAGCGCCGCCGCCCGCACCGGCCGCTGGACGCCCCGGCGCTCCGCGAACGGGCCGTCCGCCATCTCAGCGGGCCGGAGTGCTACACGGAGCTGGCCGCGCTCGGCTACCACTACGGCCCGGCGTTCCAGGGCATCGAGGAGGTCTGGATCGGCCCCGGCGAAGCCCTGGCCAAGGTACGGCCGACATCGGCGGTCACCGGCCGGGGAGCGGACCATCAGGTCCATCCGGTGGTGATGGACGCCCTGTTCCAGAGCCTGCTCACCCCGCAGCTGGCGACGGCCCGCCCCACGGGCACGGGTATCCGGCTGCCGGTCGCCATCGAGGAGGTGAGGCTCGACGCGGTGGGCGACCGCCCCCTGTGGGTGCACGCCACCGTCACCGGGGACACCGGCGGCGAACTGGTCGGCGACCTCTCGGTCTACGACGAGCAGGGCGTACCGCTGGGCGGGATCACCGGGTTCCGGGCCGCCGATGTCGAGCGGGCCGCCACGGCCGTCGGCCCGGCGACCATGGACGGCTGGCTCGCCGAGCCCGTCTGGACGGAGCTGCCGGACACCCCCGGCCCGTCGGACGCCTCCGCCCTGTCGGACACCCCCGGCCTGCCGGACGCCTCCGGCCTGCCACTCGGGCACGCCGACAACTGGCTGGTGTTCGCGGACCGGCAGGGCGTCGCCGAGGCGCTGGCCCGGCGGATCACCGCACGCGGCGGACGTTGCCGGCTCGTCCGGCCGGGCGCCGGGTACCGGCCCGCCGAGGGCGACCGCCCGGCCGTCGTCGATCCCGGCTCCACCGCCGATCTGGCCGGCCTGCTGGCCGACGGCCGAGCGTCCGGCACGCCGGACCCGGCGGCCGTCGTCCACCTCTGGAACCTCGACCGGCCGGAACTGTCCGCGCCGGGCGACCCCGCCACCGACCCCGCCCACCACACCTCCCCCGGTGCCTACGGCCTGGTCGTCCTCGCCGCGGTGCTGTCCGCCGAACTCCCGGGCAGCAGGCTGCACATCGTCACCCGGTGCGCGCAGGCCACCGTCGCCGGTGAACCGGTCGAGCCGCTGGGCGCTCCCGCCTGGGGGATCGGCCGGGTGCTGCGCCATCAGGAGCTGCCCGGCCACCCCGGCAAGCTGGTCGACCTCGGACCGGGCGGGGACGCCGACGACGAGGCGGCCGCGTTGCTGCGTGAGTTCGCCCTCGGTGACGAGGACGAGATCGCACTGCGCGAGGGCCGCCGGCTCACCTGCCGGCTGCGCCGCGCCGAAGGGCTGAGCAGGCCACTGCCGCCCCGGCTCCGCCCGGACGCCGCGTACCTGGTGACCGGCGCGTTCGGCGCGCTCGGCCGGCTGCTGTGCCGCACGCTCGTCCGGCGCGGCGCCCGGCGGCTGATCCTGGTCGGCCGTGGTCCGCTGCCGCCGCGCGAGGAGTGGCGCGACGTCGACCCGGCCGGCCCGGAGGGGCGGCGCGTCGCCTTCCTGCGGGAGCTGGAGGCCCTGGGCGCCGAGCCGGTCCCGGCACGGCTGGACATCACCGACGAGTCCGCGCTGGCCGCCTGGCTGGCCGAGTACCGGCGGCTGGACCGGCCGCCGATCCGCGGCGTCTTCCATCTGGCGGGACAGGTCAGGGACACCCTGGTCGGCGAGCTGGACCGGGAGACGTTCGACGCGGCGTACGGACCGAAGGTGCTCGGCGCCCTCGCCCTGCACCGGCAGCTGGCCGGCGAACCACTGGACCACTTCGTGCTGTTCGCCTCGATCGCCTCACTGCTGACCACCGCCGGGCAGACCAACTACGCCGCCGGGAACGCCTTCCTGGACGCGCTGGCCCACCACCGCCGGGCGCTCGGTCTGCCCGCCCTCAGCCTCGACTGGGGCCCGTGGGCCACCGGCATGATCGAGGAACTCGGGCTGATCGACCACTACCGCGCCAGCCGGGGCATGAGTTCACTCGCCCCCGACACCGGGATGGCCGTACTGGAACGGGTGCTCGGCCAGGACCGGGCCCAGCTGCTGATCGCCACCGTGGTGGACTGGCCGCTCTTCCTCTCCTGGTATCCGGCACCGCCACCGCTGGTGGCCGACCTGGCCGCGGCGGCCCGGGAGTCCGCCCCCGCCGCGGAGCCGACCGGCCCGCTGGAGACGCTGCGGGCCGGCGGGGAGGCCGAGCGCCTCACCTTGCTCACCGAGTGGTTCACGGCACTGGTCGCCACCGTGCTCCGGGTCCCGGCCGAACA
This sequence comes from Streptomyces sp. NPDC042364, assembly GCF_056437585.1. Lineage (NCBI taxonomy): Bacteria > Bacillati > Actinomycetota > Actinomycetes > Kitasatosporales > Streptomycetaceae > Streptomyces > Streptomyces sp. NPDC042364. The sequence continues at coordinate 7,479 of NZ_JBWKAJ010000012.1, read as the reverse complement.
GGTCGAACCGGGCGCCGGGCTCGGCATCCTCGGCCTGGACTCGCTGCTCGCGATGGAGCTGCGGGCCCGGCTCACCACCGAACTCGGCACCGCGCTCCCGTTGGTGGCGCTGCTGAGCAACGCGCCGGTCGCCGACCTGGTGGCCCAGCTGTACGAGTCGCTGGCCGAGCTGCTCCACGAGGAGCGCCCCGCCCCGGGCGGGGCCCGCGTCGAACGCTTCGAGGACGAGTCGGCGTACCCGCTGACCCAGAACCAGAAGGCCCTGTGGTTCCTCAAGCAGCTCGACCCGGACGGGTTCGCCTACAACATCGGCGGCGCGGTCGAGGTCCGCGTGGAGCTGGACCCCGAACTGATGGCCCTCGCCTTCCGGAGCATGGTCGAGCGGCATCCCGGGCTGCGGGCCAACTTCGTGCTCGACGACGGCGGGCCGGTGCAGCGGATCTCCGCGGCGGTGGAGCCGGACTTCGGGGTCGTCGACGTCGAGCACCTGGACTGGGACGAGATCCACGCGATGATCGTCCGGGAGTACCGCAGGCCCTACGACCTGGAGCACGACCCGCTGGTGCGGTTGCGGCTCTTCCGGCGCGGCCCGGAACGGTGGGTGATCATGAAGGCGGTCCATCACATCGTCTCGGACGCGATCTCCACGTTCACCTTCATCGAGGAGTTGTTCGCGGTCTACGAGGGGCTACGGCGCGGCGAGGCGCCCGAACTGCCCCCGGTCGCCGCGCGCTACCTGGACTTCCTCAACCGGCAGAACGAGTTCCTGGCCGGGCGCGAGGCGTCGAGGATGCTCGACTACTGGCGTTCGCGGCTGCCGGCCGAGGTGCCGGCCCTCGAACTGCCCACCGACAAGCCGCGTCCCGCGGTGCAGACCCACAACGGCGCCTCGGAGTTCTTCGTCCTGGACGAGGAGTTGAGCGCCCGGGTGCACGCGCTGGCCCGCGAGCACAACGTCACCGTCTTCATGGTGCTGCTCAGCGCCTACTACCTGCTGCTGCACGCGTACTCGGGCCAGGACGACCTGATCGTCGGCAGCCCGGTGACCGGCCGCACCGACGAGGAGTTCGCCGGCGTCTACGGCTACTTCGTCAACCCGCTGCCGCTGTATGTCTCGCTGGCCGGCGAGCCGACCGTGGCCGACCTGCTGGACCGGGTGCGGACCACCGTGCTGGGCGGGCTGGACAACCAGGAGTACCCGTTCGTGCTGCTGGTGGAGAAGCTCGGGCTGCAGCACGACCCGAGCCGCTCGGCGGTCTTCCAGGCGATGTTCATCCTGCTCCACCACAAGGTCGCCACGGAGAAGTACGGCTACCGGCTGGAGTACATCGAACTGCCCGAGGAGGAAGGCCAGTTCGACCTCACGCTGTCCGCGTACGAGGACGAGTCGGAGCACCGGTTCCACTGCGTGCTCAAGTACAACACCGACCTCTTCCTGCCGGAGACGGTGGCCCGGCTGGCCGGGCACTACGTCAATCTGCTGACGGCGCTGACCACGGCAGCCCCGGAGCGGGCGGCGACCGGCCTCGAACTGCTCGGCCCGGAGGAACGGGCCCTGGTGCTCGGGCGGTGGAGCGGCGCGGACCGCCGGGTCGCGTACGACGAGCCGGTGCACGAGCTGATCCTGCGGGCGGCGGCGGCCGACCCGGCGGCGCTCGCGGTGGTGATGCCGGCCGGGCCCGGCCCGGCCGCCCGCCTCACCTACGGCGAACTGGCCGAACGCTCGCGGCGGGCCGCCGCCCGGCTGAGCGCGCTGGGCGCCGGGCCCGGGTCGGTGGTGGCGCTCTGCCTGGAGAAGTCACCGGAGCTGATCGTCGCCCTGCTCGCGGTGCTGCGCACCGGCGCCGCCTATCTCCCGCTCGCCCCCGGCGACCCGGCCGACCGGCTGGCCTACATGGTCGAGCACGCGGGAGCCGGACTGCTGGTCACCGCCGAGGACGACGGCCGGCTCGCCGAGCTGCCGGGACGGCTGGTCACCACGGGAGAACTGGACGCGGAGGACACCGCCTTCACGGACGTACCGGTGGGCCTGGAGGACCCCGCGTACGTCATCCACACCTCGGGGTCCTCCGGCCGGCCCAAGGGGGTGCGGGTCTCCCACGGCAACCTGGCCTCCGCGTACCAGGCCTGGCGCGCCGAGTACCGGCTGGACACCGATGTCAGGGTGCACCTCCAGATGGCCGCCCCGCCCTTCGACGTCTTCACCGGGGACGTGGTCCGCGCGCTCTGCTCGGGCGGGACGCTGGTGCTGGTCGGCCGGGAGCTGCTGTTCGACACGGCCCGGCTCCATCAGGTGATGCGCGCCGAGCGGGTGGACGCCGCGGAGTTCGTTCCCGCGGTGGCCCGCGTCCTGGCCGAGCACTGCGAACGGGCCGGGCAGCGGCTGGACTTCATGCGGCTGCTGGTGGTCGGCTCGGATGTGTGGAAGGTCGAGGAGTACCAGCGGCTGCGTGCCCTCTGCGGGCCGAGGACCAGGCTGGTCAACTCGTACGGTCTCACCGAGACGACCATCGACAGCACTTACTTCGAGGGACCGGTGGACGGACTGGAAGCCGGCCGGATGGTCCCCGTCGGGCGACCGTTCCCGAACAGCGCCTGCTATCTGCTGGACCGGCACGGCCGCCCGGTCCCGCCCGGTGTCAGCGGCGAGCTGTGGATCGGCGGCAGCGGTGTGGCACTCGGTTACGCGGGCGCAGAGGAACGGGCCGCCGGCCGGTTCGCCACCCTGCCGCTGGGCGGTGCCGGCGGCACGGAGCCGGTCCGGGTCTACCGCACGGGCGATCTCGCTCGCTGGGACGCACAGGGCCGGATCCATCTGCTCGGCCGGGCCGACACACAGATCAAGCTGCGGGGGCACCGGATCGAACCGGGCGAGATCGAGAGCAGGCTCGCCGAGTGGCCGGAGGTGGACCGGGCCGTGGTCACCGTCCGTGCCGACCGGCGCGGCGAGAACGCGCTCTGCGCCTACTGCGTACCGGCGCCCGGACGGACCCTCGACCGGCGTGGGCTGCGACGTCATCTGGCCGGCCGGCTGCCGACCTTCATGATCCCGGCACACTTCACCGAGGTGCCCGAGCTGCCCCTCACGGCCCACGGCAAGGTGGATCTCGCCGCGCTGCCCGCCCCCGCGGCGGACGACGTGGAGCGGGCGGCCGAACCGCCCGCCACCCTCTACGAGGTCCGGATGGCCGAGCACTGGCAGGCGCTGCTCGGCATCGAGAAGCCGGGCCTCCAGCACGACTTCTTCGAGTGCGGCGGCTCTTCGATCAGGCTGATCGAGCTGGTCCACGGCCTGCAGACCGAGTTCAACATCACGGTCCCGGTGAGCCGGCTGTTCGAGGTCACCACCCTGCACGGCATGGCCAGGACCGTCGAGGACATCATCACCGGCCGGATCGAGGGCGGCAGGCCGTACCTGTGGTTCAACCGGGATCAGCGGCAGACCCTGTTCTGCTTCCCGCCGGCCGGCGGCCACGGCCTGGTGTACCGGCGGCTCGCGGAGCACCTTCCCGAGTACCGGCTGGTCGCCTTCAACTACGTGTCGGGGGACGGCAAGGTCGACGCGTACGCCGATCTGGTCGGATCGCTCCAGCCGGAGGGTCCCTGCGCGCTGCTCGGCTACTCGCTCGGCGGCAACCTGGCCTTCGAGGTGGCCAAGGAGCTGGAGCGGCGCGGCCGGGCCGTGTCCCATGTGGTGATCGTGGACTCGCACCGCATCGCGGAGCCCTTCGACCTCGCCGACGAGCATGTCGAGGCCTTCGAGCGGGAGCTGGAAGAGCATCTGCGGCGGCACACCGGCTCGGCCGTGGTCGCCGAGGAGACCCGTGCCCAGGCCCGCGACTATCTGCGCTTCTGCAGTCGGACGCCCAACGTCGGGGTGGTCACCGCGGAGATCGGCGTGATCTCCGACGCCGAGCAGACCGCGCTCCACGAGTCCGGATACCACGGCGCCTGGTACGCCAGCTCGGCGACCCGGACGACGGTCGTCCAGGGCTTCGGCGCCCACGCCGAGATGCTCGACCACGAGTTCTCCGCCCACAACGCCGGGCTCGCCCGGTCGATCCTCACCGGAGCCGCGCCCCATGCGTCATGACATCGGCACCGGTCCGCCCGGCCCGCGCCGACGGCACCCGCACGCCCCCACCACCCCGGTGCGGGAGACGGATTCCCCCATGCCCGGCCGGCATCCCGCGCTCCCCTGTCCCCTCGCCGCACGCGGGCTCGAACTCGACCCCGGCCACGCCGTGTCACGTGAGCGGGCGGCGGCCCGGATCCGGATGCCGTACGGCGACGAGGGCTGGCTGGTCACGCGGTACGAGGACGTCCGGGTGGTCCCGGCCGGCCCTCGGTTCGGCCTGGCCCGGGTGCCGCACCGGCTGCCCGGCCGGCGGCCGGCCGTCCCCCGGAGCGAACTCCGCGGGAAGCAGGACGCGGTGGTCAGCGGTCTCCGGACACTCCCGGTCGTCCGGTGACCTCGCACGGGAACCGCGACCCGGCACACCCCACAGGGACGACGAGGAAGGCGAGCACATTGGCGGGGCAGAAAGGCAAGGACTCCGGCAGGAGCACGGGTGCCGGCACGGACACGGATACCGGCCGCCGGCGAGAGAGCATGATCATCATCGGGGGTGGTCTCGGCGGTCTCTCCACCGGGTGCTACGCCCGGATGAACGGCTACCGGACCCAGATCTTCGAGATGCACGAGATCCCCGGTGGCTCGTGCACGGGCTGGGACCGCAGCGACTTCACCTTCGACTGGTGTGTCAGCTGGCTCCTCGGCAACGGGCCGGGCAACGAGATGTACCAGATCTGGCTCGAACTGGGCGCGCTCCAGGGCAAGGAGATGCGGCACTTCGACGTGTTCAACATCGTCCGGGGCCGGGACGGCAGGGCGGTGCACTTCTACTCCGACCCGGACCGGCTTCAGGCGCATCTGCTCTCGATCTCACCGGCCGACGCCGCGCCGATCCGGGAGTTCTGCGCGGGCGTCCGGACCTTCCGGAAGGCGCTGGCGGTCTACCCGTTCCTCAAGCCGGTCGGGTTGATGGGCCGGTGGGAGCGCTGGCGGATGATGGCGGCCTTCATCCCGTACTTCAACACCATCCGCAAGTCGATCGGTGTGCTGATGACCGACTACGCGCAGCGGTTCCGCGACCCGCTGCTGCGTGAGGCGTTCAACTTCATCCTCTACGAGAAGCATCCGGCCTTCCCGGTGCTGCCGTTCTACTTCCAGCTGGCCTCGCACGCCAATCGCGCGGCGGGCGTGCCGGAGGGCGGTTCGCTCGGGCTGGCCCGGTCGGTCGAGGAGCGGTACCGCAGGCTCGGCGGCTCGATCACCTACAACGCCAGGGTCGAGGAGATCCTGGTCGAGCGGGACCGCGCGGTGGGCGTGCGGCTCAGCGACGGCCGGGAGTTCCGCGCGGACATCGTGGTCTCGGCGGCCGACGGCCACACCACGGTGATGAAGCTGCTGGGGGGCAGGTATCTCAACGACACCTACCGCAGGCTCTACACCTCGCTGATCGACCAGCCCGGCCAGCTGTCACCCGGTTACGTGTCCCTCTTCCTCGGGCTGCGAAGGCCCTTCCCGGAGGGCGACCCGTGCACGACCTATCTGCTGACGGAGCGGCAGGCGAGCGAACTGACCGGCATCCGCTGCCCGTCGATGAACGTGCAGTTCCGCACCCGGCACTACCCGGAGCTGGCGCCTCGCGACTCCACCGTGGTGTTCGCGACGTACTTCTCCGACATCGGCCCCTGGCGCGAGCTGCACGAGGGACCGGAACGGTCCTCCCGGGTGCGGCGCGGTCAGGAGCTGCACACCCTGCCGGTCCGGCACGGCAGGGAGTACGTGGCCGCGAAGCGGCGGGTCCGCAACGGCATCGTCTCCTTCCTGGACGAGCGGTTTCCGGGTTTCGGGGACGCGGTCGCCGTCGCCGACGTCTCGACCCCGCTGACCCAGGTCCGCTACACGGGCGTCTACGACGGCACCTTCCCGGGCTGGAACCCCTTCGTGGAGGGCGCGGAGACGATGGAGGAGGAGATCAGGCGCAGCGGCCCGGTGCTGCCCGGCCTGTCGGACTTCTACCTCTCCGGGGTCTGGGCGACCATCGGCGGCCTGATCCGGGCGGCCGCCGCCGGCCGGCACGTCATGCAGTTCATCTGCCGGGACGACGGCCTGGACTTCACCGCCGACATCGACCGGAGCGCCCCGCCGCCGACCCATGTGGTCCTCCCGGTCGGCGGACCGCCGCCACCGCGACGGGCGCCGACGGCCGACGGTGGCGGTGCGGCAGGCGATCCCGCGAACAACGAGACAGGAGCACTGACATGAGGATCGAGAAGTGGGTCGTCCGTGAACACCTGGGCGGGGTCCCGGACGTCGGACGCATCTTCCACAAGACGGTGGAGGACGTGGAGATCGACCTGCGCCCGGACGAGATGCTGCTGCGCACCCGGTACGTCTCGGTCGACCCGTATCAGAACGGGCTGGCGCTGGAGACGCCGATCGGCCACCACATGGGCGCGGACTCCGTGATGGAGGTGCTCCAGGCGGGGCCTGAGGCCGCGTTCGAGGTCGGCGACCTGGTGCAGGGCTTCGGTGGCTGGCGCAGCCACGTCGTCCACAACGGCGCCGAGGAGGTGTGGCGGACGGGTACCTTCCCGATGGTCTTCCCCGCCTACCGCCGGCTGGACCCGGAGGCGTACGACGAGCGGCTGCCGCTGTCCACCGCGCTCGGCATCATGGGCGCGCCCGGGATGACCGCGTGGGGCACGCTCACCAGGTTCATGACGGTACGTCCCGGCGACACGGTGGTCGTCAGCGGCGCCTCCGGCTCGGTCGGCAGTCTGGTGGGCCAGTTGGCCAAGCGCGCGGGCGCCGCCCGGGTGGTGGGCACCACCGCCTCACCGGGCAAGATCGAGTATCTGCGCGGGCTCGGCTTCGACGAGGTGGTGCTCTATGCACAGGGCGACGACGCGGAGAAGGTGCGGCAGGCGCTGCTGCTCGCCGCCCCTGACGGGGTCGACCGGTACTTCGACAACCTGGGCGGGACCGTCACCGACGCCGTGTTCACCATGCTCAACGTGGACAGCCAGGTGGCCGTCTGCTGGCAGTGGGCCACCACGGTGAACGGTGACCTGACCGGGCCCCGGCTGCTGCCGTACATCATGTTCCCGCGCACCACGATCCGCGGCATCTTCGCCCAGGAGTGGTTCCATGAGCCGCTGTTGACGCAGATGCACCGGGAACTGGGCGGGCTGGTCCGCAGCGGCGAGATCCACTACCACCAGACCGTGCACACCGGCTTCGACGCCATCCCGGACGCGTACCGCAGCCTCTATGTGAACCGGGACGGGAGCCGGGGGAAGGTGCTGGTCGAGGTCTGACAGTGATCATGTGACTGGTGGTTCTGCTGATGAGCCTGACTCACCCTCTGACTGACGTCGCTGACTGTCCTGTTTCGGATTTGTCGGCTC